>JADIMV010000024.1 GCA_017694515.1 Candidatus Aphodosoma intestinipullorum
TGAGCAACTTTTTGTTGCTCAGGTACTTAAAAAGTTATATTTGTAATAGTGTTGCGGAATTAAGGTAATAGACAAAAAAGCCGTTGACTGACTACTCTCAGACAACGGCCATTAACCTCACGCGCCCCCCCTCATCCTTTACGGACAGGCAATGCGCCGTCTTCTATTCTTTCATTCTCAGGATAGCTCCATACAGACACCGCCCGTTCAGCGTTTCAGCTTGCTGTCGTTCACCTTGCCTATGATATTGTCGCTCTTCGTATAGGTCGTCGCCTCGCCCTCTACAGTTATAGAGCCTACGCCCGGCGCATTCACCGCGAGTTTATCCGCCTTGATGCCCTTCGCGTTGATATTGCCCACTCCGCTCATGGTCAGGCTGGCGTTCGTGGCTGTCAGCTTGTTAGTCACTATCGTACCCGCGCCGCTCATGTCGAGGTTCACATCCGTGGCTGCAATGGAGTCGAACGCCGTTGTCCCCGTACCGGTCAGATGCACATTCACCTCCTTCACGGCCACACTGCCAATCCTCACCTTCGACACGCCCGCGTCCTCCATTCTCAGTTCGTCACCCTCCACGGCGGCTATCCTTATATTTGACACACCGTTGAGCGACACCCTGACATTGCCGCCGTTCAGTGCCTCCTCCGTCTCGAACGACACCACGCCGCTGCATTTCAGCCTCTCTATCGCCGGTGTAGTGATAGTCACGTCAAGGTCCATTCTCTTTATGTTGCTCACGCCGACATACGGCATATTGTTCTGGTACTCCATCACGAGAATGCCCGATTTGCATACCACCTTCACGTCATCGAAGTTGGCCATCCTCTCTGAAGAGAGCTCCACCTTGCTCTTCTCCCCCTTGACGAACCTGACATTGAACAATCCGTCAATCTCCACCTGCGTAAAGTTTTCCACTTCGCGTGTCTCCGTCTTCCTCACCACAGAATCGGCCTTCGCCTCCGTCACCTCATCCTGCGTCTGCGCACTCAGTCCGCACGACATCGCCGCGCACATAACCAAAACAAAAAATCTCGTGTATTTCATAAACAGTACATGATTTGAAGTTTAACAATATCGCAAAGGTAAACTATTTATTCGGAACTACAAAACATATCCCGCCCCGCCTGCACTCAAAAACGCCTCCTCCACTCCTCTCCCAAAACCAAATTAAGGTTAAAAACACGTACTCTCGACGAAGCCTCAAGCCAGCCTCTCCGAATCCAAACGCCGAAACCGCACCCCTTCCGCAATAAATTTCGCATTCCCATAACCTTTTGCCTCCGATTTTCGCTATCTTTGTCTCCGGATATGATGCGGTTCGCACAGACAGCCGGCAGGCCGTTCTCCGCGCACCCGCACACCACTGTTATTATAGAAATCTAAAATCATATCGCTATGGAAAAACGTATCATTCCGCCCTCGGAGCTGATAATCAACTCCGACGGGTCTGTCTTTCATCTCCACGTGAAACCGGAACAGATAGCTGACACGGTGCTGCTCGTCGGCGACCCCGCCCGCGTCACTATGGTAGCCCGTCATTTCGACACCATCGAGTGCGAAGTCCAGAGCCGTGAATTTCACACCATAACAGGCACATATCGTGGCAAACGCATATCCTGTGTCTCCCACGGCATTGGCCCCGACAACATAGACATAGTGACCACGGAACTCGACGCACTGGTGAACATCGACTTCAGCACACGTACCGTAAAGGACACTCACACCTCCCTCACGCTCGTGCGCGTAGGCACATCCGGCGGGTTGCAGGAGTTCTGCCCCGTAGGTTCATACGTCGTCTCGCGCCGCTCCATCGGCTTTGACGGAATATTGAATTATTACGATATACCCGACGGGGTACTCAACCTCGATATTGAACAGGCGTTCTGCGCCCACACCGGCTGGAATCCACGCCTCGCCGCGCCATACGTTGTCAATGCCGACCCCGGACTTGTCGGGCGCATAGGCCATGACATGATTAAAGGCATAACCATCTCCGCCCCCGGCTTCTACGGGCCGCAGGGACGCTACGTCCGCGCTCTCCCCGCCGACCCGCGCCTGAATGAAAAGATTATGTCGTTCGACTGGCATGGAGAACGGATTACAAACTACGAGATGGAGAGTTCCATGCTTGCCGGTATGGCCCATCTGCTGGGACACCGCGCCATGACCGTCTGCGCCATCATTGCCGGACGCGTGTCGCACAGCATGAACACAAACTATAAAGGTTCGGTAGAAGAGCTGATAGAGACCGTACTTGAAAGGCTTTGAACCGTATGGGGCGTATAAGCCATGTCACGTATAAAATCAGAAGCGGCAGCTTGTACCGTGCGTGGTACAAGTTGCCGCTTCTGCTCTCATCCCTATTGAGTTCTCCATCCGACCATCAGCCGGTCATAGAGACCATTTCCGGGATGCCTATTCAGCCAAAACTCATATCTTCTCCAAAAGTGCCACTGCGTATGCCGCCATCCCCTCCTCTCGCCCCACAAAGCCCATCCGCTCTGTCGTCGTGGCCTTGATGCTTATGTTATCCTCATCGGTCTCCATACATTCTGCCAGCACTCTTCTCATCGCCGGTATATGAGGGTTGATTTTAGGCTTTTCGGCGCACACTGTCGCGTCCACATTTCCGATTGAATACCCTTTCTCCCTTACAAATGCAACCGTCTTGCGCAGCAGTATCTTGCTGTCGATATTCTCATACTCCGATGCCGTATCCGGGAAATGATACCCTATATCCCTCATGTTCGCCGCGCCGAGTATCGCATCGCATATCGCGTGTATCAGCACATCCGCGTCCGAATGCCCCGACAGGCCGAACCCGCACTTGATTTCTATCCCGCCGAGCCACAATGGCCTCTCCGGCACTATACGGTGTACATCGTAGCCCATTCCTACCCTGATATTCATGATTGCCAATGTCTTTTGCGTTTATAAAATAAGTGATGCGGCACTTTTATGCCGCATCACCCGTAACTTAAATCTTTGTTATTATGACATTTTCCCTATAGAGGTCTCTGTATGCAGTCTCTCTCTTTTTACTCTCTGTCTGCCAAAGCTTTCAGGCCGTCTATGTCGAAGCCGAGAGAGAAACGGAGTGTCTGGTCGAGTGGATTAGTCTGCGCCACGCTGATGACATAACCCACATCCAGCTTGAACGCCGACAGTTTGAAGCCCGCACCCACCGTGAAATATTTGCGGTTGCCTTTCTCATACGCCTCATTGTAGTAACCCACGCGGCCGAAGAACTGCTCGTTGTACGCATACTCGAGACCTACAGCCCAGTTTATCTCCTTCATCTCCTCCGCAAAGCCGCCGGGAGCGTCGCAGAACGACAGACCTATACCTTTCAGTGAAGAGATGCTGTTATACTGGTCGGTACTCATCTGCCATGTGCTCTCATCGTCCTTGTTAAATCCCTCGGCAAATCTCGAATAGCGTGTCGGGACAAGATACTTGTTGACTTCCGCGCTTATCATGAGGCGGTTATAGTCATCGAACGGGATGAAATAACCCAGACCGAATTTAAGGTTAGTCGGCAGGAAGTTACTGTTCTCTCCCTTGTCGTATGTGATTTTCGTACCGATGTTCGAAAGGTTGAAACCCAATGTGAACTTCGACTCACCGGTCGCGATATCTATCGGCAACTGGTAGAAACCGTTGATGTCGGCAGTGAACGCATAGCCGGTATAATAGTTCTCGTCTGTCTTCGCGCTGAGGTCTGACGCAATGAAGCGAAGTACTACACCCATCGAGAAGTTCTCGGTGAGCAGACGCGAATAACCGAGGTCGAACGTCATCTCATACGGGTTCACGCTTGTCGCTATCGCTTGCAGGTCTTCCCTCAATACCACATCTCCAAGGGAGAAATAACGGAGTGAGGCGCTGACCGTACCGGCCATATCGCTTATCTTGTAATATCCTGAAAGGTAGCCGAGGTAAATGTCGTCCACGCCAAGACTGCGTAACCACGGTGTGAATGAGAACGCGAAGCCTGCACTGCTCTTCGCCTGTGCATATTTCGATGAGTTCCAATACTGTGAATGCTCATCCGGATTGGTTGCTACACCTATATCACCCATACCGCCGCCCACTGCATCGGGAGCAATATTCAGAGCCGGCACCGCGGTCTGTATGACATTATTGGTCTCCTGTGCGAACGCAAACAAGGATGCGCACAGCACAACTGCTACTGACAAGATTTTCTTCATAGATTCAGTTATAAATTATAATTGTTGATATTCAATACTATTGGGACGAAAACAAGCATCCGACATGCCTCATCCCCGTACAAAGATAGCAAAAGGTGAGAGCAATGGCAACAAACCCGTTCGATTGCCTTTGCCGAACCGCCTCCTATCTTGTACCGTCAGATACAAAGATAGCAAAAGTCGAATACAAAAGCGGCAAACTTGTTTGACAACTTTTGTTGAGACGCACCCTATCTTCTGCCAATGCAAAGATAATGGATTATATCTGAATTATAAACGTCAAGCCTGTATTTTTTATTGTGCGCGGACAATTAATTTTACTGTACGCGCCGACTTAAGTCCGTCTGAGTCTTCAAAAACAACCCTTGCGAGATATATGCCGTCAACGGCATTAAGCCCACCGTCCGACCGGATATTCCAAGTGACGGTAGTCCTGTTGCTACTGTCTGTGAGCAATGTCTTTCCAGAAGTCCACAACATCCTTCCCGCAAGGTCATATACTGAAACCGTGACATTTACAGGTGTTTGTGGGCGGTCATGCACACAGACAAAATTAGCGTCGTTCACTACCGGATTAGGATACACATACACGTCATACAGTTCCGGAGCATAATCCGGGTCAACCTCAAATTCGAGTTCTGCGGACGATGAGTTGTTCTGTATGTCCCACACCCTGAAAAACAGCTTATGCTTGCCCTCCGCGAGACCTGACAGCTGATATGTTACAGTACCCTCCTTATAGTTGCCTGTCTCCGGCTCGAAATAGTGATTGAGGACATATTGCTGCTTTGGGTCATCATCGATTATCATTACAATGTCATGGCCTATGCCTGACCCTACGGTGTTTATGCCTGAATCGTCGCTCACATTGGCGACAAACAGCGGTGAGCTGTTCACCTTGCCTCCGTTAGTGAATTGCGGCGTGTTGAGATACATCCTGATTTCAGGGCCTTTGTCCTCATATCCGGCATCGTCCGCCTCTCCGCCGACACAGATATCCGCATAAGAGCCGTTTGCCTCATAGTTGTTCTCTTCATCCACAGCGTATACCACTATCTTGCCCGGGCCATAGTTATAGCGTATATCCTTTGGCATCTGGAACTGTATGGTAAAACGCCCATCCTTAACCTCCGCCTTTCCGGAGAACAGCAGGCTCGACCTGTACTTGAATGCGAATGGTGTCGATCCGGCATCATTGCACAGTGTTGTCACCTCGCTTTCCTTGTCAAAGACAGAGACATGGGCATAGCCGTTGAACGACGGATCGTAATCCCCCCCGTACTTTTTAATATATCCGCTCAGTGTCACTATGTCAAGCGCACCGATAGTGTCTTGACGGGACGGCTCTGCCGGCAAACCGTTGATGCTGTCTATCGTCACCTTGTGCGAATATGGTACGGCGAGACGCACGGCAGGGTCTCCTATAAATATGAAGCTCATCCGGTTGGCATCACCGGGCAAGGCGTTTTTAGCCCGCCTTGCAGCTTCGCCGAGCGTTATGGTAACACCCTCATCATCGCGTGTCATCATGTTGCGCATCAGTTGCAGGTTGATGTTCTCATTAGGCCCGGCATACACTGTACGCGATGTTGAGAAAAGCCCCATCGCACCGCCGTTTGCGTTCATCATCAGTACTTCGCCGCCTGAATTGACGTATGAGTCGAACCGCGTGAAACCGCAAGTGGCCGTGACCCAGAACGGCAGGCACTCATTATACATCCCTGTCATATCATCCATAGTCAGGATACGTTCGTTTGCCCACCCCTCGTAACTGCCGTGCCCCATATAGTTGACCATGGCAATGCCGAACTTTATATAGTCATCAAACTCGCGCTTGGCCACAGGATACGACTCGCCGGATGCGGCCACCTCCTGCACGTATGCATCAAGGAACATCTTCTTGACTATGATATCCGGATACATCGCCTGCGCTAAATTTGCCACGGTATCGGCACTCTCCATATGCTGGTTGCCGTCGCCGTCGTCCGCTATGAACAGTATCTGGTTTTTCCAGTTACCCACGACCTCGTTGTTCAGATAACCCAATATCTTGTCCACAGCGCTACGCGCCTGCTCCACAGTACTGGCCGGTATCCTCCCGACGCATATATCCATCAGCTCCGCCTCGATGGCATTACCCTCATTGTCATCAAGCAGGGCGAAATAATCATCCGTGGTATATGATGCTGTCTCCGACAATGAATTGTCCGACTGGTACGTCAGCAGCCTGAAAATCTCCCCCGAGGCGTTCCTGTCCCTCGTGATCTGCCTGTTGTCGAAGCAGCCGTCGCCAAACAGTATAAGGTACTTCGGCTCGTCGTCCTCGCCCTTCGCCCTGTCATAGAACATCTTCATGAACCTGCGATAGGCGGTAGCGTCAGGCGTGCCAGAGGAAAACTCGTTATATACTGTCTCTGCCTCGACAACAACAGCGTTCATACCGTCATAGCTGCTGTGCCACTCGGCAAGACGGTTAGCCTCTGATACGAAATCAGGATGCGCAATTATGACCATATCCATCTGTCCGAGACCGTGCAGATTCTGGTTCTTCACACGCCCGATGATATCCGGGGTCATAAAGCTATCCGCTGATGGCGACACTGCGACAAACTCACGCACTTCGGACAAGTCAGCAGAGAAACTTCCCACCGCCCCTGATTTCTCCAACGGCATACGCCTGACTGCTGATTTGTCGGTTATATCCCATATCTGCACATCATCGTCCACGCCGTCCACCAGCACCTCCACTCCGGCATCTGTTTTGCCCACATAATCTATAATCCTGAAGAACAATGGACTGCCGCTATTCTTCACGAGCTTACGTTTCAGGTTGACTTCAAAATAGTTAAGATATGCGGTTCCGGATGACGAACTGTATGTAAGTTTTATAGGCAGTGAATTTCCTGCATTGGGAGTAAATGTGTATGTGCCTGTCGCTATTTTCCCTGAGACCGACAGGTCGCTCACAGGTTTGGCGGGAATGGTCAGACGGCCTATTTCCGTTCCGTTGACATTGGCGGATATGTCCGTAGATGTCGAATATGTGCCTACCGCATCTATCACCATAGTGGCCTTTTCTGCCATTATGTTCGATATGGACGGCGTGAAACTGTACGACAGCCTTGGGCTTCTGAATGCCTCGCCCCAGAATATCTTGCCTGAATTTATTAATGAAATAGAGTCTTTCTCATGTACATAATAATCCGTGAACGAAGTTGCCGTGAGGCCGCCCGTAGCACTCTCTCCGTCAGCCTCCTCGACACGCAGCCCCTCATTGTCACCAGCCGTGACAAAATAATATCCGTAGTCTGAATACACATTGCGTGTATGTGCATATAGCCGGGTAGCACCGTCATATTTCCATGACACCGGCCCTTGTCCATAGAAAAGTATATAGTCGCCCGGTCCGAACACGCTGTCACTGCCCTTATACATATAGACCGACACTTCCGGCAGGTCATCCGTGTATGGCTCGGAAAAACTTTCCGGTAGCATCGCGCCGCCGTAGCCGTGTACCCTGACATTGGCGGGAGAAGCAAAACCCATATTCTTGATCTGCTCATACGTCAGTTTGTATATTCCGGTCTGCCCGACACGGATTTTGACCCAATCTCCTGAAGCCAGCACTGACGATGCGGCGTATCTCTCCGCCTTGCTCTCCTCATCTGGACTGCTTTTGACAGCCGCAGTGCCTTCACTGGACACCACTCGGAATGCGGTCACCTTCCGCACCTTCCCGTCCACGGAGATAAACGGGTTCATACGCAGATAATGTCTCGTTCTCTTTCTGTCAGTCGCGGAGACCACGCTCCACTGCGGTGCGGGATTATATGCCATTCCGGCATGGCGTACCACCTCCTCTTCCTCGTATGTGAGCGGCGCATGACGGACATCGGCCACATCAACATCAGGCGATGCTATCTCCCACATCAGTACGGGTATGCCCGTCTGGTCAGGATAGACCGCGCTGTCAAGGCCGATGGTGCGTACCGTATGGAGTGAATCACTCCATGTCCTGACACCTCTCCACACAAGGTTATATTCGACAGTATCGGCACACGCAGCCCATAAGCTGAATATGAACGCCGCTACTGTCATTATCGTTTTGCTCATCATACGTTACACCTTAATTAATCCCGCTAAAAACCACCTTTCGCACAAGGCCGGCATTTTTCCGTAAGGCTTCATTTCACATGGAAATCGAACATCTTCTGCTCCCCTATGAACCCCTCAAGCCTGTCGCCTATATCGACTCGCCCCACGCCGGCCGGCGTACCGGTATATATCAGGTCTCCTATTTTCAGTGTGAAGAACCTGCTCACATACGCAATTATCCTGTCAACAGGAAAAATCATCTCCCGTGTCGATGCCGCCTGCACAACCTCACCGTTCTTGCGCAGAGAAAAATGTATGTTGTTGATATCCATGCCGTCCAGACTGATAAGGCCGCTTATGACGGCGGAATTGTCAAACGCTTTGGCTATCTCCCACGGAGCTCCTGCCGCCTTCTGCCTTATCTGCAAGTCCCTTGCCGTGAAATCCACGCCGAGGGCTATCTCGTCATAATATCTATAAGCGAAACGCTCGGCTATATTCTTGCCGAGACGGTTGATGCGTATGACCACCTCTGTCTCATACTCTACCCTGTCGGAGAATTTAGGTATGAAAAACGGCTTGTTTTCCCTGAGCAGTGCCGAATCGGGCTTCATAAAGACCGTTGGCTCTGTTATCTCGAAGTCGCGCTTCATCTCCGCATTGTGCAGCGGATAGTTCCAACCTATACATATAATCTTCATAGCCCTGTCTGTTTTAACACATTGCGCGCCTCCAGCTCCTGCTCCTCCCGCAGACGGTTGAACATCACTGCAAGGTGCGCGTAGAGCGACGTGTTCTGCACCACTATATTTTCCGGCACTCGTATCCTGAACGGCGTGAAGTTCCAGATGGCCTTTATGCCGCCTGCCACCATCCTGTCCGCCGTCTCCTGAGCCACTTCCACCGGCACGGCCAGAACCCCGATATTCACCCTCGTCTGCCGCTGTATCTCCTCGAACTTGTCGAGATGCTGTATCGGGATATGGTTTATATACGTCCCGACCAGCTCATACTTTACATCGAAAGCCGCCACGAGGTCAAGCCCGTACTGCTTCAGTCCTCCGTCGTGCAGCAGCGACGACCCGAGGCTGCCCGCCCCGAAAAGAAACGCGCTGTGCCTGTTGGAAAAGCCGAGGAACTCATCCAGGGCGCGTATAAGCTCGTCAATCTCATAACCCACCCTCGTCTTGCCGGAAAGGGTGACAAACGAGAAATCTTTCGCCACGACCGATGCGTCTATACCTATCTTCTGCGCGAACTGCGTGGACGATATGTGCGTCTCGCCGCCCTGCCGCGCCAGCTTGGCATACGCCAGATACCACGGCAACCGGCGCAGCGTCGGCTCAGGCACTTTTACAAATATATTTGGCATACTTTAATATAATCAGATCTCATATCAAGTCACTCTTATGCACAACTCTCATAACGTCAACTGTTTTTTCGGCAGACCCAATCCGTTTATGCTTAACATTTTCGCATATTTTGAATTAGGAAGAATCGCAGAATCCTTAGTGTACACCCAATGATACGCACTCTTATTCTTCGATTTCAATGCATCAATAGCCGGGGCTGCATTTTTCAGCCATTGTTTCAACCAATCCAATTTAGCTATGACAGTCTTGACTTCGCCTGTAGAACCGGGATGTACTTCGACAAAAAAAGTTTCACCCCCATACTCTATTGCATAATCCCATCTGTTAGCTTCAGGATACTTGTCCTTAGTAGACGAGTCTATATCCACACTACCTGTCAACTTACGTGTATCGCTCACTACTATTTTATATCTGTCGGCTTTTCTTAATGCCTGCAACCCTGTTTCAAACCGACCTTTAACATCCGCAGTCTCTTCGACTGCTATATGCAGTGCACTGGCTATATTACTTTTATTCCCCATCTTCTGCATCTACCATATATCGGGAAACAACATCTGACACCTTACATGAGAACTCTGACAAACCTCCCCATTCCGACACAGCATCTTTGCTGTCAGTCACGTCAAGCGATGAAATGTCACATGACACCACCCTGCCGTTTCCATTGATTCGCTTGAAATAATACGTCCTTATTGTTTTAGCTAACAGACCTTCCAGCATCACTCTCACGGGAGATTCTTCCGGCACATTAAATATCTCATAAAGCGCATCATATTGCCGATGCATCTTGCCCAACTGATTGAATGCCCACGCAAATTCGAGCAGTACCGGAGAGTGGGTTGAAACAATAACTTTATAACCTTCTGTCTGAATCAACTCCAGAATTTGCAACAGAACGCTTATAATAGCCCTTGGGTGAAGTCCCATTTCCGGCTCTTCAATCACCACATATTTGTATTTCTCTCTTTTAACCACTTTCGATGGCGGACCTGACAAGCAATAAAAGGCAAGGAGTAACGGCATGAACTCTTTTTGCCCTGCACTCCATGACATAAACGGGATATTTAAATTGTCAACATCCAGAACCATTTTCTTTTGCCCGGACCTTTCTTCCATAATGATTTTCGCTCCATGGAATATACTTTCATTAAACGCGTTGCGCAAAAAACCCTTTAACCGGTTTTTCATTGGAAACAACACATCTGCACTTCCCATCCCGTGTTGCATGAACAGACGTAACGTTTCACTGAACGAACGGAGTATATAGGGGGACGAACTGTCAAACTCCATAAAATTTTTAGGCCGCCCGTCCGCAATGCTCAATATACGTTGTGCCGGGACATAGAACAGCATATCGTCTATTCTATCGTCCCCTTTCTTCGGAAGGTCTTTCAGTCTGAACGGTATGCCGTCCAATTCGACATGGCTATCTTTTTTCCATATGGCAGACATGCCCACCCCATAGAATACATTAAGTATGTTATCTGTGTTATGCCCGATAATATAGTTATACCTGTCCAACGTATTAATCACGCTGTCGTGGTCAACTACTAACTTTAAGGTTTCAAGAATAATGCTTTTTCCGCTTGCCTGAGGCCCTACCAATATTGTCAGATCTCCAAAATCAATAGAAACATCTTCTATCGGGCCAAGCTGTTTAACACTAAACCTATTCATACGGATACGATTTGTCAGATGCAAATGTACAAAAATAATCTGTTAATCGGGATACTTTCGTATATTTGCATACAAAAAATACAGCCATTAGCTGCTCACTTTAACAAAACGCCTATGAAAACCAACGACTGGAAAGACCGTCTCAACATAGTCTACTCCACCAACCCCGATTTCGTCTACGAGACTGGCCGCACGGAGGAGCGGGAAACATTGCCGCCGTCACGGCAGAACCTCACGGTGCAGCTCGACAAGCGGAACAGGGCAGGCAAGAAAGTGACGCTCATAACCGGCTTTGTGGGCAATGAAGACGACCTCAAAGAACTTGGGAAACTACTGAAAACCAAGTGCGGAGCGGGCGGCAGCGCAAAGGACGGTGAGATAGTCGTGCAGGGCGACTGGCGGGAGAAAGTCGGTGCAATGCTGCGCGGCTTGGGCTACAAATGCAAAGTGATTATGTAAGGCCGCTTTATGGCCTGCACCCCCGCTCCCCGCTTATTAGTGAAACAGCGGACTAATGCACAGTCCCTCTCCTGACCCAACACCTCCAAACGCATCATCCATTATATTTCCTCGTCACAATCAGCACCTTATCTTCCTCTTTCAATGTAGTGCCGAACAGATAGACCTCGCCGCCGTCTTTCATACCTAACTTCCTGCGCAGAGCCTCTGCGGTCAGCGGAAAGTTGCGCACTGCAATATTTGCACAGGCCAACTCCCTACTGATGCGTGCCGTTTCCCTTTTAGAAAACGGCAATACCTCCTCCTCTTCGAACACCCTTCCCGGGAAATGCTTCACCGGCACTGCCGATGTGTACAGATGGCTGTTGGGATGAAGTTTCTCCACTCCGAACCTCACGGCCACAGAACGGAAAAGCCCCGCCTTCATCACCGCGCCGCATGGCTCATAGAGATACTGCCCCACCCCGTTCGCATATACAGGCACGCTCCCGGCCTCCTCTTCCGGTGACGAGACAAAACGCGACTCGTATCCGCCATTGCCAAAATCCACGCACTCTATGCCGTACTGCCCCGCATACCCTCTGCGCAAATGTATGACAAGCTCCTTACACTCACTATGCACAGACACTACGTATACCCTATATACACAATCCAATTCGCTGACAGCCAACGAAATGTCCAGCATCGGCGACAGCTTTACAAGTACATCCGGCGCAACTTCCAGCAGTTTGTCCCGCAGTACCGTCACATCCGGCGAACAGTCGTGCAGGCTCACCATCTTGCGCCCGCTCGCATCGCGCCGTGCCGGGTCAAGATAGATGATGTCCGCACCATCGTTGCTCAGCCCGCACAGATACTCCTCCGCCTCACTGTTCACTACCTCAGTCTTCCTGCCCAACACTCCGAAATTATGCGCAGCAAGTCTGCACAGCCCGCTGTCACGCTCTACATAGACCGCACGCCCGGCCTTTGCGGACATGAAATAACAGTCCACACCCATACCTCCCGTCAAATCCACAAGAGTGAACCCCTTTCCGCCTGCTATGCTGTCAACTATCTGAGCCTTGAACCCGGCTGTTGTCTGACTCGAACACTGCTCTACCGACAGATGTCCGGGGTAGACTACCCCGCTGTTTTCCGCCCAAAGCGGCACTTTTTTCCTCATCTTCTGCCGTGCGGCTATCTGGTTCAATGCCGTCCGCGCATCGACACCGGCAGGAAATTTCCGCAGCGCAAGCGCATGCACATCCTCCCCGCTATGCTCCTCTATATACTTGAATGTCAATTCGTCTATCATCATAATCCGCTTTCGTCCAAAACCTGCGCACGCCGGTACAAATGGTCATGTGATTCCATAATGCAACCTCACTGCGCACCCCAATGCCCCGTGTCAATGGAACGCCCCACTGACACCTATGCACATTCATAGCCTGTATGCCAGCCCTACGCTGCATTTGTGGAACGGATAGTCGCGTATCCCGTACTGGTAAGAGACCATCGGGGAGAAATGTCCGGCATAAAACCTTGCTTCGCAGCTGATTACCATCGGCCTGTCGCCGTTGTCCATCCAGCCCGTATAGCCCTGCCACGTGACCGTAAGCGCACCATACTTTCCGCCAGCACTGGCCGACACGCCGTACATATAGGCATCGTTCTACAACGCCTCCCCCGCCTGCCAGCACAGGAAACCCAGTGTGCCGGCCAACCTCAGTTCGCTCACTGCATTGCCTCCCAACATTATGGACTTGCCCGCCGACACATCGAAAAAGTAGCCCGGAGAATCGAAATAGCGTGAGTACTGGTCACCGTCGCCGCTTGCCGTTATCATGGCCGCCCTCAGAGTGACACCCGGCACATATTTCTTCTCCTCCAGCACCTGTATGTCCGTCGAAACATAGACATTGCCTATCTCATATCCGGACATCTTGCTCACAAGCGGTGAGCGGAGTTCCATCGATGCGGGAGTGTTTTTATAGAACTCGATGACAGGAAACCACAGCGACAGGTTCACCCTCTTGGTAAAGAGCGGCACTTTTGCCGAAAGCACCAGCGTGTGCGTGATGTCGCCGTAGAAACCGGCGTACAGGTCATAGCCCGCCTCCACGCAAAGCCGGTCGGAAACCCTGCCGTGAAGCATCGGGGGCACAGGCATGGCGTTAGGCCCGAAATACAGCGGCGAGCAGCGCAACTGGCTGTCAGCTCCGTAACATACACCGACATTAATGACGCAGGCCAGCATCACCGCGACAAAACATCTGAGTTTCATTTAAGTAGCAGTTCGAAATTAATTGTATATCTCTTGTGAACTATTTTGCAGCTATTTTACTGTCGTGAAGACGGGAGCATAGCGGGCTATGTGACCGTTAAACGGCGGGAAAAGAGCGCAAGAGAGACACAAGAGATACAAAGCATTTATCATAAGGTTTCTTTACTCACTCCAAGTAATCAAGTAGCGTTTAATTTTGAACTGCTACTTAATCCTTAATTTTCATAGGGCAAAGGTAACACTATCTTCCCGCACGGCAAAGCCTGTCATGACGCAAGCCCTTTTGCAAATTAAGGTTAAAAACACGTACTCTCGCCGAAGCCCTCAGGGAGTCCTCCCGAAGCCGCAAGCCAGCCGAAGGCTTCGGCGAGAGTACGTGTTTCATGGCCGCCTGCGGTAAGGGGCGGAAGCCGGACGGGACAGGCACGGGGAACATCGGAAAAACGGCAATGCCGCCCCGGAAAGAAACAGCCATACACCTCTTGGCAATATGTCGGTTTTGCATTACCTTTGCGCACTTGTAATACAGCAAAACACGGGAACGATGAAATACAAGATAAAGCTGCTGACCGAGGAGCAGTACATGAAGATGCTCCACTGGCGCGAACGCCACATCAAGGAGAAACACTTCATCCTCATTCTCGCATTCGTCACGGGCGTGGGGTGCGCCGTAGCCGCATACCTTCTGAAGAGCGCGATACATCTGGTGCAGAACTTCGTCACGTCCATGATAGACATCGACGAAGTCAACTTCTGGTATCTCGCCTTCCCCGCCATAGGCATTGCCCTCGCGTCGATGTACGTCCGCTACATAGTCAAGGACGACATATCCCACGGTGTGACCAAGATACTCTACGCCATCTCGCAGCACAAGGCCATCATCAAGCTGCACAACTGCTGGAGTTCCATCGTTGCCTCCTCCATCACCATCGGCTTCGGCGGCTCAGTCGGCGCCGAGGCGCCTATCGTCCTCACGGGGTCTGCCATAGGCTCAAACCTCGGACAGATCTTCAAGCTCGACCAGAAGACGCTCATGCTGCTCGTCGGCTGCGGCGCGGCGGGCGCGATAGGCGGCATTTTCAAAGCCCCCATAGCCGGGGTGGCATTCGTCATGGAGGTACTCCTGCTCGACCTCACGATGACATCCATCGTCCCGCTGCTCATCGCTTCCGTGACGGCCACAGCCTTCTCATACCTGATGATGGGCGACGAAGTGATGTTTCACTTCGACTCCTACGCCCCCTTCGCGCTCGACCGCGTGCCGTACATCATAATCCTCGGCATAGTCTCCGGCCTCGTCTCCCTCTACTTCACCCGAGGCATGAACGCTCTGGAAAGCATGTTCAGGAAGATAAAGAAGCCGTACCAGAAGATACTCGTGGGCGGAACAATGCTCGGCCTGCTCATCTTCCTCTTCCCCCCGCTCTACGGCGAGGGCTACGACACCATCTCAGCCCTCCTTTCCGGCGAAAGCGACTCGCTCTTCAACCAGTCGCTACTCTACCAGTACCGCACACAAACTTGGGCCATACTCACCTACCTGCCGCTCATCGTCTTCTTCAAGATATTCGCCTCCACGGCTACAAACGGCGCGGGCGGCACCGGCGGTATCTTCGCGCCGAGCCTCTTCGTGGGGTGCATCACGGGCTTCGTCGTGGCCGAGGTGCTGAACCTCCTCGGTGTCTTCATCCCCTACCAGAACTTCGCCTTCGCGGGCATGGCCGGGCTGATGTCCGCCGTCATGCACGCCCCGCTCACAGGCACATTCCTCATCGCCGAACTCACCGGCGGCTACGACCTCTTCATGACCCTCATGATAACCTCCGTCGTGGCCTACCTCACAATAATAGTCTTTGAGCCGCACAGCCTCTACGCCATGCGCCTTGCCAAGAAAGGCGAACTGCTCACCCACCACAAGGACCGCGCCGTCCTGACGCTCATGAAGATGGACAACGTGATAGAGACTGACCTCCAGACCGTCACGCCGAAAATGACACTCGGCGAGATGGTGAAAGTCATAGCCAAGAGCAACCGCAACATATTCCCCGTTGTAAGCCCGGATACAGGCCGCCTGCTCGGCATACTCTCTCTCGACGAAGTGCGTAACATCATGTTCCGCCCCGAACTCTACAACCGCTTCACCGTACAGGAACTGATGGTCTCGCCCCCGGCGAAAATACTGTCGGACATGCCGATGGAGAAAGTGATGGACATCTTCGAGAACACCGGCGCGTGGAATCTCCCCGTCGTCGACAACGCCCGCGACGAACGCTACATGGGCTTCGTCTCAAAGTCGAAGATATTCAACACCTACCGCCATCTCCTCGTCCACTTCTCTGAAGAGTGAGGTGTCATGTCAATCTCGTAACGTGTTAATACAAAACCTTATAAACTATGCCATATTCATCCGCCATACAAGAAGAGGAACTGAAAAACAAAGTAGCGCACGACTATTTCAGTGATTATGACACAACAGAAATCAAGGGCAAAATAGATTTCTGCATAGCAATACCGCAGGACGGGCAGGAGCTGTTCGAGAGGGAGTACCTGCTGTGGGCGGAGGCCAAGGCTGGGACTAAGAAGGACATATACGAATCGTTCGTGCAACTGATACTCACCATAGGTCGCGCACGCACCATAGACACCCATCTGCCGCCGGCATTCCTCGGCGCATTCGACGCGGAGAAGATAGCGTTCCTGCCCTATTCAGATGTCATAGACATATTCCAACAGAGTGACTTCAATTGGAACGTCACTCCCTCAAACCATGCGACCAAAGAGTTTACTCAACTATACTCGATGGTGAAAGAGACCATAGAGCGCAGTATGCTGTCCTACCGCTTCGGCTCAGACGACAAGGAACTGCGGGACTTCATCAAGAAGAACTTCGTAACAGGCAAGTCCGACCTGTCAAAGATACGGATCAACCGCAACAACTACATACACATCTACCAAAAATGGGTGCAGCAGGTGAAGCCGACCATAGCCGTAGACTGGGAGATAGCCAAGAAGGAGGGACTGCTGGATCTGGACTTCTACCTGGCCGACATACTCAGCGAACACAACATATCGCTCAAAGAGAAGCTGTACGTTCTGCTGCGCAGCGCCCGCTATATGTATAACATACAGCGCAAAGCCACAGGCGCGATGAGCTTCGAGATGGTGGACTTCAACGACAAGCAGGTGGCGCACACGCAATTCTGGAACCGTTACCAACGGCCGCCGCGCAGGGAATATTGGGACGAGATAGTGATGCACAGGGAACGGCTCGTGCCACAGGATGTGCGCGAACGCAAAGGCTCATACTTCACCCCACAGAAGTGGGTGGAGCTGTCACAGCAATATTTGGCCGACGAACTGGGAGAAGAGTGGCAGGACGAGTACTATGTGTGGGACTGCGCTGCGGGGACGGGCAACCTGCTCAACGGACTGACGAACAAATATAACATATGGGCATCGACACTGGATCAAGCCGATGTGGACGTGATGCTTGACCGTATACACAACGGGGCGAACCTGCTGGAGAGCCATGTGTTCCAGTTCGACTTCCTCAACGATCCGTTTACCAAGCTGCCACAGCCGTTGCAGGAGATAATCAATGACCCGGAGAAGAGGAAGAAATTAGTCATATACATCAATCCTCCATATGCGGAAGCAGCGAATAAACGTACTGTCACTGGCAATGGCGAGAACAAAACTAATGTAGCAGTCAAACACCTTACGTACACAAAATACCTGCAAGAAATAGGCATTGCAGGTCGGGAATTATTCGCTCAATTCTTTATCAGAATATATCATGAAATCCCTACATGCGTGCTTGCAGAATTTTCAAAGTTGAAAATTCTGCAAGCACCAAACTTCCGTGATTTCCGGAATGTATTCCGAGCGAAGCTCGGTCGAAATTTTGCAGTTCCGTCATATACATTCGACAATGTGAAAGGCAAATTCCCTATTTTCTTTGGGATATGGCACTTAAATACACCCGAAATCTTCAAAGAGACATACACAAACTTTCACAATGAGGATGAGGTACTTTTTGAAAGAAAACACATCACTACCGACACCGATACCAAAAGCATAAACGATTGGATTATCACAACACGGAACAGAGAGCAAGAAAAGAACATCGGATATATGTCGGCTAAAGGGAGTGACTTCCAAAATACAAACTACAACTTCATTATTAACAGCAAGTCTCAATTGCCACACCCGCGCGGCACATGGATTACAGACAAAAACATAGGGGAGATAGCCGTATATTATGCAGTCCGCCAGTGTATCGAGCCGACATGGTATAACGACCGCAACCAGTTCCTCTACCCAAATGACGGATGGAAAACGGACAATGAATTTCAGACAGACTGCCTCGCTTATGCCTTATTCACTAACAACATACAGAGCCAGTACGGTCTGAACCACTGGATACCGTTCACAGAGCGGGAAGTCGATGCAAAAGAGAAATTCGCCAGCCACTTTATGACCGACTACATCAGCGGTAAGAGCAGAAGGAACAAAACAGAAAACCACGACCTCTTCAACCAAAGGGAGGAAACTAAGAGGCAAGAGGGAAAGCCGTTGCACTTCTCAGCTGAGGCACAGGCTGTGATGGACGCAGGGAGGGAACTGTGGCGATACTACCACACACAGCCGGGGGCAAACCCAAATGCATCGCTCTATGACATACGCCTGCATTTCCAAGGACGTAATGAAAAAGGCAAGATGAACCCTGACAGCAATGACACGCGCTATACAGAACTCATCACCGCACTACGCCAGTCGCTGAAAACCCTTGCCAAGAAGATAGAACCCATGGTATACAAATACGGCTTTCTGAAAAAGTGAATAAAAAACGGCGGCACTGCGGAAACCCTCCCCCGCAATGCCGCCTCACACTACTACTCTATTTGTCCACTCTATATTCTCAAAGACTGCCCGTAGTGCATGGAACAGTCCTCACGTCATATCACGCCGTAACGCTGCAAAAGCTCCTCCACGACAGTGCCCCTGATTTTCTTCAGCGCGGCCTTTTTCGCCATATTGGCGGCGAATGGCAGCTCCATGTCCACAGGTTTACGCCCGTCCAGCAGCTTCACCGTCGAGTCGAGCAGCACGCGTATGTCGTAACACGAGTTGAACACCTCAGGCACTCCCCTGTCTATGTCAAGCAAAGTGTAGACCGCCTCCATGGCCGTACGCACGGAGTACTCCGTGGTGAACACCGTGTCGCGCACCGTGTCGGCAAACTGCCCGAGAAACGCGAAGTTCACACACCCGTCGGGCACTATCTTCGGACGGTCGCCCGCCGTGCGTGGCATGAAGAAGGCCGTGATGTACGGCATCATGCACGGCACGCACCGCGCCGCGTCTCGTGCCAGTTCGGGTATCTGCTCCACCGGCACGCCTATATGGTACAGCCACTCCTGCGTGATTTCCTCGCCCGTACACTCCCGCATCGGCTTTTTCACATAGTCACCCGGCACATTGGTAAACAGTCCGTAGACCCACACAACCAGCTGACCCTTAGGCTGCTCCTTGAAATGCGGCTGACGGTTGAGCGTGTAGCTCATCAGCCACGCAGAGTCTTTGCAGGAGATGATGCCGCCCGTAACCACACGCCCGCTGAACGGGTCACGTTTGCATATCTTCTCGATGTACGGCGGTATGCGGTCGTCGAGCGTAGTGACCGTGGCCGACTCCCAGTTCGTCGCCTCGATATTGGTGCAGAACTTGTCCGGCCGGCCGAACGACGCATCCTGCGCGGCTATGTTGCGCCACAGCTGCCAGCAGCCTCCCTCGCCGGCTTTTGTCTTCATCTCCGGAGCGTGGTGATGGTCGCCGAGGGTTGAGTTCTCGGTGCAGCTGCCGTTAGTGACAAACACAAGGTCGTTCTCTGTCAGGGCTATACGCTTCTCGTTGCCCTCCTTGTCATGATAGACTATCGTCTTGGCCACTTTCTTTCCGCCCTCCTTCGCAAAGAGCACATTGGTCACCTGCATATTGTAATGGAACTGCACATTGTGCTTCTCCAAATATTTGACCATCGGCAGGATGAGCGACTCGTACTGGTTGTACTTCGTGAATTTCAGTGCGCTGAAGTCCGGCAGGCCGCCTATGTGGTGTATGAACCTCTGGAAATAGAGCTTCATCTCCAATGCGCTGTGCCAGTTCTCGAACGCGAACATCGTGCGCCAGTAGAGCCAGAAGTTCGAGCGGAACACCTCGTCCGTGAATACTTCGTCTATACGCTTGTCGTACAGGTCTTCGTTGCGCGTGAAGAAGAGTTTCATTATCTCCATAGCCCCTTTGTCGCTCAGGCCGAACTTGCCGTCGGTGTGCGCGTCCTCGCCCCTGTTCACCGTGGCGCGCATGAGTGAATAGTTCGGGTCATGCTTGTTGAGCCAATAGTATTCGTCAAGCACCGAAACGCCCTCTGTCTCGATTGACGGGATGGAGCGGAACAGATCCCACAGACACTCGAAATGGTTCTCCATCTCCCGTCCCCCGCGTATGACGAATCCGCGCATTGGGTCATTGATACCGTCGCACGCACCTCCCGGCAAGCCGAGCTCTTCGAGTATGTGTATGCGCTCACCTTTCATCTGCCCGTCGCGCACGAGAAAACACGCCGCCGCGAGCGACGCTAATCCCGACCCCACGAGATAGGCCGACTTGTTGTCTACGCCCTCCGGCTTTTCCGGACGGGCAAAAGCTTCATAATTACCATTACTGTAATACATAGTTACCTCCTATCATTTAATATGCAGCCCGCGCACTGCAACGTGTTCTCCGTGCCGCATATTGATGTTAATTAATCCTGTTATTTATACCTCCATACAATGCATCCTCACGCCGCCGCTTCCCGGGATTGCGTCTGCCTCGGACATACATCATACGGATATTTATTCTATCTGTTTATACTAAAAACGTTTTTTAGTCAGTCATACAGTCTAAAAAAAAACGGGTACACTCCACCCGCATTCAGGCTTACGCCCACTAATCTACGGTCACTTCGGTATAACACTCATGCCTGTATTATTCCGGCTTTCCTTTCATACATACTCTCACGATGTCCAATACACCATTCTCATTTCAACCACCATTCCCAGTGTGTCCGTGCCACGTCAGTAACCTACTGTAACACAAGGCATCTCGTCATCATCCCCTTAGCTCTCAGCAATCTCCTCCTTATCCTCTCCTTAGCGATTCGGCATTCTTTCATCTAATCCGTGCAAAAACATTCAAATCGTAAACCTCATCATCACGATACACATTATACACATTATTTAAATCATGCACTCATCCGCGTATTGAGCCGCAGGCATATCTTAATTCCCCGTCGGCATCTCACTCTTTGGCAGTCAGCCCGTGGCTCAGGAAATGTATCATCGAATCGAATGTCGCCTCATACTGCTTGTATTTGCCTTGCAGGAAAAACTTGACCTCAAGGCTGTTGAGTATCATCAGCAGTATGTCCGCAAGCCTCTCCGGGTCAAGCGACGCGCTGAAGCACCCGCGTTCCACACCCGACGTTATTATCCGCGTCAGCACTTCGTGTTCCCATCGGTTCAGCCCGTCAAGCAGCTTTTCGACCTCCTCGCTTTGGGTTGAGTACATCATGAACTCCTTCCGCAGCGTCTCATGGTATGTGTATGCCTTGTCCATGAGTTCCATACGCCTGATGATGTACTGCTCTATCCTGTCTATCTCCGTCAGACTACTGTCCTCGATGATTGGGGTCAGCCCCTCTTCCAGTTTCTCGATTTCGCTCTCTATGACAGCGCAAAACAGGTGTTCCTTACTCGGAAAATGGTAATACAGAGAGCCTTTCGCCTTGTGTGCTGTCCGTGCTATGTCGTCCATTGAGGTCTTCTCATAACCGAACCTGTGGAACAGCATACCGGCTGTCTCCACTATCTTGTCCCTTGTATCATCCTTCCTTGTCATTACTCCTTTTATACCGATTTTGTTTTACAGTACAAATATCGGGCTTTATATTCGACTGGCCAAACCTTTAGAGTTAAAGTTTCATAAACCCAAATCGGTAGTGAAAAATTGGCTTTAGCAGACCCCTCAAAACGTTCCAATGACCGTTTGGGGTTAAATGCGTCACGATAGAACTATAATAAAACACCGTACGCGGCAGGGTCAATCCCTTTTCCTGTAACTCATCACGGCCCATGTGCCGAGCACGGCATCTATCGCCACTAATGCCCACAGCTGTGTCTGGAGGTCGGCCAGCGTGCCGCCTTTCAAGTAGACGAGCCTCATCATCTCTATATAATAACGTGGCGGGTTGATGACCGTGAAATACTGCGCCCACTCGGGCATGGAGCGCAGCGGGGTGAGCAGTCCGCTCATGAGCATGAAGATTAGCATGAAGAAGAACATGACGAACATGGCCTGCTGCATGGTGTCCGAATAGTTCGACACTATCAGCCCGAAGCCCGACACCGCGAATATGAACAGTATGGAGAACAGGTATATGACCCACACACTGCCTTGCGGCACAAGGCCGTACACCGCCCATGTAAGCAGCATGCAGACCGTCAACACCAGCAACCCCATCACCCAGTATGGTATCAATTTGGCGAAGATGAACATGAATTTCGACACGGGGGTGATATTTATCTGCTCTATCGTCCCCTTCTCTTTCTCGCCGACTATGTTCAGCGCGGGCAGGAAGCCGCCCAGCCATAGCAGTACTAATACCATCAGTGCGGGTATCATGAATATCTTGTAGTCCTGATATGGGTTATACCTGTTCTGTGTCACAATCTCTATATTCGGCACGGTGGCAGACATCGCCTGCGCATTGCCTGCGGCGAACTCACGCGAGAACTCCGCGCAAAGTGCACTTAGATAGCTTGCGCCGAGCGTCCCTTTCGTATCGTTAACGGCGTTGATTGACACCTGCACCGGTGCGCCGCCTTCGGCCAGCAGCTGTTTCTCGAAGCCTGCCGGTATCTCCATGATAGCGTCAGTCTCCGAATATTCCAGCGCGGTCAGAGCCCTGTTGTAATCCTGCTCCACGCCGTCAAGCTCAAAGTAGGACGATGATTCCAGCTTGCGTATCAGCGTCTCTGCCGCCGACCCGCTATCGTGGTTCACCACAGTCAGGCCGATGTTCTTTATGTCCATGGTCATAATCCACGGTATCACGAGCATTACCAGTATGGGGAATGCCACGACGAGTTTCGGCAGGAACGGGTTACGGAAAAACTGCTTGAACTCCTTTTCCAACAGATATCTTAGTATCATTTCAACCTGTGTTTGAAGTTTTTGAGGCTTGCCGCTATAAGTACGGCGGCCATCGCCGTGAGTATCGCTATCTCTTTTGCCACATAGACGGCGGGCAGCCCCTCGATCATGAGTTTCTTGACCCCGATGATGAACCATGTCGGCGGCAGCATCTTTGATAGCCACTGGAAAAAGAGCGGCATACTCTCCACAGGGAACATCATGCCGGAAAAGAACATGGACGGCACCATCAGCACCATGCCGGAAACGAGCATGGCCGCCATCTGCGACTCCACCCTTGTGGAGATTAGCAGCCCGAGCGACAGCGCGGCTGTTATGTAGAGCAGTGCCAGCAGGCACAGCACCCCGAAACTGCCCTGCATTGGCACATCAAGCAGCGTGACCGACAACAGCGTGATTATCAGGAAGTCGATAAACGACAGCACAAGATACGGCATCATCTTCGAGATGATTATCATCATCGGCTTCATGGGCGAGACCAGCAGCAGCTCCATAGTCCCTGTCTCCTTCTCGCGAACGATGGACACCGAGGTCATCATGGCGCATATCAGTATGATTATCAGCCCCATCACTCCGGGAACAAAACTGTACGAACTCTTCATCTGCGGATTGTACAGCATCCGTATCTCAGGCTGCACGCCTGTCGCCCTCTCCTGCGGACTACCTTCCGACAGGCAGTCGGCTATTATTCCCGAAGCATACATCACCGTGGCTGTCGCCGTATTGGTGTTAGTTGCGTCTGCAATGAGTTGTATGTCAGTACCCTCCACGGTGTACACATCGTCAAACCCTCCGCCGAACGCCATCACCATGTCCGCCGTGCCTCCTTGAAATGCGCGGTCCACATCGCTGTCCGAATGCAGTATACTGGTCACGGTGAAATAGTCGCTCGCGTCCATCCTCTCCACTATACGCCTCACCGTCTCGTCATAGTGCGGCGCAAGTACCGCCACATTCACGTTGCGTATCTCCGTTGAAAGCGCGAAACCGAACAGCGCTACCTGAACCACCGGCATGGCCAGCACTATCAGCATCGTGCGCTTGTCCCTCACCACATGCAGGAACTCCTTCCTGACAAATGCGGCGAAAGTCCGTGCCTGACTGCCGCGTACCCCATCTCTCTTCTTACCTGTACTGTGTTTTGCCATAATTCACTCTCCCCTCTTCGCGCCGCGCGCTATCCTGAAAAACACCTCGTCCATCGTCTCCGCGCCGTACAGCCATTTCAGGTTGCCCGGCGTGTCGAGTGCGCCTATGCGCCCGTCCACCATTATCGACACCCTGTCGCAATACTCCGCCTCGTCCATATAGTGCGTTGTCACAAACACAGTTATCCCCCGCTCCACCGCCTCATATATCATCTCCCAGAACTGCCGCCTCGCCACAGGGTCCACTCCCCCCGTAGGCTCATCGAGAAACACTATCTTAGGCTCATGGAATATCGCTACCGAAAACGCCAGCTTCTGCTTCCACCCGAGCGGCAGACGCTTCACCTGCGTATCCCTTTCATCATATATGCCGAGCCTTTTCAGCACCGTCTCCGTGCGTGGCGCGATCTCCCTCTCCTTGACACGGTATATCCCCGCGAAGAGCCTGATGTTCTCCTTCACGCTCAGATCCTCGTAGAGCGAGAATCTCTGGCTCATGTAGCCTATGTTCCTTTTCACTCCCTCCGGCTGGCTCACTATGTTGCACCCCGCCACTATCGCCCCGCCTTCCGTCGGGCGGCTCAGCCCGCACAGCATACGCATGGCTGTGGTCTTGCCCGCGCCGTTCGCGCCAAGGAATCCGAATATCTCGCCGCGCCCCACGCTGAACGATATATGATCCACAGCCGTGAACGTCCCGAACCTCTTCGTAAGACCGACGGCCTCTATCACATTATCATTTGCCATAACTCTCCCGTTCATAATCACTTGTAGTTCATTGCCTTGCGCTCAGTTTCATAAAACAGTCCTCCACTGTCGGCTCAATGCGCCGTACCTCGATGTCGCCGTAACCCTTCTCCGCAAGTACCCTGCATATATACTGTTCACCTCCCGCAGCATCGCCCATCGTAACGTGTACCTCATCTCCGAACGCGTAGCACGCCTCCGCGCCGCTCATCCCGCGCAAGTCCGTGAGCAGCTCCGCACGCCTGTCCGCCTTGACCGAATAAAGCGGCTCACCGTATTGCGCAACTATGCCGCGCGGTGTGTCTATGCCGATGAAACTCCCCTCCATGATTAATGCTATCCTGTCGCACAGCGATGCCTCGTCCATATACGGCGTACTGACCAATATCGTGACTCCCTGCTCTTTGAGCCGCTTCAGCATCTGCCAGAACTCCTTGCGGCTCACCGGGTCTACGCCCGTCGTCGGCTCATCGAGAAACAGCACCCTCGGCCTGTGTATCATGGCGCAGCACAGCGCGAGTTTCTGCTTCATGCCGCCGGAGAGCTTGCCCGCACGCCTCTTGCGGAACGGTTCTATCTGCCGGTATATATCCGCCACAAGCCCGTAGTTCTCCTCCACAGTCGTGCCGAACACCGATGCGAAAAACTCAAGGTTCTCCTCCACCGTCAGGTCTTGGTACAGCGAGAAACGCCCAGGCATATAGCCCACGCACTCGCGTATCGCCTTATACTCTCTCTCGGTGTCATATCCCGCCACGCTTGCCGTGCCGCCATCCGCCAGCAGCAGTGTGGTGAGTATGCGGAACAGAGTGCTCTTCCCCGCCCCGTCCGGGCCTATGATGCCGAACAGCTCCCCGCATTCCACATCGAAACTCACTCCGCGCAACGCCTCGCACTTCCCATAGTTCTTGCACAAATCCCTTACCGTAACTTCAGCCATATCTTTTCATTCAAACACGTACTCTCGACCTATCCGTAAACCATCCGCAACTTGCCAAACACGTACTCTCGCCTTAGCCTCTCCCTATCATCCGGCCATGCACGCCGCGAACTCATCCCTCCAAACACGTACCCTCGACCTATCC
>JADIMV010000145.1 GCA_017694515.1 Candidatus Aphodosoma intestinipullorum
AGTGCGTCGGATATGCGTAAACCCTGCAAGGCTGCGGGAGTGCGCCATGTGGTGATAGAGGAGGGGGTGACGGATGTGGCTGATGGGTTATTTGAAGATGTCGGGACAGTGGAGAGCGTGCGGCTGCCGAAAGGGCTGAGGCGCATAGGTGATTATGCTTTTGCGGGCTGCGGGCTGAAGGGTAGGCTGGTGCTGCCGGAGGGGCTTGAGCAGATAGGCAACTATGCGTTTTCCCGATGCAAGGGAGTGGAAGGTGTGCAGTTCCCAAAGAGTCTAAGGCGCATAGGAGAGTGGGCTTTCGCGTACTGCGGACTGAGGGGGAAGCTAGTGCTGCCGGAAAACATACAGGAGATAGGTGAAGCTGCTTTTAACAACTGTAACAAGATTAAGCACGTAACGGTACTGTGTGACGGCAAGGGTATTGACAGAAGTGCATTTTCAGGTTGCAGCGAGAACGGGATTGACGGTTATGGGATTGAGAGTGTGGTGTTGGGTGATGGGGTAAAGACGGTGACGCTGCATGAAATATGTGTGTCCGGGCTGAAGGAGCTGTACGTGTCGGCGAGTGTGGAAGACTTTTTGGGTTCAGGCCATCTTGACCACGATACGAAGGTTACGATTGCCGAGGGAAACAGACGTTACAAGATGGCGGACGGGGTGCTATATGATATGAGGGACAGTGCGGTGTTGAAATGTGATGTTGCGAAGAGCGGGAAAATAGTAATCCCGGAATGGGTGAGGAGAGTGGGCGATTCTGCGTTCGACAGGTGCGGGAGGATTACGGAGGTGGAGATGCCGGGCGTGAGGGAGATAGGTTTCGGGTCGTTCCGTAGATGCAAGGCGCTGAAGAGGGTGAGGATGGGAAATAGTGTTGAGAGCATAGGCTGGTGGGCATTCAGCGGATGCCGGGCGATAGAGGAGATGAATGTGCCGAGGGGCGTTAGTATAGGTCATGCCGCATTTGAGGAGTGCGAGAAGTGGAGGGGAGATGTGGTGATTGAAGCGTATGTGAGCAGTGAAGCGTTCCGTGGGTGTCAGTCGCTGAGGAGTGTAGTATTAGGGGAACGGGTTAAAGAGATAGAAAGGTATGCGTTTGCAGGGTGCAAGAGCCTGAAGGAGATAGTGTTGCCGGATAGTGTGAGGAGGATAGGGGATAGTGCGTTCGAGGATTGCAGCGGGATGAAGAGGATGGTGCTGCCGAAAGGACAGGTTGTTCGGGGATATAGTGTTTTCAGCGGCATGACGGGATTGGAGGAGGTGGTGACGGCTGACAATATGTTGTGGAGCGATGGGACGCTGTACGACATGAGGGACAGTACGCTGCTGGTGTATACAGGAAGCGGTGACGTGAGGCTGCCGGAATGGGTGCGCCGAATAGATGGCGGGGCTTTTTCGCACAACAATAGGATAAGGAAAGTTGCTGTGCCTAAGGGCATAATAAGTCCCGGCATAGGTGCGTTCGAGGGATGCAAGAGGCTGGAAGAGGCGGTGGTGGACTGCGAGAGAGTGGGAGACGGGATGTTCTGCGGATGCAAGAGGCTGAGGAGTGTAACGCTGACGGACAGGGTGAAGTTTGTAGGCTCACAGGCGTTTGAGGATTGCAACAGCATGAAAGAAATCATATTGCCGGCCTGTATAGACAATGTGTCGTCTGGAGCTTTTGAGGATTGCGACAGCTTGTTGCGCATAGATGTAGCAAAGGGGAAGTGCTACAAGAAAGTGGATGATGATCCGATAGAGATAGATGAACTCACAATAATTTCATCTGATATTATTGTTGAAGATCCGGAGCCGCGAGACAAAGAATATCCTGTGTATGAGTATGTGTCGTATGACGGGGTGCTGTATAGGAGGAAAAGAAATGGAGAGTTGGATGTGGTAGCAATCCCAGAGGGTAAACGCGGGACATGGGTGTTGCCGACGGTGAACAGTGTGGATGTGAAACACGAACTGTTCGAGCAGGCGGTGCGACAGTTCAGCAGGATAAAATGCATGGGCGGCAGTGTGCCGAAGACGCGGACACATGGTTTCACGTTTCAATTAGCACGGCCGGAGAGGATAACGAAGTGTGTGCTGGAAGTGCCGGACGGGATGAGGAAGGAGTTTGAGAGGAAAGAGATAGACGGGAAGATTAACTGGTGGAGTCTGTTTGACAAGATAGTTGAGAGCGGGGAGGTGGAGGCGTTGCTCAGGAGGCCGTGTTGCGTTGCTGAATGGTGGTGTGAGAAAAAGGAGATGGGATGTGTAAAATCCAAACGTTTCAGAAATGCGGTCATTTACCTTTTCTGAGGAAAGGACGGTAGCTGAATTCTTAGAGACTGTAGGGAGGAGGTAAAGAGCGAATAGGGTGAGAGTACGTGTTTTTAATGTTAATTAAGACGACAGGCTTCGAGAAGATAGGCGGCTACGGGGAGACCTGCGGCTGCCTTTTTTTGTGTCTGGAGTCAGAGGGTGAAACCGGGGATGGGGAAGAGGTTATGGCGGGAGGTGATGGTGAGCGGCATGGCTGTGACGGGATGGTCGAGGCGGAGGGTGAGGGCATGGAGGCATAGACGTATGTGAGTTGAGGCGATGGAGGATGCGACGGGGGTGTGGCCATAGAGGGTATCACCGCAGATGGGGGCGTTCAGACCGTCCGGGTGGGCGGCATGGATGCGGAGCTGGTGAGTGCGCCCGGTCAAGGGAATGAATTCCACGAGTGTCCTGCCTTCGTATCTGCCGAGTGTGCGGTATCGGGTCTCGGCTTCTTTCCCGTGGGCATAGTCAACGGTCTGTCGCGGGCGGTTTGTGTAGTCGGAACGCAGGGGTAGGGAGATTGTGCCTGAGGGTGTGTGCAGAGTGCCGTCAAGCAGCGCGATGTAGCGTTTCTCTACACGGCGTTCGCGGAACTGCCGATGGAGGGCAGACTGGATGTCAGGCGATTTGGCAAAGAGAAGAACGCCCGATGTGGCCATGTCGAGGCGGTGGACGGGATATAGGCCGTGCAAATCGGGGTGCAGGCGCAAGAGGCGTTCCTCGGCTGAGAGTGTGCCGTCCTTTCCCGGAACGGAGAGCATCCCGGAGGGCTTATCGATGGCTATAAGAGAGTCGTCCTCATATATTACGGTGATTTCGCCCAATGCCTTGAGCGACAGCGGGTCGGGATCTACGTCAAGCCCTTGGAGCATGAAGTCGAGTATGGGCTTGCATTTGCCGATGCAGGCGGGGTAGTATGTGCCGTGACGGCGTATTTCGCCTGCAGGGCATTCTCCCCACCAGAACTCGGCCATGCAGAGCGGATGGAGGCGGTGCTGATAGGCGTATTGCAGCAGTTTGGGGGCGGCGCATTCACCTGTACCGGCCGGGGGTATGCGCTGTGCTGTGGGGGCGAACAGGTCACATAGGTCTCGGGTTTCTCCTCGGGCATTCAGCATACGGAACTGGCAGAAGAGTTTCATTTGCAGTGCCACAGACCGCTGCCGACGCTCGTTTTTCAGGCGGTTTATCTCCTGTGTGCAGTTCTCCAGTCGGGCTTCGGCCTCGTCTGTCCTAACTTTCCACTGTGCTTTCAGCCGATGCAGTTCTGCTTTTTCGTGCTGGCTTTCCCTTATCAGTATTTCATTCTCTTCATCTGAGAGACCGTTCATCCGCAGTTCGGCACGCTGCTGTCTGGCCTCTGCTGAGAGAGCTTTTGCCCTTGCTATGGAAGCTGCGGCCTCAGTGCGGACGGCTTCGAGGTGAGCTTTGAGGCGCGAGTATTCATCGCTCTCCTCAAGATGCCTTATCCTGTGGTTTAGGGCAGTAATCACTTGTTCTTCTCTTATGAAAAAGCCGTGCGGGTTCAAGAGATCGTAGACAGGCGGGACGAAACCGCCTACTGCATTGCGTCCGCCGATATTACCGGAGAAGGCGGCGAGGTATGCGAGAGAACCTTCCTGTGTGGAGACAACCAGTATGCCGAACATCTTGCCTTGATCTACGGACGGGTGCAGTTCGCCACACAGGGCGACAACGCGCATGAGTTCTTCCGCTGCGATAGCAGCAAGCGGATGGGGCGTGTAGTTGAACGGGTATGTGAAACGCTCCGGCATGGCGATGCCAGTGGTGCTGTCCGGGAGCGGATGCAGCGTGGACGACTGCCAGACGTGCGGGTCTAATCCCATCCGTCGCCTCCCGGGTGGAGTACATGTATCTGCTTGAAGCGGCGGGTGTGCTTGTCGTAGTGCAGATATTGGCGCATCGGTATGGAGTATGCCAGTCCCCATTCGATGTATTCCACATTGTGGACGTGGCTCTTGACCGACACCTGCACGGCGAGGTTGTCTATGACGCGGACACGTGCGCCGAGCCGGAAATAGTTCCATCCGTCTTCAATGCCGACGCGGTATTTGTAGAAGAAATTGCGGCGCAGAGCCTTGTCCATGTTGTCTGACGGGTATGCGTTCTTGACGGGGTCGTAGACATATATGCCCCAATCGAGGAGGAATGTAACGCGGCCGAGTATGAGTGCCTGAGAAAAGGCTACGCCTACGCGGAACTTGTTTGCCTCGCTGTCCTCCGGTATGTAGTAACGGCGGCTGTCGGTGTATTTGTCGAAGACATTGCCTTCGCTCGCCCCCTGCTGGACGAACGCGCCGTCATAGAACATATCCACACCGGGGCCGAGCGCGTAGATGTCGGTGATTTTCCACAGGACATCGGCGTGGAGAGTGAAGCATTTGGCGAAGTCGGCATCGTGGAAGGGGTATTCGCGTAGGCCGAATGCACCGTGTATGTTGACCATCAGCTGGTATTGAGGCGACTTTATGAAGCGGCTCACGGGCTTGTGGTAGTAGCCGCCGAACTGATGGCGGTAGCCGACAGTGCCGTAGGGGATATGGGTGAAGTAGCCGGGTGCGACGAGGTTCATGTTGTCGAAGCCGTTGTACCCGGCCTCTATCATCACGGAGTTGTTGTAGTCTATGATGAATTCTCCAGAGAGTCCGGCGGCTATCATGGCTGTGAAGTATGAGCCGCAGGATATGTTTTTTGTGAATGCGCCGACACCGGCTCCGACTTTCGCGCCGAGGTTGAAGTTCTTGGTTTCGGCGAGATTCCAGTGGAGGTAGGGGTAGACGGCGAAGAGCTGTCCCGCATCGGGATGTCCGAGGTCGAGGCCGAGGGCTGCAATGCCGATGGTGGGGTAGAGCCATTTCTGTTCCCAATAGTATTTGCCTTTCGGACGCCATTCCCAGTCAAGTTCCACGCCGAGTACGGGGCGGTTGATGTCAAGTTGGGAATATGCTTTGTTGGGTATGAGATAGCCGATGTATGCTTTGGCTTTCAGAACATTGCGGCTGTCTATGCCTGAATTGGCATCGGCCGGGTTCGGTCTGCGGTATGTGAATTTGCTTGCGCTCTTCTGTGCCGGGAGCGGGGACAGCAATGCAAGGAGGCAGAGGATGGTTGCTATGCTTTTGATTCCGGGGAAAAATAGTATCTTTGCATACGATAGACCGTCGGCGGACGGTCTTTTCCATGTGCGTTTTGCCATACGTTTTTATATAGATTACATAGATTTACACGGGGACAAAGATAGTGCAATTTGAAGAAACGGCAAAGCGCAGGCGGGGACAAATATTGTCCTTTATGGGAGTACGGCATCCGGATGAGGCAGACGGTATGCGGGCAATGAAGGCAGATGGGCAAAACAGGAAGCACGACGATGTGGTTTACGATTTGAGCCTTTTAGCACGACTTTGACGGAAATGTGCCGAATTGCTAAGGAGAGGGTAGGGAGGAGATAGCTGCGGGCTTGCTGAGAGGTGGCGAGACGCGCTGTTTATCAAGGCATTAGAGTGGTGAAATCACAGACATTGAGAGTGTGTGTTTGAAACGGAGTGTGCATATTGGAGAGTTAGGATATGCAAGGATGTTGCCGAAGAGTCTGTAGGAGAATAGGAAAGGAGTAATATGATATTCGCTGAGGCGTTATGATGAATATTTGTGTCAAGGAGCTGAAGACGTTTTTCGGCTCGGCCACAGGGTATGTGGTCATCGCGCTGTTTCTTTTGGGGACGGCTCTGTTCCTGTGGGTTTTCCCGGGACAGTATAATGTGTTGGACGGCGGGTATGCGACGCTTGATTCTCTGTTTGTGCTTGCGCCGTGGCTTTACCTTTTTCTCTGCCCGGCCATCTCGATGCGTCTTTTCGCCGAGGAGCGGCAGAGCGGTACGCTGGAGTTGCTGCTCACAAAGCCAATCCCGAAATGGAAGATAGTGACGGGCAAGGCGTTGGCGGGCTGGCTGCTGGTGATAGTCGCGCTGCTGCCTACGCTTGTGTGGTATTACAGTGTCAATATGCTGGCAGACCCGGCGGGCAATGTGGACAGCGGGGCATTCTGGGGGTCGTTTATCGGCCTGATATTGCTTGCCGCCGTGTATGTGTCCATCGGAGTGTTCTCATCGGGCGTGAGCGCCAACCAGATAGTGGCCTTCATACTCGGGGCGGTGCTCTGCTTCGCGATGTTCTACGGGTTTGAGCTCGCGGGGTCGCTGCTATCGGACGGGGAGAGCCAGTACGCCATGAGGGCGGCGGGCATCAACGCGCACTATAAGTCGCTGAGCCGTGGGGTGATAGACAGTCGTGACATAGTGTATTTTGTGGCTATGTCGGCATTGTGGCTGTGGCTCAGCAAACTTACTCTCGACAGAAAAAAGATATAACGAAATAGGGATATGGAAAGACCTCTGATACTTGTGACGAACGATGACGGCATACAGGCCAAGGGCATCAGGGAGATAACGGTTGTGGCAGAGCGGTATGGCGATGTGGCCGTTGTCGCGCCTGACGGGCCGCGCTCTGCGCAGTCGAGCGCACTTACGCTGGAAACGCCCATACGCGCCGTGAAGGTGGAGGAGCGCGAGGGAATGGTGCGCTACGCCGTGTCGGGCACTCCGACGGACTGTGTGAAACTGGCTGTGGACAAGCTGATAACGCGCCGTCCCGCACTGCTCATATCGGGCATAAACCACGGGTCGAACGCGAGCATCAATGTGATTTATTCCGGCACTATGGGCGCAGCGATAGAGGGCTGTCTGCACGACATACCGTCCATAGGCCTCTCGCTATGGTCGCACGACAAGGACGCGGATTTCTCGCGCTGCCTGCCGCATTTCGAGGAGATAATAAAGAAAGCTCTCGCCGAGCCGTTGCCGAAGGGTATATGCCTAAATGTCAATGCTCCGCGCGGCGACATCAAAGGGGTGAAGGTGTGCCGTCAAGCCGACGGGCGATGGGCGAACGAGTATCAGCAGGACAGTGCGCCACGGCCTGTGCCTTACTACTGGCTGATAGGCGATTTCATATATAACACGGACGGGGCTGACGGTGGGTATATGCCTGACCAGACCGCGCTGCAAGAGGGGTATATAAGTGTAGTGCCGGTCCATACGGACATGACGGCGTATCATGTGATGGGGAAAATCGGTGGGTATGAGTCGCTTTGACCGCTTCTGGATAGGGCTTATGGCGGGGCTACTGCTGCCGCTACTGTTCGGGTGGCTTTTCCTCACATCGGTGTACCACGGGGAGATGACCGCCGGGCATATCCTACAGTTCATGACCGGCAGCAGCATGATAGTCAAGTTCATGTTCATTGCCATACTGCCGGATATGTTTCTCGTCTTCCTGTTGAACACATGGGAACTGTGGCGGATGTGCCGTGGGGTGTTTGTCGCTCTGTTCCTGTATGTGGCAGCGTGTGTGCCGTTTGTGGTGTGACAGGGCTTGTGTTAATTCCGGTTTCTTATAGAGAAGATAAAAATATAGGAATGAGATACTTTATCATCGCGGGAGAGGCTTCTGGCGATGCGCACGCCAGCCGTCTGATGAGCGCATTGAAGAGAGAGGATGCCGAAGCATCGTTCATGTTCTTAGGCGGGGACAGGATGGCCGCAGAGGGGGGTGTCATGGTACGCCATTACCGCGACATGGCATTCATGGGCATAGTCAATGTGCTGCTCAATGCGGGCAAGGTGATGGAAAACATACGCCTGTGCCGTAAGGCTATAGAGGGTTTCCGTCCTGACGCGGTGATACTTGTGGACTATCCCGGCTTCAATCTGAGAATGGCGCGATGGGTGAAGAAGAGGATGCCCGGTACTGCGGTGTACTACTATATAGCACCGAAACTGTGGGCGTGGAAGAGCTGGCGCATAGGTACGATACGGCGGTACGTGGACCGTATGTTCACCATATTTCCATTTGAGACAGAGTATTTTTCCCGGAAGGGTTATGAGGTGACGTACGTGGGCAATCCCACGGCTGATGCCGTAGGGAGGTTCATCGCACAATATCATGAGGGTGAGTTCCGCCGCCGTCACGGTCTCGGAGAGCGTCCGATAGTGGCACTCCTGCCCGGCAGCCGCCGTCAGGAGATAAAGGGTTGTCTGCGGAAAATGCTGCGCATGGCGGAGGAGTTTCCTGACCGCACATTCGTGATAGCGGGTGCGCCGGGAGTGGAGCGCGGGTTCTATACTGCGATAGCCGGCGACGGCATAACCGTGGTGACAGGGGAGACATACGCCCTGCTGCGCACGGCCGAGGCCGCCATTGTCAATTCAGGGACGGCATCGCTCGAGACGGCACTCTTGGACTGTCCGCAAGCGGTTGTGTATCATGTGTTCGGAGG
>JADIMV010000146.1 GCA_017694515.1 Candidatus Aphodosoma intestinipullorum
CTACGGGGCAGGGTGTTTCCGCTTTGCAAGCGGTGCGGAGGGCAAGGCTGTAGCTTCAGACGGGACGGCGGCACATTACGGCATGATGCTGGCGCAGGACGTTGTGTGCGGGCTGTTCGGCGGGCGTATGACCATAGCTTGCAGCGCGATACTCTTCGATGCCGACAGTTGGGACAACCGTTTCTTCTGGTATGAGCGCAATTTGCCCGGCAGCGGCTATTCGTCAGCCCTTTACGGCACAGGTTGCCGCTGGTATGCGATGCTTTCCGGCCGTCCAGTCCCCGGTCTGTCGCTCGGCGTGCGCATTGCCCGCACATGGTATGCCGACGGACGCACGTCAGTTGGCAGTGGCGATGACATGACACAGGGCAACCATCGCACTGACATCGGCGCATATATACAGTGGAGGCTTTGACTGTCGGTCGGTCAAAGCCTCCATTGTCCTCATTCCACCACGGTCAGATGCTCCACTGTGCCGCTACGGCGCATCGCCCCGAGTTGAGGGACGATGCGCCTGAAATGTTCGCTGGCGTTGTGTGCGTCGATTGCCTGCCGGTCTCTCCATTGTTCGATGACTACAAAGACCGAGGGGTTGTCCGTTGAGCGGTGCAGAGTGTAGGCAATACACCCGTCCTCACGGCGTGACAGCGTCTCGAGTTCCTTGGCAAGTCGGATATACGCATCGGTCTGGCCGGGCAGCACCTCAGCCCGCGCTACTATTATAATCATGGCTCACCATTCGTTTATGTGATACTTCTTTTCGTCCCATTTCACTTTCGGGGTCTCTACTCCTGCGGGTTCTCCAACCACTATGACGCTTAGTGGAATTATGTATTCCGGCAGTGACAATATGCGTCTGACATCCTTGACGCGCTCCGTGACCGGGTAGATGCCGTTCCACACTGCACCGAGGCCGATGGCTTCTGCGGCGAGCAGTATGTTTTGCGTCACGGCAGAGCAGTCCTGTACCCAATAGTCACGGCTCACTCCTTCGAGCGCGAGTGTCATGTCGCCGCACACCACGAGTGCCGCAGGAGCGTCGAATATCATCTTCGTGTAGGGAAGGGCAGTGCCCAAAGAGTCGAGTTTGGCGCGGTCAGTGACAGCCATGATTTGCCACGGCTGCGCGTTCTTTGCCGATGGCGCGGCCATTCCGGCCTTGGCCAGTGTAAGAAGTTGTTCGTCAGTGACCTTACCGTCAGTATAGTGGCGCACGCTCTTGCGGCTGTGTATCACTTCCAGTGTGGTCTTTTCACTTTGATTTTTTTCGCTGCGCCCGCATGAACCGAACGTGAGCAGCATTGCAGCGGCAATAGCCGTGCCGCAGATTAACAGATTGGTTTTCATGTCTATATTCTATTGATTGATTTAGCATAACCGCCTCCGCCACACAATTGCGGGACTTATCTTTGTGAAGCAAAGATAGCGAAAGTCGAGAGCAGAAGCAAAGTTTACTTTGATTATGCCGAGACAAAGCTATCTTGTACCGTCAGGTACAAAGATAGTGAAAGGTGAGAGAAAAGCAACAAGTTTACTTGATTGCTTTTCCGAACCGACTCCTATCTTCGTGAAACAAAGATAGCGAAAGTCGAGTACAGAGACAAATTAAAACTTGTTTTCAATTTGGCTATGCTGCGGGGCATCCTATCTTGAGTGCCCCGGCAGTCAAAGATACATATTATTCCTTTGTCAAAAGGAAAACACGTCACAAAACACGACTCTTTCCATATCTGGCAAAACCATTACAATTAGGTATTGCCGGGCCGTACTCCACCCCTTACCTTTGCCTCATAGTCACACAAGACACAAATACAAAATCCAAAATACAACTTTATGATGAAACAGAAACATGAATTCAAGAGCATCGTAGCCGAGACATTGCTCATTCCTCTTTACATGAGGGCAAAAGAGAGCCGCCGCAAGCAGCCCATTCTGTACGACAAGGCGGCAGAGCGTTTGGCAGACAGCCTTGACTACGACTATTCCCGTTTCGACCATGCTATGCTGAGCGAAGTAGGCTGTGTCGTGCGTGGATGGTACTTCGACCGTGCCGTCCGCCGCTTCATAGAACGATACCCGCATCCTGTCGTGGTCAATGTCGGTTGTGGCTTAGACACCCGTTTCCAGCGCATCGCCGAACCCAAAGCCATATTTTATGACATGGATTTGCCCGAAGTCATTGCCTTGCGGCGGGAGTTGATACCCGAACAGCCCGCAAATCATTACATCGCCGACTCATTGCTCCAGACCGGTTGGATGGACACCCTGCGCCTTGCTCACCCCGATGCCCAATTCATCTTCATTGTCGAAGGAGTTCTGATGTATTTCTATGAACATCAGGTGAAATCCTTCCTGCATAACATCGCACTCCGTTTCTCCGGAGGCGAACTGTGGTTCGATGTCTGCGGTACAATGATGAGCCGTCACGGAGTGAAACCCGACTCCTTGCGCAACCACGAAGCCTGCATCCGCTCCGGACTGGATGATGGCCGTCTCGTCGAACGTTGGGAACCATCGCTGAAACTCATCGAGCAGGCCAACTACATGAAACTCTTCCGTAACCGTTGGGGATTTTTCTTCGGACAGATATTGAGGCGTATACCGCGCCTGTGCTACCGTTTCAGCTCCCTGTTGGGCTACAGTATCATTGCCGTACCTTAACATCTGGCGTACGACCGTCACCATTCAGATTCTATTCCCATACGCCCGCGCTCCTCTTCAGTACGTGTTCAAGATAAATGTGAAATCCCCGTCCTTGGAGTGGAACGGAAGGACGGGGGAATGGAAACGTCGATTGGCGCAGCGCATAGAAAAACGCGGACATACGCAATACGCACATCCTGTGGAACAGGCACACCGGCGACAGTCACTCCTGCTCCTGACTGCCGGTGTGCTTTATGATTTTGGCGTCGATGAAGAAGACTATCTCCTCCGCTATGTTCGTCAGATGGTCTCCTGTGCGCTCCAGTTTGCGGAATGTGCTGCCTAATCCCATCAGCAGCGGGATGGCCTCGAGGTCTTTTTTCGCGTATTCCACGAGTATGGTGTTCGACTCCGCGTTCAGACTGTCGAGGGTATCGTCCATGGCGATTACCGATATGGCGTGTGCGGGGTTCATCTCCTCAAGAGACTGCCTGAGCGATGTCATCATCTCCAGTACAGTAGAGAACATCTCCTCCATTCTGAGCCTCTCTGTCAGCTCTTTGTCCAGCCCGGCGGCATCGCTCTCGTTTACGAAGCGGGCTATGCTGTATGCATAGTCGCCGATGCGTTCGAGGTCATTGTTTATCTTGAGCATGGCCAGCACGAAGCGCAGGTCGATGGCCACCGGCGTGTAGAGCGCGATGAAGTCCTCTATCTCGCTGTCTATCTTGAGCTCGAACGCGTCCACCAGCCGCTCCCTGATGGTGATTTGCTTGGCTACGTTCTTGTCGAACTCCATTACAGCCTGCTTTGCTCTCTCCATCTGGTCATAGACCAATGTCCACATCCTGATGATTTCCCTTTGGATTGATTTCAGTTCCGTATCTACGAATTTTACCATAAGTTTTTGTGTTGCTTTCTTGTAAGGAATATGTGATTGATATTGCGGTGTACGTAGCTCATCCGAACCGTCCCGTGATGTAGTTCTGTGTCGCTTCTTCATGGGGGTTGATGAAGATGGTTTTCGTGTCGTCATATTCTACCAGTTCGCCCATGTAGAAAAACGCTGTCATGTCGCTCACCCGCGATGCCTGCTGCATATTGTGCGTCACAATGACTATCGTCACCTCTTTGCGCAGTTCGCATATCAGCTCTTCTACCTTTGCTGTGGAGATGGGGTCGAGTGCCGATGCCGGCTCATCCATCAGCAGCACTGAGGGCGATACGGCCATGGCGCGGGCTATACACAGGCGTTGCTGCTGTCCTCCCGAGAGTGCGTAGGCCGAGGCGTTCAGCTTATCCTTCACCTCATCCCAGAGAGCCGCACCCCGCAGCGACTCCTCGACGCGCTGACGGATGAACTCTTTGTCCTTTATCCCGTTTACCCTGAGCCCGTAGGCTATGTTGTCGAAGATGCTTTTCGGAAACGGGTTCGGTCGCTGGAAGACCATTCCCACGTTTTTGCGCAGGTCGTCCACTTCTATGCCCGGTGCGTAGATGTCCTGCCCGTCTATTTTTATGCTCCCATCCAGACGCGCTCCCGCTATCAGGTCGTTCATCCTGTTGAACAGTCTGAGGAATGTCGATTTGCCGCATCCCGACGGCCCGATAAACGCGACTACCTTGTTCTGAGGTATCTCCATCGTGATGCCCTTCAGGGCGTGGAATGCGCCGTAATAGAAATGTACGTCCTTGGCTTCTATTTTTCCCATGCTACTTACTTGTATTCACTCTTTTATTCACTGCTTTGTCTTTACTCTTTTCTCGAAATATCTCCTGAACCACCCCGCCAGTAGGTTGATGACCAGCACTATGGCTATCAGCACTAATGCCGTGCCGTATGCTATCGGCTGCTGAGCCTCTATGTCTGTTCCGCTTGTCGCTATCACATAGAGGTGATACGGCAGTGCCATACACTGGTCGAAGACCGATGTCGGCAGCTGTGGAAAGAAATAGGCCGCGCAGGTGAACAGTATTGGGGCTGTCTCCCCGGAAACGCGTCCGAGCGAGAGGATGAGTCCTGTCATGATGCGTGGCATACCCATCGGCAGCACCACTTTCCAGATGGTCTGTAGTTTAGTCGCCCCCAGTGCGAGGCTTCCCTCCCTGATGCTGTCCGGGATGTCTTTCAGTGCCTCTTCCGTAGTCCTTATCACGAGCGGCAGCGAGAGAAGCCCTAATGTAAGTGACCCCGCGAGTATGCTGTCGCCGAAGCCGAGGTATTTCACGAACAGTGCCATACCGAAAAGCCCGAAGACGATTGAGGGTATGCCGCTCAGGTTGTTGGTCATGAGCCTGATGAACTTCACGGCCCAGCCGCTTTTCGATGCGTATTCGTTCATGTACACTCCGCTCATGATGCCGATGGGGAACGCAACGATGGCACTGCCCGCCATGAGCAGCAGCGTGCCGACTATCGCCGGGAAAATGCCCCCGGAGGTCATGCCGTCCGTCGGTGCTTCGCTCAGGAACTCCCAGCTGATGACCCCCGCACCCTTGTAGATGATGAAGCCGAGTATGGCGAACAGTATGAATACGATGCAGAAGCTGAGCGCCCTGAATGCGGCGAACGCCGCTCTCTGCGTGCGCCTTTTGCTCTTGTCGTAGCCCGCAGGGTATGTCGGTCGATTGCTCATCTGTCAGTTGTTTTTAGAAACTGTTTTGATTTTGTCTTAGCCCTTGTTGCGTGCCGAGATGTACTCCACGCTCAGGTTGATTATGAATGTGATGAAGAACAATATTATGCCCAATAGGAACAGCGACTGATAGTGTGCTCCTCCAGTCGGTGCTTCTCCGAGTTCGGCGGCTATCGTGGCCGGTATCGTCCGCAGCGGTTCGAGTATGGATGTAGGCACTACTGCCGCATTGCCCGTCACCATAAGCACGGCCATGGTCTCGCCCACAGCGCGCCCTATGCCGAGTACCACGCCTGAGGCTATACCCGACATCGATGACGGTATCACCACGCGGTAAATGGTCTGCCATTGCGTCGCCCCTAATGCGAGGCTGGCCTCCCTGAGTGAGGGCGGGCAGTTCCGCATAGCGTCTTCTGATACTGAGACTATCGTAGGCAATGCCATGATTGCCAATACGATACTTCCCGCCAGGCCGCTCTCCCCCACAGGCAGGCCGAACACCTGCTGTAGTATCGGCACTATGACTATCAGCCCGAAAAAGCCGTAGACGACAGACGGGATGCCGTTCAGCAGTTCAATGACCGGCTTCAGGAAACCTCTCACTTTCGGCGATGCTATCTCTGCCATGTAGACCGCTATGCTTATCCCGAAAGGCAGTGCGAAAAGTATGGCGAAAAAGCTGACCCACAGCGTCCCCGCAAGCAGTGGCCACATCCCGAAAAGCGGGGCTGGCGTGGCGGTCGGGAACCATTCCGTCCCCGCGAACACCTCTTTGGGCGATATCGTGTTGTCTTCTATGAAGCTAAGTCCCGCGTCCGCGTCGGCCATGCTCTCCGGGATGAACGCTATCATGCCCGGGCGCGATGCAATCAGTGAGGAGATGAGCCTCCCCGCGTTCTCATATTGCGCCCCGAGCTGCTCTTCCGGGAAATATTTGTCCGCGTCCTCCAGGCGGAACGTCTCTATCGGCATATCCGGGCCTCCGAGTGCCTCCCACGATGTTATGTCCTCGTCGAACACAGCCTTGATTTCTGCGGCGGTCATCTCTTTCACCGGATTGTCGCCGTGCAGCGCGAGTACATAGCCCTCTTCTATCGTGTGTTCGCGGAAAAGCCCCGCCCCCTCGGCGAAGAGGAACGCTATTATCAGCAATATCACAAGGCTTGTGACAAACCCGCTGGCTGTCAGCAGCCATCTTACTGCCTTTTCAAGAAACTTCTTCATGAGCCGCTGTTATTTTTCAAAATCGACAGGTATGAAGCCCTGTCCCAATACGGTTTTCTGTCCTTCGGGCGAGAGCGCGTAGGTGACGAACGGAGAGACCTCAGCCTCCCTCTCCGCGTCGTAATAGTAGTACAGCGGCCTGACTATGGGGTATGAACCGTCAGCCGCATTCTCCACTGATGGCATCGCGTAGTGTTCTCCCCCGTCGTATGAGACGGCAAGTGCCTTCACATACGGGTTGAGATATGCGAGTCCAATGTAGCCTATTGCCCCTTTCGTCTGCCTGACCGACTGGATTATCGCCCCTGTGGCAGGCATGGAGAGTATGCTGGCCATATAGTTCTTGTTCTCGAGCACGCTCTCCTTGAAAAACTCGTATGTCCCTGACGATGTCTCCCTCGAGTAGACTATTATCTTGCTGTCCGTGCCGCCAACCTCTTTCCAGTTCGTGATTTTCCCCCTGAAAATGGCCTCCAGTTGTTCTCTCGTGAGGCTGTCCACCGGGTTGGACGGATTGACCACCACCGCGAGGGCATCGTATGCCACAACCACTTCCCGCGACTGTAGCTCCTCCTCTGCGAACTCCATCTTCTCCCCGAACTTGATGCGGCGCGATGCCATGGCTATGTCCGTCGTGTTCTCCATCAGCGACGCTATTCCCACGCCCGTACCCCCGCCAGTGACAATCACCTCTTCCGAAGGGTGTTTCTCCACGTAGTCCTCGGCAAGTTCCTGGGTGAGGGGCAGGAGGGTGTCGCTCCCCTTGATGCGCTGGGCGTATGCCTGCCCGTATATGCAGAGCGCAGTGATGATGGCGATGAGTGGTTTGTTTCTGTTCATGCGGTTTTGGGGCATGGCCTTTTGCCTTTGCCGGTGCAAAGGTAGACAGAGGCCATATAGCCCGCAAGAGGCTGATAGCGGTTTCATATCGCTGAAACTGAAAATTCACAGGTTTGTAACATCCCCACGCCCCTCCATTCAGACCGCCCTTCTTCTCCCCGCCTTTCCCGTAGCTCTCCTGTAGCCTTGCCTCACCGTTTCCTTCCCCGAGTCCAATCCATAAAAATAAGTTACAAATACGTACTTTCATTCCGTCTCCCAGTTCTCTTTCCCGTACCCAGTCCAACAGTATCCGTCTTTTCTCTCCCTTCTGCGCCGGCCTGTGAGCTATCTCACATCCCCATTCTGTAGTATCAAAATAAGTTAAAAACACGTACTCTCGCCGAAACGACAGGCCAGCCCTCCCGAAGCGTCCCCGAAGCCCCAGCCCGAAAGAGACACATCCTCCTCTCCTTTTCCCGCCCTCCCCATTCTTCCGTCACCTCCTCATTCTCCGTCCCTCCCCTCCAGTCCGAAAAACGAAGTGGGCGCGTGAAGCCCTTTTGCCTCACGCGCCCACGCGTATCTCGGAAACTCCGCGTCTATGCTTAAAACACTATTATAAATGCGGCAAGTAATACCTTTTTCATGATAGTCTGATTTTTAGAGTTTGACAAAACGGTACGTCATCGGCGGTGCACCTATATATATTCCGCCATCAGCAAGTTCCAGCGTGAGGACCTCGCCGTCGTACGATGAGACCTGATACATAGGCCGTGTGCCTTCAGGCATCTCGGAGCAGTCGCACTCTCCGGATTGGAGCGATCCCCATTCATAAAATACCCCATCCTCCAGTTTATAGCATTTATGACTTTCGCCTCCGCTGATTATTTCGCCTTCCGGTGAGGTGGTGACCTCTCCTCTGAAAATGGATTCACAGGCACGATAGCCGATGGTGTCGTAGTCATCACCAATGATTAGATCGCATTTCGTGGTGTTGAGCGAGGTTAGAGTGTGTTCGTCAAACGTCAGTGTCAGCCTCCCGTCACTCTGTGTATAGGCTTCGTCTATACATACCCAAGTGCCTATTATGTCTGTTTGGCTTACAGGCAAGTTACTTTCGCACCCGCATAACACCATCATCGGGAGCGCAAGAATTAAAAGAATCGTTTTCTTCATACGGATTTCTCCTTATTTTTCAGTGTTTATATCCTGCATGATTTTGTGGCCGCCCCGGCGGTCAGGCTTTGTGGCTGGAGCGGGACGCATCGGTGGCTTTACGCGGTGGCCTGACCCTGATGATTCGCCGCGTCGGGCTTGTTTTTGTTGTCGGTCTGCCGGGCTTGGCGCGAGGGGTGCGCCGTGCAGTGTCGGCGGCCTCGCGTCAGTGGCGGGGCAGACCCGAGGTGTCCCCGCGATAGGGAAGCGTATGATGTAGCTTGTAAATTAGGCGTGTCATGAGCAATAGATTTAAGCTGTCGGTATTATGTTTAGGTTATTACATTAGCAAAGGTAGGAATTTACATTTGGAAAAGCAATAGCGATGTGATTGATTTGCTTGTATTTAACTTTCGTTGAGTAGTAGATTTGGAACTAACGCCATGATTAAACCTGACACTTGCCTTGCTGCTGGCCTCGCACCCTTCCGCTCCCATCCTATAGTATCAAAATAAGTTAAAAACACGTACTCTCGCCGAAGCGCCTCCGAAGCCCTCCCGAAGCGTCCCCAAAGGCTCGCCCTCTCTTTTCCTGCCATTCGCCCTGCCGTCCCTTCATCTCCTCCGCGTCCGCAGGATGGCAGTTAGGAATATTTTCGCTACCTTTGTGCCTACGGTACAAGATAGGAGGCGGTTCGGCAAAGGCAATTAAACAAGTTTGTTGCCGTTGCTCTCACTTTCGCTATCTTTGTTCCACGAAGATAGCTTTGTCTCGGCATAATCAAAGTAAACTTTGCTTCTGCACTCGACTTTCGCTATCTTTGCCACATGATAAATCAAGCGGGATGAAAGGAAAGACGAAAATAGAGATAAAGAACCGTCGCGCGGCGTTCGACTATGAACTGTCGGACAGAGTCGTGGCGGGCATTGTGCTGTACGGCACAGAGATAAAGTCCATCAAGGAAGGTAAGGCGAGCATTGCCGACACCTTCTGCACATTCGACAATGGTGAGCTGTGGGTGAGGAATATGCAGATTTCGGCCTATCGTCTCGGCACGTTCTACAACCACGAGGTCAAGCGCGAGCGCAAGCTGCTGCTGAACCGCAAGGAACTGCGTCGTCTGGAGCGCGCCACAAAGGAGGCGGGCTATACGATAGTCCCCACGTTGCTGTTCGTCAATGACAAAGGGCTGGCCAAACTGGAGATAGCCCTTGCGCGGGGCAAGAAGCAGTACGACAAGCGCGAGAGCCTGAAAGAGAAGGAGGACCGCCGCGACATAGACCGCGAGATGAAGAGGAGGCTCTGACACGGAAAGCTGACGCTATGGAGGACTTCAGACTTAAAGTGTTCGTGTCGGCGGCTAAGAACCTGAGCTTCACGAAAGCGGCGGAGGAGACGTTCATATCACAGCCCGCCGTCACAAAACACATCCGCGAATTGGAAGAGCGATACCGTACGCGCCTTTTCGAGCGTAACGGCAACCGCCTGACGCTCACGCCCGCCGGGAGCCGCCTGCTCTCCCTCGCTGAGGACATCGTGGGGCGGTACAGGATGATGGACTACGAGATGCACCTGCTCAACGGACTCTATAAAGGAGAGCTGCGCCTCGGCGCGAGTACCACGATAGCCCAGTATGTGCTGCCATCATACCTCGCGAAGTTCCATAGCCGTTACCGCGACATACGGCTCACGCTCATCAACGGCAACAGCGCGGTCATAGAGCAGGCGTTGCTGCGGCAGAACATAGACCTCGGCTTTGTGGAGGGGCAGAGCCGTCAGGCGGGGCTGAAATACACGCCGTTCATGCGTGATGAGCTTGTGGCTGTCGTTGCTGCCGGGAGCAGCATGGCCTCTGCCGATGAGATAGGGCTTGACAGGTTGCGGGAGATACCTCTCGTACTGCGGGAGAACGGGTCCGGCACATTGGATGTCATCAGGGAAGCCCTCGCTGAGCGCGGGCTGGCTGCGGACAGCCTCAATGTGCAGATGCAGCTCGGCAGCACGGAGAGCATCAAGCGTTATCTTGAGAACGCCGACGCGATGGGCATAGTCTCCATACGCTCTGTCGACAGGGAACTGAAGGCCGGTACGCTGAAGGTCATAGAGATACCGGAGCTCTCCATGCCGCGCCAGTTCGCCTACGTACAGCGTCCGGGCAAAGAGTCCCCTCTCGTGGAGCTTTTCTTGAACTACTCGTCTTTCGGGACGGAAACCGATACGATATGAACGGCACAGATCAGCAAGGTAAGAAACTCTCCTCAGTGCAGCAGGACAATCTGCTGTTTGAGGAGTTGCGCTATGTAGGCACATACGATGTGGCTACTGAGTGCGAACTTATATCCTTCAATCAGGATAATGACGGTGTGACGACAGCTGCCGGGCAGGATGAAATATTGCGATGCCTTGACGACGGGCGTGTACACTGGTTGTCGGTGCGCGGGCTGACCGACGTGAAGCGAATCAATGCCATAATGGAACATCTCGGTGTCTCGTACCTTTGGCGGCAGGACATACTGAACGGCCGTCACATGGCTAAAGTGGAGACGGTCTCCGATATGGTGCTTGTGCTTATGAACAGGCTGAACGGCGGCCGAGACGGGACGATGGGCAAGGAACATATCGCGCTGCTGCTGTTGAAGAACACTGTCGTGTCGTTTCAGGAGAGCCATGACGACCATTTCCGCGAGATACGCGCCGCCATACTCGGCAGGCAGTCCGTGGCCGTGCGCCACAGTGCCGATTATCTGCTTAACCTGCTCATGAGCTGCATAGTGGACAACTATATGAATGTGCTCGATGCCCATCGTGAGCAATGGATGGATATTGAGGAGGAACTGATAGATTTCAACGGACAGGAGGGGTTCAACTCGCGTATTCAGCGCATGAGGAAGGACTACCTGTTCATCCGCCGCAATATCAAGCCGTTGCAGACGCAGATGCAGCCGCTCCTGATGCGGCAGTCTGATGTGCTGAAGCCGTCGAATACGCCCTATTTCCGCGACACGAACGACCATCTCATGCAGGTGTTTCAGATACTCGACTCGCTCGACGGCATAATAGCCTCTGTTGTCGATATGTATATGGCTACCAACGACATGAGGCTCAACAGGATAGTCGGGCGGCTCACGGTGCTGTCGGCGGTGTTTATCCCGCTGACCTTTATGGCTGGGATATGGGGCATGAATTTCAGGGCGATGCCTGAACTCGAATGGCCTTACGGCTATCCGGTTGCCTTGTTGTCGATGGTTGCGGTGGCTGTGTCTGTGCTTATATACTTCAAGGTGAAGCGTTGGATTTGACACTACTATCTATGATAAAGATGCGGGCGCACATCGGAGGATGTGCGCCCGTATTCTTATTGCCCGCAGATGGGACTATCAGATGTTCTCCAGCACGTGGACTATCAGTTGCCAGAACTTCTGCGTGTCACCAATGTGCAGCTGCTCGTCGGGCGAGTGTACGCCGCGCATTGTCGGGCCGACGGACACCATGTCGAGGTGCGGGTATTTCTCGAGGAACAGGCCGCACTCGAGACCTGCGTGGATGGCTATGATTTTTGCCTTCTTGCCGAAGAGTTTCTCGTAGGTGGATGCCACGATGTTGGCAATCGGCGATTTTGGGTTCGGTTTCCATCCGGGGTAGCCTTCGCTGTGCTCCACTTCCGCTCCGGCGAGGGCGAAGACGCTCTCCACGGTGCGCGCTATGTCCTTTTTGGACGACTCTACCGAGCTGCGCTGGCTTGTGGTGATGAGTATGCTGCCTGTCATCTTGATGGCGGCAAGGTTTGTCGATGTCTCCACTATGCCGGGCATCTCGTCGCTCATGCGCTGCACGCCGTGCGGGCAGGCGACGAGGGAGTAGAGCAGACGCTTCGTGGTGCAGTCGTCAATCATGTGTGAGGGGCGGTCGCAGCTTTCGAGGCCGAGCCTTACGCCGCTGTCGGCAATGGCAAACTCGCCCTCGATGTCGGCGGTGAAGTGGTTGAACTCCACGCGCAGGGTCTCCTTGTAGTCCATCGGCACGGCGCAGACGGCACGGGCTTCGCGCGGGATGGCGTTGTGCAGGTTGCCGCCCTCGATGAGGGAGAGCTTCAGGTCTGTCTCTTTCATTGTCTGCCAGAGGAAGCGCGAGAGTATTTTGTTGGCGTTGCCACGGTTCAGGTGTATGTCGCCGCCTGAGTGGCCTCCTTTAAGCCCGCTCACTTTCACTTCGAAGTAGAAGAGTCCGGCAGGCATCTCTTTCTTCTCATAGCGGAATGTGGCCGTGGTGTTCATGCCGCCGGCGCAGCCGATGAAAAACTCGCCGTCGTCCTCGGAGTCGAGGTTGATGAGCATGCTGCCTTTCAGCAGGCCGGGGTCTATGGCCGACGCTCCGGTCAGGCCTGTCTCCTCGTCTACGGTGAAGAGACATTCGAGGCGCGGGTGTTTCAGATCGTCGCTGGCGAGTATTGCCAGTTCTGTGGCCACTCCTATGCCGTTGTCAGCGCCGAGCGTCGTGCCGCGCGCCTTGACCCATTCGCCGTCGATGTATGCCTGTATTGGGTCTTTGTCGAAGTCGTGTACAGTGTCGTTGTTCTTCTCGCATACCATGTCCATGTGTGACTGGAGTATCACCGTCGGCTTGTTCTCGTAGCCGGGAGTGGCGGGCTTGCATATCAGCACGTTGCCTGCCGCATCAGTGCGTGTGTCGAGGTTGTGCCTTTTCCCGAACTCTTGCAGGTAGGCTATGATTTTGCCCTCTTTCTTTGATGGGCGCGGGACTTGACATATCCCGTAGAACTCTTTCCAGAGCCTCTGCGGCTCTAATGATTTGATGTCCATAATGATTTATTTTAAGGTTAAACTGATTGCATATTGCCGTGTGCCGGAGCCTTTGTCTTCAGGCTGTGTGGCGCAAAGTTATAAAAATATGGGTGTCGCGGCAAGAGTGCGGGGTTTCTTTCTGCCGCTTCACGGACAAAGTTACGGATAATGGGGTGCATACGGGTTGCAAAGTTGCGGAAATAAGGCGAGGAGACGGCGAGGGGTTTCGGAGAGTCTTCGGAGACGCTTCGGCGAGAGTACGTGTTTTTAACTTTGATTAATAATGATGATGGGGTGGAAGGAGAGGGAGGCGATGCAGGGAATTGTGCACGGGGGAGGGTGAAAATTGTGCAGGGGGGATATAAAAAATGCCGCCATGCTTGGAGGGCATGGCGGCATGAGCGGTATCTGTCTCTTATACACATCTGACGCTGCCGACGACAT
>JADIMV010000147.1 GCA_017694515.1 Candidatus Aphodosoma intestinipullorum
AGATACTCCGCTACCGCGTCCCGGACATAGAAAAGCTATCCCTCAAACAGCAGGAGATGCTCTACTACCTCTCCGAGGCCGCGCTCTGCGGACGTGACATAATCTATGACCAGAACTGCCGCTACAACCTCCCGATACGCCGCACTCTGGAAAGCATCTACACAGCCGAGGACATCGACCGCGAAAGCCCCGACTTCAAGGCCATGGAGACATACCTCAAGCGTGTATGGGTATCCAACGGCATACACCACCACTACGCGGGCGACAAGTTCCGCCCCGGCTTCTCGCAGGAATTCTTCGAGAACGCCGTCAGAGCCTTACCCGCAGAGAAACTGCCGCTTAAAGAGGGACAGACAATCGACGCCTTCCTCACCGAGATAACACCCGTCATCTTCGACCCCGCCGTCATGCCGCTCCACAAGAACCAGGCCGCCGGTGCAGACCTGCTCCTCACGTCTGCCAGCAACTACTACGACGGAGTGACACAGGCCGAAGCCGAAGCCTTCTACAGCGCAATGCAGGACCCGAACGACCCGGAGCCAATCTCCTACGGACTCAACTCCAAGCTCGTAAAGAAAGACGGCAAACTCGTCGAAGAGACCTACAAGGTAGGCGGCCTCTACACCGAACCGATGGAAAAGATAGTCTACTGGCTTGAAAAGGCACTCGCCGTAGCCGAGACAGAGCCGCAGCGCGCCGCCCTCGAAAAACTCATCTCTTTCTATAAGTCAGGCGACCTCAAGGAGTTCGACGAATATGCCATACTTTGGGTACAGGACACACAGTCCCTTATCGACTACGTATGCGGCTACACCGAGACCTACGGCGACCCGCTCGGCTACAAGGCAAGCTGGGAGGCACTCATCAACTTCAAGAACCTCGAGGCCACAAAGCGCACCGAGACCATAAGCGCGAACGCACAGTGGTTCGAGGACAACTCGCCCACCGCTCCCGAATTTAAGAAAGAGGAAGTAAAGGGCGTGACTGCCAAGGTAATCACCGCCGCAATGCTCGGAGGCGACTGCTATCCCTCAGTGCCTATCGGCATCAACCTGCCGAACGCCAACTGGATACGCGCCGCCCACGGCTCGAAGTCAGTGACGATAGAGAACCTCACTGAGGCATACACCGAGTCTGAGGCAGGCTCTGGGTTCGACGAGGAGTTCTGCTGGAGTCCCGTCGAAGTGGAGCTGCTGAAAAACTATCTCGTACAGACCGACAACCTCCACACCGACCTCCACGAGTGCCTCGGCCACGGCTCGGGCAAACTCCTCCCCGGCGTTGACCCGAACGCGCTCAAAGAGTACGACGCTACGATTGAGGAGGCTCGCGCCGACCTCTTCGCGCTCTACTTCATGGCCGATGGCAAGATGACCGAACTCGGCCTGCTGCCGAACGCAGAGGCTTACAAGGCACAGTACTACGACTACTTCCGCAACGGCCTCCTCACACAGCTCACCCGCATAGAGCCGGGCAAGAACATCGAGGAGAGCCACATGCGCAACCGCCAGCTCATCGCCAAGTGGGTACTTGAGAAATCGGCCGGCGACAAGGCCGTAGAACTCCGTCAGCGCGACGGCAAGACATTCGTCGTAATCAACGACTACCTCTTGGTTCAGAAACACCTCGGCGAACTCCTCGCCGAGATACAGCGCATCAAGTCCACCGGCGACTACGCCGCTGCGAAAGCTCTCGTGGAAAACTATGCCGTTAAGGTTGATCCGCAGATACACAACGAGATACTCGAACGCTACGCCAAACTGGACCTCGCTCCGTACAAGGCGTTCGTCAATCCAGTCTACACCGCCTCGTTCGACGAGAACGGCCAGTTCACGGGGATGACCATCGACTACACCGAGGATTTCGCGGCTCAGCATCTGCGCTACTCGCGTGACTACTCTTATCTGAAATAAGCCGCTCACGCCGAGAGACGGAACACTGAATATCACAGGAAACCTGCCGGGACAGACACACCCGGCGGGTTTTCTTGGTTAATCAGGCCACGGAGGCTGGCAGGCAACAGCATCTCACATATAAACCGATGATTATCACACAACTAACAATACAAGGAATATGTTTTCAGGAATAGTGGAAGAGGCGGCCGTAGTCACACGGCTGCGCAAGGAGAATGAGAACCTGCACATCACGCTGCGCTGCTCATTCACAGGAGAATTGAAGATAGACCAGAGCGTGTCGCACAACGGCGTATGCCTGACAGTGGTAGAGATAGCGGGGGACGAATACACCGTGACCGCCATCCGCGAGACCCTCGACCGCTCCAACCTCGGGCAGCTCGAGGCGGGCAGCAAGGTCAATGTGGAGCGCAGCATGATGATGAACGGACGGCTGGACGGCCACATCGTACAAGGCCATGTGGATCAGACCGCCGTATGCACGGAGGTGCGCGAGGCCGACGGCAGCTATTACTACCATTTCGAGTATGAGACCACTCCGGAGATGCGCCGCCGCGGCTACCTGACCGTGGACAAAGGCTCCGTAACGGTCAACGGCGTATCGCTCACCGTGTGTACCCCCACTGACAGCAGTTTCGAGGTGGCAATCATACCCTACACATGGGCGAACACCAATTTCTGCCAGATAAAGGCGGGGACAGTGGTCAATCTCGAGTTCGACATCATAGGCAAATACATAGCCCGCCTGATGGAACACCGTTAAGTCTCAACGCCATGGACGACAAGCAGATAGAGTATCTCAACCGCTACGAGGAGAGTTTGGCCCTACGGCTGACTGAGCTTTGCACCGAGATGCGCTTCATGAACGGGCAGCTCTTCCGGACGGACGACATCGAGGCCATATGGACGCGCTGTGCGCCGGAATACATGGCCGACGCAGTACCCAACATCGCGCAATACCCGTCGGCTGCACTGGCATGGGCAGCCTATTTCGGCATGGCCGTGGCACGCCTGTGGGACAGGCGGTGGGACGAGGTGCAGAAGTGGCCTGACCCCTATGCCGCGATACGCGACGCACGGGGGTTCGATGAGATGGACGAGTACATAACCGAGGAAATCCTCGGCTATCTGCCGGAGAGCAGGACGGCGCGGGACATAGAGAACCTGATGGTACAGCTTGCGAGGATAGCCGAAACGGCCATACGCCGCGAGGAGATTGAGCCGCAGAGCGAGACGGCGTTCCACGTCTTTGCGCGGACAGTGCGCACACTGTACCGTATCGGCGCAAGCGTGGAGCTGTATATGCTTGGCTACAAGTATGTAAAGGTGAACTGACCGGAGTATATGAAGAGGGGGAAAGCCCCGTCACGACCTTTGACGACAAGGCTGTGACGGGGCTTTTTTGTGGCCTGTACTGTCCAAAAGGCGGGCGAGGACATGAGGGGAGGCTTCGGCGGGCCTCCCTATGGTCTCCCTGAGGGCTTCGGCGAGAGTACGTGTTTTTAACCTTAATTTGCATTTCAGTCTAACCCAGTCATTAGAACGACGTGCGGAACTCCTTGGCCGTTTTGGGCTTTTAAGAGATGTGGGACATAAGAATCCCTGTGGCTACCTATCCTATGAGAGGGAAACAGCCACAGGGATGAATGAGCGGCAAGAGCCGGGAGAAAGGCTACTGCCGAACTATTATCTTTTCAGTCACGACCGTGCCGTCGGCAAAGCGCACCACAATGAGATAGACCCCATCCGGCACGGCAAGCGGCAGGAAGTTCATGCCGGGAAGGAGTTCCCGCGTCATGAGCAGTGTACCATCGACACTGTACAGCGAGGCAAGTGCGGGAGCTGCACTGCTGACCGCGACGTTCTGGCCTGAGAATATGACGGTGGGATAAATCTCTATGTCCGCGTCGGCGTACAGTTGCGGTCGGACGGGACAAGTGAACTGTGTCACGCCATCGGAGAGACGGGTGAGCAGCATAGTATATTCCGCCGTGCTGTCGAGGCCTCCGGGGGCATAGAGTATGGGGGAGGTCGCGCCGTCGAGAGGTGAGCCGTCCTTATACCACTGGTAGGCGGAGAAGTCATATCCTCCATTGTAATCCCTGTTACGCAGGCCGAGGACATCGTTCCACCGCTGGACTATCACATCAGAAGGATAGAATATGTCCACTGTTAAAGGCAGCTGCACGTCACCGCAATCGCTGTTATAGAAGACGAGTTCCGCCCTGTACCTGCCGGGCAGTACGGAGTCGGGCAGGGAGAAAGTCAGCGTAGATTCTGCGGCATCAAGCGGAAGGCGGACGACATCGGCGAAGCCCTCGGCCTTGGCAGCATCGCTGAAAATGAGGCTGAAGTCTGTCGGCACACCCTCCATCACGTTATAGGGGACGGAGTATTCGCCAGCATCGGCACAAGCTCCGACTGCATCAGACGCGAGGGCGACGGCGAGGTTGGCATTGACGAGCAGGTCCATGGTGTAGACCACGGAGTCGCAGCCGGAGCGACTCTTGACCACGTGTTCGTAATGGCCAGTCTCCATAAGCTCCTCGCCGTGGAAGAGGACGGGCAGCTCATCGGAGCATACGGTGTCGGCATCAGGAAGCGTGTCGGCGACCATCATGGATATGCCCAGAACAACGATGCTGTCACAGCCGTAGGAGGTCTGATACAGGAGTTCGTACCGCCCCGGCTCATCGTAGTCCACACCGTCGTGGGTCACTTTTGAACCGTCGCATATACCGTAGCTGACATACGTGGTGTCCGGCACTATGGATGGGACTTCGATGCGGAACACCTTAGAGTCGATGCAGGCCATCTCCTTGTCTATGGCAGAGGTAAGATAGACATCGAAGGTGTCGCCCCGGGCAGGGAGTGTCACTATCGGCTCAAGGTCTGTGGCTACGCCGTAGCCGTCAAATTTCCACAAGTGGTAGAGGCAAGGCTCGCCAGTCTGGATTGTATCAGTATTGCCATCGCCATCAGTGTCCCACAGGCCGATGATGCTGCTGGAGGCGCGGAATTTCACAATGTTCTCACATCCACGACGCTCAACCGTGTAATCCATCCCGGCTATCGGGACACGCGGGAGAGCGGAGGCTTTAAGAGTGAAATAGCAGCTGTCGTTCTCAGGGAAGATGCAATCAACGGCATAGGCTGCCGTGTCATCGGGAGCTATCGCCAAGGTGTCTGCCGTCCCCACAGTAACATCCGGATTCTTAAGTTCGTACCATCTGTAAAGGAAACCTTCAGGCACACGGAACACTTCCGGATGCTCGCCACACGATATGCCGTCAATCTCACCATTGTCGCAGTCCAGGGTAAAATATGCATACGCAAAATGGAAATCAGCACCGCAAGCCTTCAACGTGTAACGAATCTTCAAATCCATGCCTATATAGGGTTCAAGGTTGATGCCTATCACGCTCCAGTCGCACCACATTATAGGCGTGGCATTCTCCAGCAAGCCAGAGGGCTGGTCTTCCACCGCGAACTCATGCCATCCGCGTATCTCATCGTCACTGACATCTTTCGCATTGAAATCGGAACGGGTACATTGCGACAACAGGGTGTCTGTCGCAGCGTCAAATATCTCCACTATGATACGAGTCTGATCCTCAGGGGGATGATGCGTAGCATACTGCAATACGGCGGCATACTGTACTTTCAGGACATCCGACTCGTCCGTCACATGATATCTGTAAGTGACCGAAGCGGACCCTGCCGGGTTTTCTTTCCAGTTTGATATACGGACAGAAGCCACATAGCCCTCCGGCACGGTTTTCAACTGATAGTTTGTCCTTATGTCATACTCGTCCTGTATAAAATGGAAGGTATGAATGCTTTCCTTAGATTCGTATCCATGATCAACGACACCGACAGTCCTGCCGGGTTCAGCAAAGACCCCGCTCGCACAGATGACATCGTCCGACTCGAGATTGATATAATCTACACAATGAGCATTCGCATCGTAAAGAAAGACATTGGACAACTCACTCCATACGCTCGTGTCAGATCCACAAATACTCCGGACAAGCACGGAGTAGACACCTTCGGGGGCATTGGCCAATGACACGGAATAAGTCTTCCCGGTAATGTTGCCATCCGTGAATATAGGCGTAGTGCCGTTTACATCCGTCCTGTAATATTGAAGCTCGTATTCATCGGCATTACCGTCCCATGTAAAGATGAAGCCGCTCTTGTCCTCATTGGACTGTGCCTTTAGATTCCAAGGTCTCTCGGCACATTCACCCTTGCGCTGCGGAGCCAGCTGCACATTGTCAATACACGCGCCCATACCTTTCACGACAGACCCGTTAGCTTTCCATACGAAAGCCAGATAATACTCGCTTTCAAAAGCATCGACCGTACACAATACGTTCATCCATCCGTTATTGGCATACTCAGTACGCCCGTCCACAGAGCGTACCACGTTCTTCTGCGCATATACCGGGAACTGCGAGCCGCCATAGCCGGATGTGGGCTCACCTTCAGAGGCCGGCATCCATACCACCACCATGCCGTCATTCACCCTTCCGTCCACAGCTTTCTCCCCCCCGACACGGCAGTCAAACGATATATCATACTTCATGCCGGGCTGCAATGTGAATTTTCTATACACAACGATATTATAACCGGTAGACTCGCTGTAACTGGCCGTCGTCCCGCCATTCTTTGAGACATATAAGCATCTGGCGCTCCCCCTGCCTATGGCACTTCCCCAATACCACTCGGAAGGCGACACTCCGCCCAGACGGACAAACCTCCACCCGACGGTATCAGCATTGGATTCAAATGTACAATAATACGGCAACGGTGTATCCTGAGCGGCTGTTTCCAAAGGCAACAGACCCAACAGTAGCACCGTGATGCTCCACAGTAGCTTTTCCCTCACAATATACATACAGTTCTGAATTACATTATTTTAAAGCCCTCAATGTGCTATTTCAAAAGCATTCTTTTTTCTCCGGCCTTACATTAGCCGGAGAAAAAAGAATGCCAGATGGAATGTCATTTGACGATCAGACGACCCATATATACCTTACCGGCACTGTCTGTGATGCGTACTATATAAAGTCCACCAGCATTCAATGCCTTTATTTCAACGGGACGGCGTTTCACCTCGTCCTTATAGATGAGCCGTCCGGCAGCGTCCATGACCTCAACAGTCATGCCGTCCATCTCCCCGTCTGTCCACTCACCATCGGCAAACGAAGCCATCATCAATTCAGTAGGGTTAGGAGCTATCACAAGAGTACGAACACCAACTGTTTCCAGTCCGGTGGAGAACTCGACATACCTGTGGTGTATGCTGTCACAGCCGTCGGCAGTCAATCCGTAAGAGACGCATTCACCTGTTCCGACAAGGGTCTCACCATTGTCACAGGTATAAACCTGCCCCGTCGTGTAGACAGTATCGAAAGTCTCAACAGTCTCGTGATACTCAACGACAAGGCGAGTCACGGAGTCACAGTCGCCGCCAGTGACCTTAGCCCTGTTGTACATCACAGTGTCGCCAGTGACCATGATGCCGGCAAAGCCGGGGAAGTATACCGGCTTGCCCTCACAAGCCACGGCATGGCACTCTACCGTATCAGCAGGCGTGACATCAAGTTCCAATATAATCTTATGAGCACAGCCCGCCTCCGGCGGGAGCGAGATTTCATACCTGCCGGGCTTATCGTAGCGCACTCCTTCTATTTCAACATGGCCGCCTTCGCAGACGGTCTCTCTCCGCAGCTCTTCAGCCGGGATTACCGTCAGCGTCAGGCGCGACTTGTAAGCGCAGCCGTTGGCATAGGTGCTGTCGGCCTCGTATACACCGGAGGTCATACGCCGCTCGCCGTCGTAGTCCACAAAGTCGCCCTCACAGATGGTATCGACGCGCTCAACAAGAGCAGGGAGGAGTGTCAGATGCAATGTGGTAACAGAATCGACCCCATATGCATTTTTCGCCGTACATACCTTGGTGCAGCCCTGCGTCAGCTCCTCACCGCAGAATGGATAGCTTTCGCCCTCGCAGATGGTGTCATACAGCACCACGTCCGTCTCCATTTCCAACAAGGTCAGGTGAATGGTGGAATCGCACCCATAGCTTGACTGCACCGTCCTAGTATAGTCACGGCCTGGGGCTGTTATACCGTTTACAAACCCGTTACCGGTGTATGTCTCACCCGGGACATACACATCGACTATATATGTGTCCGACAGCGGGACATACACGCTGACCTCATACAGAGTGTCAGGGACATTCTCTCCGACACCAATGGAGAGCCGAGACAAAAGGTTGTCCCCATACTGCAAACCGCCGGACGGGATGTTAAAACCATAACCTGTATAAGGCTCGCCGGCACAGGCCACATCGGTAAACGCCCTTGTCCCGCTCACCTTGCTAATACGGAAGTTGTCAATGTAGATGTAGGCATCAGGACTTGCGCTCTGATTGTTTACGGCGGAAAATACCACCGACACGTCTTCGCCCACATACTTGTCGAGATTCACCGAGAGCGTGTTCCACGAGAAGACACCGGTAATCTCACTAAGCAGAGTCTCAGCACAGGTCACGCCGCCATCCGTAGAGAGGTGTATGCTCAACGGGCCGCCCGCAGGATTGATGTAGGCAACGCTGAAGTTATAGCCCGTCTCCTCAATACTTACAGCCGGCGACACTAGCTCACCACGGATGCCCTTTGAATATGCCTTAGTGTTATAGGAGATAACTCCGTTGCCGGATGCCTCTTTCTGATAGTTCCACCCGGCCATATCAGTACCGGGCCTGTTCTCCCAGCACTGCGGTATGGAATTTACCGCCTCGAAGTCCTCTGAATAAGGTGCCGGTGCTGCCGCATCGCAACCAGTAGTGAAAGTGACAGCCGCAGCCTCACTCTCACTGCCGCCATTGCATATGCTGCTGACCTCTACGGTATATCCCGATGCGCCGTAAAGGCCATCAAGGTGAAGGGTTGTTTCCGCCACCTGATCCTCATTAATCATATTATCACCACGGTACAGGCGCACGTTATAACTGTCCGCCGTACCCGACCATGTGAGTGTCGCAGACGATGAAGTGATATCTGTCACAGTCAGGTTAAGCGGTATGTCACAGTCTACTACCTTAACCTCAAAGTTGTCAAGAGCGACATACTGTGCCGTATTTAGAGCCTCGGCAAACACGCCAATCTGGTATACACCATTCTCCGGCACGTTAAAACGCACGGTGTCGGACTTGTATTCCTTAGTTGCGACGTTGATGTCAGCCAATACGGGAGCTGCGGCAATGTCATCAAACTCTCCCGCCAATAGAATCCTAACATGGGAGTTGGTCTGAGCGTCAAGCGACTGACATGCATCGAAATGTACCTGATAGTTCAGCCCGGCGGTCAGCCTCACACGGCGGCTCATCAGAGCTTTCTTGAAGCGCGGGACAGCCACGCAGCCAGCACCATCGGCGGGGACAACAGACGCATTGACGGCACTGCCCTCCTTCCATATCTCGGAGGCGACATCGGAATGTTCCCAGCAGCCGAGATCCGTACCTGTGTAGCTGTCGAAGCCGTCCTCAAATGGAGTCCCGCCATCCACCTCCACAGGTGCACACGAAGTGCTGAAAGCTATCGGTTCAGACCATTCGGAATCACCATCCGCACCACACAGCACCCTTACCATGAAGCGGTAGCCAGTCTCTGCGTCCAGATTGTCGAGACGTACATATTTCTGTCCATTGACAGTATGAGTATTGCTGCCGTCAAACTCCCCGTTTTCCTTATATATGGCATACTCATAAGAGACATCAGCGGATACATTGTCGTCCCACGATATCCTTGCCGATACGTCATTCACCGAGTCTACCGATATACCGAGTACAGCCGGACACTTGACCTCACTGACAACTACGCTGTCTATGGCGGCGGGGAGGTACGGTGTTACCCAAGATAAGCCATTACCACGGCACGTCCACTGAAACGACAACTGATAGTACCCATCATCCGGAACATAGAATGTATTGTCATACAATGTCCAATCAGCAATGTCCCTCGTTGTACCAAGTATCTGAACCCACTCTGTCTGAGGTACATTTGCACCGGACATTTTCGGAATAAGGAACGCCTGCAAATAGTCATTAGAGTTGTTACCTTCAGCATGGTAGCGGAACACTATACGGTATGTCCCTTCACTCAAGTCAAGCATAAGTGAAGCATTGGCAGCATCGACCATAGTGCCCGACTCCTCATACGAGTGCAATGTGTCACCATTGGCCACATACAGCGCACGCTCACCTTCATAGACACCGGAAGCATCCTTGCCTGATATTGACCAGTAAATATTACCACCCTTGCCAAGTCCCCACAAATCAAGGTTATCCTCGTCCTCCTCAAAACGGCACTCATAAGGGAAAAGGCTTACCGCAGGGCTGTTTGTAGCGAATGTGGTGTATACACTCCAACCCGACTGTTGCCCGGACGCATCGATGCTGCGTATCTTGACACTATACTGTGTCATGGCACTGAGACCTATGAGATTATAGCTTGTCTCACCGTCAGGCACACGGATGGCATTGGACTCGTCATCGTTCAAGCATATCTCCGAATATACAGCCGAAGCCAGCGCAGTCCAGCTGACAAGAGCTGAAACGTCAGTCACATTTGATACCCGTATATCAACAGGGGCAATAAGACCTGTGTTGGCATAGACGCGGATGTCATCAACAGTGAGATAGCCCGAAGCCGCGAGTTTCGGCACGCGGAAGGCTATGCGGTAGTCCTTTCCTGACCTCGAAGCCAAAGTGAAAGAGTAGGCTACAGTGGCAAATCCGGCAGAGTGGTTTACCTTAGCAACAGGGGCAAAGGCAGTCTGCCAGTCATTGATACTGTCCTTATGGATGAGACCTATCTCAAACGGTGTCATGTTAGCACTGCTGGACTTGTACTTGAACTCCATCAACATATTCTCCGCCTCAATGTCAAACTCCGGCAAGAGGAGGCATACATCACCGCTCGTATTAGCGAACCTGTATGATTTTGCTCCGCTTATAACCTCAGTAGTCATTATCCGGGAGACAAGATTAATAGCACCGCCCATCATGTCGTAGCATACAAGGTCAGAGGGCGCACCAGCAGCCTCAAAATCCTGACTGTAAGGCAAGCCCATAGGCGCACAACCTGATACGAACTTGACGGGATATGACCAAGCACTGTGACCGCCTCCATCGCATTTAACCCTCACATAAGCCTCACAGAGACTGGCAACGGGAAGACCAGTCAGCACATCCGACTTTTTATCTACGGAGTAGAGCTTGGTGAGAGTATCCGGATTGAAACCAGCCTCGCCTATCGCGACTTCCCAAGCAGTACCGACGGCATCGGTTATAGTTATATCCGCCTTGTCGCCATCAACACCATTTATAACTATTGACGCAGTGGCATCGCACTCACGCGGTTCATTGACACGCACATTGTCTATATAGATAAAGTCCGAACTGCTACGACCAGCAGAAACACCGTGGAAACCAACCGATATCTGCTTGCCGCAGTACTTAGAGAGGTCGCACTGCACATTAGTCCAAGAGGTATAGGCTATATCCTTAGCTATAGTGTCAGGGAATGTATGACCGCCATCGGTAGAGACAACGACACTCATTGCCGCCAGTGATATGGTAGACTTAGTGAAGAAGAAGAGGGATGCCGATGTCTGACCAGTCAAGTCTATCACCGGAGTCTGGAGGCGGCTGCCGTTACCCGTGGAGTTGTTGTAAGTAGCATAGAACTGCATACATATGCCGTCGGTCACACCGCTCTGGGCAATCCATCTGTTTGCCCCGGCAGTAGGATAGGGACCGGACTTGGCGGTATCAGCCCAACACACGGGAAGGGTATTGACCGCAGCTGTCTCAAAGTCACATGAGTATGGAAAAGCCTCTATACCGCATCTGGTGGTGAAGCCAACTGAGGCGGCCTCACTGGCAGCTCCATCGCACGATGTTGTTATCTCAACCACATAGTCAGTGTTATTTGTGAGGCCGCTGACCGTGAACGGATGTGCGGTCGCATAGAGTTCCTGTACGGTTTCGCCACCGGTTTTGACTAACACAGAACACGGTTTCTCCTCATACATGACCCAGTCTATTTCGGCTGACACGTCAGTGAGATCCGTCACTCGCGCATTGACTGGCTGTGGACAGACGGGGATATCGGTAACACTGACAGCATCAATGTGGCAAATGTCGTTCGCGGATATAACTATATGGCGGGTACCGGCAAAAGTCTGTACACCGGACTCGTCCAGCGTGTTGAAATAGCAGAACACCTCTTTCCATCCATCAGCCTGAGCGACTTCAACCGTAGTCACAGGATGTATGTCCATCGGTGATGTGGGGTTGTTCGTAACCCCAATGGTGAGCGTCACCGGATTGGTGTTTGCCTTGACGTACATATGCAACATTTTATCGGACAGGCTCTCCGCGTCCAGCATAGGGGTCGCCAGATTTGTCGATGCCCCGGCAGAAGCCCCTAAAGTACAGGATACAGTGCCGTCCTGCGCACCGCTGTAAGTCAGTTTGACGGTATTGTACTCATCCCACCTCCAGCAGTCGAGTGGAGAAATGCCCTCAAAGTTCTCGGAAAATTCTCCCTGCACAGGCTCACACAGAGTACGTATGACGACAGGGTCAGTCCACATACTCTTATTGACATCATCGCACACGCTCTGGAGATATACATAGTAGTACGTATTCGGTTTCAGCTTCCCGTCCAAGGAAAGTTCGGTAATGGCGGCCTCCACCTCAGTTTCATATATGTCACCAGCCTCAGTTTCAGGATCGGAAAGCTCTTTAGATGATACCTTAACATTGTAGTGGTCTACGCCCTGCCGTCTCCAGCCTACAGTCGCCCCATTGTCCGTCAGTCCTATGACTGTCACATTCTCCGGATACTGACACTCGATAGGCACTACCTGCACATTGTCGAGCCATATTCCACGACCCGCCACCGCCGTAACCCCGCGTATTCTTATATGCGTAGCATCAGAAGAGGGAGTGAACAGAGCCTTGTACTTCACATAAGTCGTATTGACAATAGGCTGGTCTGCTATAAAGTTTGTAACATTACCGTCCTGCACATCTATGTCGCTGCAATAGCCTGCACTGAAAGAGAATGCCTCGGCCGCATAGCTCAGCCGGGCATAGCAGGAAAACTCATACGTCGTGCCGGCCTTCAGGTTAATGGCATAGAAAAGATCGGAGTGCTGATTGCTTCCCTGCCCATTAAGTACAGCATAGCGAGAACCTTCATAGGCATTCGACGCAATAGTACCCAACGCCCAAAGCCAAGAATCGCCTCTCGTAACCCAACAGCCCATACCATCCTCGAAGCCGCTGAAGAAAGGCTCTGATACGGACAGGTCTACATTGCTACACAGAGTCTTAAATGCGTGCGGAGTCGCCATCCAGTTGCCAGTACCGGCAGGGCAAGTGGAGCAAACATAGAGGTCATAATCAGTGTTGGCAGTCAGACCGGTAAGAGTGAAGTCATTGCCCACTTTCTGCGAAGTACCCTCACCGCGTTTGAAACCTTTCGGTCCATACTCTATATCAAACGTAGATACTCCGGGACAAGAGATATTGAAACGCGCAGTAACGTCAGTGGCCGTAACCGTAGTAACGCCCTCAATGTCAGGACAGTCAGGAGTACGCTCCACTTTAAGACTATAGATATATGAGAGCTGAGTAGCAGTCTTGGCGGTATATCTGAATATGATATACTTATCCGTGGTAGGGGGTATCTCAACAGTATATGTAGCCCGCTGATTAGTACCCTGCACAGTAGCAACGCTATTGAAATTCACCCAATTTGCCAAGTCAGCGACTGTACCTACTTCAATAGTACCCTCAGTATAGGTCATATAGTCAAACACAACCCTATGACCTCCGGCATTTTCATATTTGAATTCCGGCAATGCGAACGCATTGTTATAACCTCTCATAGTTATACTGCTACTGCCCTGAGGATAAGCACCATCAGGCTCAAGAACAGTGAAACAAGGCCAATCCCTATTGCCTTTTGTATATGGGATGTCCATCGGGCCACACTGGGTAGCCAAAGCGAAACGGTCAGTAGTGACATCGCTGGTGTCGCCAGCAGCACAGACAGCCATAACCGATACATTGAGCCATCCGTAGCTCGTATTGGGAGTAAGACCATCTATCACGTATGAGTTTGCTCCGCGCACCGTGTCAGAATATGTCTTATTCTGCATGGTATATGACAAATGGTACTCCGGAGCAACGGTACGCTCATCCCATGAGATAGTGGCCGATGTCGCGTCAACTTCAACTGTCAGATTGCCAGGCGACATGCATGAACTCTTCTCCTTAACAGAGATGTTGTCAAGGTATGTACATTGACCATTGTATGTCTCATTTTCAAAGATGATATAAACAAGACCCTTTACCGGAATGAGACACTCGAAACGCTCCCAACCTGTCTTCATAGTCACAGGTTCTTTAGTGGAGAGACGTGATACACGGCCTATCCTTGTAGCACCATCAGCTGTCGGACGGTCATTGACATAGACATTAACACAGTCATTCGCGCTACCGCTCTGATTGAGACGGTATATATAGAACTCGACAGCATACTCATCGGCCTCCGGTATGTCCATATAAGGCAAAACGATATTGACCTTGGGACGCTTGTCCGCCGCAGCCACCACACCTGTCGGCGACACAAGGGCATACTTGCTTTCTCCATCAACAGAGAGATAGTCATAACCGGTCACATCCTGTATGCGCCACTCCAGATGCTTGCCATCGGTCATTGTAAAACCATCATTGTTCCAGCAATCAGGTATAGCACCCTCCTCGAAATCTGCCGTGTAATCGGGCGACTTGGCAGAGCATGGGGTACGGAACATGATGGTCTCAACCGCCCATCCACTGCTCTTGCCTGCACCGCAAGAAGCCTTGAAACGCAGCGTATAGAGAGTGCTCTCCTCTAAGGCAAGACGCTTATTTGAAGTGGTCAGAGTGCCAAGCAGGGTCTCCGCGCCGTCGGCGACATTGTAGACCTCCAGCCCAGCTGCACCGGAGTCAGTCCAGTCGAACTCCGCACCAGTATTGTCGAAGCTCTTCAACTTCACATTCTCCGGTATGCGGCAGTCGGGCAGTTCGTTGATTTCCAAGTCATCAACAAAGAGAGAAGCCACTTCAAGGTCTTTCGCCCAAAGTACCACGACAGCATCCTTGGCAGAACCAATGGCCACCTTGTCAGTATAGACCACGATGCGAGTCCAAGTCAGGGGCTCAAGCGTCACCTCCTTCAACGGGCAGTATGAGCCAGGGCTATAAGGGTCGCCCTGCACGCCAACCTCAAGTACCTCAGCTTTGTTAGCATTGTTATTATAGGCCATCAGAGATATTTCAAGGTCGTTGGCCGCGTGGTCTATAGCCTCGGTAAACACGTAGGTATCACCAAGACCTATAGTACCTTTCGGTATCTCAAGAGACTTGCCGCTATCGCCATACTTAACAAGCGCGGAGGGCATGACCTTGGCGAGCATGGTAATATTCTCACGGCGGACTATCCAACAAGGAGACAACTCCATGTCATTATCAAATGTGTATTTCACTCCGGGTTTGGACGAAGCGCACAATGTAGTGAACATCAGTTCGTCAGACCAAGCGGAACGGCCACAATAAGAGTCCTCGCAGTTCATGCGCACCTTTACCGTATAATCAGTGGCAGGCTCAAGCCCAGCAACTTCCAATGTGCCGGACGTCTCAACCTGCACGGTCTCCTCCTTGACTATGTTGCCATCTTTGGAAACAACGACATCGACCTTCTCTCCGACACGTCCCATGACGGAATATCCCCACATCAGAGAGACGGAATTGGCGGACATACCGCTGACCGTGAGATCCTCAGGCGCGGCACACTTAGGAGGATAGTCAATCACCACATTGTCAAGATAATATTGGAGAGTACCAGCAGAAGTACCGGTATTCCTTATTGCCATAAAACCCACCGCTACAGTTCCTGTGGGAGATACGGGCAAACGAAGCATCTCTGAAGTCCACTCGTTAGTGCCATTCACTCCCGTCACCTGCAAAAGAGGAGAAGCATCGAAAGTCTTTCCTCCGTCGTACGAGAGGAGAACCATCAGTTCACAATTGACCGACTTGAGCTTATGGTCAAAGGATAGCATCATCTCACCGTCTACCTCAACAGAGGGGGTGACAAGCATATTCATTGAATACGCATAACCCATAGGATAAAAATACATACTCCGGGAACCGTCCACACCATCGCTTGAACTACCCCACTTGTAATTGCCGGCAACACTGTCGTTGTTCCACCCAACAGGGATACCACTCATCAAGTCGTCAAACCGCTCCTCAAAGAGGGGAGGTCTGACCTGTGCGAAAACTCCGGCCGCGACGGCACTAAAGAGCAGCGTCAGCAGCCACGAACAAAAAAAAGGTTTCATAGTTTACAGATTTATAGTTAATATTTATATAGTGTTTATCTTACAAATAACCATCTACCGCTTTACAATAATCCTATACAGCGCAGACTCGCCACCAGACTCTATTTTCAGGACATATACGCCCGGCACATCTGGGGCAACGAAATAGGGATGGGAGGGAGAGACCTCCTGCTCTCCATAGTATATGCCGGCAACGCTCCAGATGCGCACACGGACGGGGCTTCCGACATTCTCCATCGGTACGGGGGAGGTAAGACCTACAACAGTAAGCGACGGATATGTCTGTACATCCTCATGCGGCTCAACCAGCAGCGGGCAGGACATGAGGCGCACGCCGTCAGAGGCACGCGTCACCTCAACACGGAACTCATCGCCCTCAGCGAAAGCCACGCCCTCACCGAGATAGATGTACGAGCCAGTCTCGCCGTCCATAGGTGTGCCGTTGCGATACCACTGATATGAGGAGAAGACGTAGCCTCCATTGTACAGCTCATTCTTGAGAGCGACGACATTGTTCCACTTCTGCTTCATGATGTCAGCAGGATAGAGAACCGAGAAGGGGACAACGACAGTGTCGTTGCCACACGAGGCATCATCAAGAACTACCGACACCTCATATTCATCGGGGGTAACGCTGTCAGGGAACTGCACCTTAACATAGTGCGTCTCCATCTTTATACCATCGGCATCGACAAAGCCAGCAGCCTTAGCCTTATCGCCAAAGCGCAACCCGTAGGTGTGGAGTTCGCCGGAGGTGACCTCCACAGGCAGATAGAACACACTGTCATCGGCACATATCTCGCCCGCAACACCTACTTCGGCTTCAAGACACTCGGCCGTAATCTCCACGGTCAGCGGCTCGCTCTGACAGCCGAGAGAATCGTAGCAAATAATTGTGTAAGAGCCTACGGGAAGAGAGTCGAGAGGCGCACCGACCTCGCCGTCAAGAGTGTACCAAGTGCCGGGCAGGGTGTCTTTCAGGAATATAGCCCCAGAATTAGGCCCGGCGGAGACATTCCGCACATCGACACCGAAAGTTACCTCAGGCAATACGGTAAGGGCGACATTGACCACGCTGTCACAGCCCCCAGCGGAGCGCAGTATCTTCTTGAAGTCGCCCGTGAACCAATACTTGGCATCGTCGCCCACGTAAAGGGTATCGCCATAGCAGATGGTCGTATCAATTTCAGTCTCGTAGCTGTCCACGGCAGTGATACTGACGACATGGACGCTATCACAACCAGTAACGAGAGACCTGACCGGAGGGAGTTCGACATCCTCAGTGTCATAATAGGGCATACCGTTAATCACATAGGGCTGTCCGCCCTTGCATATAGTAACAAAAGTCGTGTCGCGACGTTCACCAATGGCGGGGACAACGATGGTAGAGTCCCACACATCCCAACACTTGCCATCAACTATACTCGCTTTCAAAGAGATATGAAGAGTGTCTCCAGCGTCCGGCACAGGCAGCACGAGATTCTTTTCAGTAGAGGTAGTGCCGTCATCAAGAGTCCACTCAAAATCGGTAATCTCCTCATCGGTGCGCCCCTCCTCTGTCTCGATGTAGCTAAGGTTGTTCAGGCGCAGGAAGTTTGAGCAGTTTTCCGGACTCCAGACAGGTTCAACCACTGCCTTAGGATAGCGAGGCAGGAGCGACACGGTCATGGGGAAGTAGCAGTTGGCGTTCTCTTTGGAAATCACATTGCAGATGTATGTGCCGACATCGCCCGGCTCAACCTCAAGCACCATACTGTCACTTACCATAGTCTCAGCGGGGTCGTCAGCACGATACCATTTATAGTTGAAGCCCTCCGGGGCGGAGACCTCCTCGGTGGGTATGTCGCCGCAGGAAAGACCCTGTATCTCGCCCTCGATGCAGTCAAGCGTGAAGTAGGCGTAGCCGAAATGGGCGTTCTGCGTACAGTCACGTGTGGTGAGACGAATCTTGATGTCAGTCGGGCCGTTCTTGGCATAGTCGCCAAGCATGAGACCCATAGTAGTCCAGTCCTTATATATAAGAGGTTCCATTTTTCCGCTTCCCTCAATATATATGTCGTGCTGATACCAGCCTTCGTCAAGCAGGGTAAGGTCAGAGAAGAAGTAGATGCTACCGCAGGTGGGGTCTATCTCATTGCCGTCCGCATCGAGAATCTCCAGTTTGAACCACGGCATGGCCTCCTCCGGATGGGCATCCGGCACTTGCAGTACGACGGCATACTTCATGAGCAACACGGTATTTGCACCGGAGTCGAGGTGCATATCGTAGACTATGGCCTCGCCCTTACAATAAGGCTCTTCATTACCGAGGCGGACAGAGATAAATTCGCCGTCAGGGATGACCTTGAGCTTTCCTCCCGTGCGGGGGTCGGTCTCGTAGATGTCGGTATTGACCGTGTGGCGAGGCGGAGCACCGTTGATACCTTTGTCATCGACAAAGACCTCCTGATATTGGTTATTGACATCACCGATGTAGCAGGTTACGCCCTCGCCACGCAAGTTGGTGTAGTCGAGGCAAAGCCCCTCATTGACTATCACGCCCATGTGGGAGTACCAGATACCGGTGTCGCCGGGAGCGCAGATTGTACGCACAAAGAAGTTGTACGCCCCGCGTGGCATGTCGGGCAGGGAGACCTTGCCGCCACGGACATTGGTTATGGTATCAGAGACACCGGCATAGTCGGAGGTGTACCAGACATCGTAGGAGACATTGGGGTTGGCAGTCCAGGAGAGCTCGACATCCTTGCCATCGACTTTGGTAGAGAGACCGACGGGCGCGCCGCAGCTGTTTAGGCCAATCTGTACATTGTCAATACAGACTGAGGGAGAAGCGGCGTTCTTGTTGTCGTTCACCCAAAGGAAGGCGAGGAGCATAGGCCTGCCCTGAGAGGTGATAGTGGTCTTCTCGACTGTCCACGTCATCTCGTTGTAGAACATCAGCCCTTTGTATGGAGCGGCAGTCTTGACCCACATCTGCATGGAGGAGAGCGATGTGGAGATGTCGGAGTTTACGGGTATCCACGCTACGTGGAGGCCGTCGAAATCTTTCTCTCCATAAGCCCGCCATGCGAAAGACAGGTCATATGTGCCTACAGGGAGATTGAACTCACGGGCAGCCACTATATTTACCGTTGAATTAGAATAGACGGATGTTGTATCCGGAGCGATGCTGAGGTCTGATATCAACAGTGAATGAGAACCTTGAAAGTGTTCTTTAGAGGAGATGTACCAGCGGTTAGAGGCTGTAGAGCCGTTTATTCCGCTATTCATTGTCCACTCTGCATTTTCAGACATATCCTCCCAACCGTTGAAATAGGGCAATGAGACATTCTGCGCCATTGCTGCCGACCGGGGGAACAACGATAATATTCCCAGAAACAATATAGTCCGCACGTTCATAACAAAAATATTTTTCTTGTAAGACATAAATATTTAACATATTGCACGAAAAGCCGCATTCAGTTGTTAAAACCATTTGCCATTTAGCGTTATCCAGCAATCGCGCCAAGAATTACTTTACATAAGTTAATTCGATTAACATTATAATGGTTAAACTGATTACAATTCACCATACGTGTCGTTGGTAATGATAACAGACATAAGCCCTCTTACCATACAAAGTCCAACAACCTATATATCCTTGTATCATAAAATTATATTCTCATAATCGGCCGTCATACCTCGTTTAGCCTGTATCTGTAAGATACGCCTTTATCGTCTTGCAGCCAAGTCCATTTGCAAAAAAAAAAAACAGATGTATTATTAAGCAAACCAATAGATCTTTTGCTCCCCACCTTCAAAAGCAAGTA
>JADIMV010000025.1 GCA_017694515.1 Candidatus Aphodosoma intestinipullorum
CCACACAGCCGTGTCCCCGGTTTCCGAGACAAACGTCACACTCTCTTCCACATAACTGTTCCCGTCGTATGGGGCATAGCTCAGTATGTTCTCCTCCAAGTAGTCATACCACTCCATTCTGTCCTCGCATCCGCATAGTGACAATGCCGCTATGACCGCCATACAATAATACTTCGTCTGTTTCATAACAATATGTTTTTAGTGTTCTATATCTCCCTCCGCCGCTCTCCACCTCACCCCGTCCATCGTGTACTCCGCCAGCCCCTCTCCGTTCACTATCACGCAATCCCCGACTTCATCCCGCCTCTGCGCTCGCCCTCAGCCTCCTTCTTCTTCTCCTCTCATACCTCTCCGCCAGCCTCAGCCTCTCCTGCAAACGCGCCTCCGCAGCCATCATCCTCCTCATAACCTCCTCGTTGACAGGCTTGTTCATCTCCTCATCCCGCTCCCGTTTCCGTCTCTCGCGCCTCTGCCGCGCCTCCTCTGCCCACGCCCTCAGAACCTCCATGCTCCTCCGCTGCCGCTCAGCCTCCTCCTCAGCCTTAATCCTCCTCACGTGGTGCGCCACGCACGCCCCCCGTGCCGCCTTATATCCCAACTCCGCCGCATGGCTATCCCAGTACAGCCTCCTCTCCGGGTCTGTCATCTCCCTCTTCGCCGCCGCGCTTGCCCTCGCCATCACATCCCTTGCCCTCAGCTGCGCCTCCGTCTCCGGCTGCCGTATCTCCACAGCCTCAACCGTATACACCTTCCCCCAGCGAACCGACAGCCGCAGCCCGCTCCTCCTCATCCTCCGCCTCACATAAGGTAGATAACCCATCGAAACTAATCCTAACTTCATAACACTAAAACAATTAATCTCCAGTAAGTTACATCCATTCGCCCCGTTTCTTCCGTTCATTTCTCCCCGTCCATTCCGCCCTCCTTAATACTTCTCCAGTCCCTGTCCCCATCATCCTGCAAACCTCATCCCTATCCCCCTACAAAATTACACCTCCTCCCCGGTATCCTCCAAATCAATATTGATAAATAAAGTTAAAAACACGTACTCTCGCCGAAGCGGCAAGCCAGCCCTCCCGAAGCCCCGAGCCAGCCTCATGCCCCATCCCTCCCCCCTGCCGCGCAGTCGCAAAAGCTCCCCGCGCCCCATTCTCCCGGCATATTTTGCACGGTTTACAGAATTGTTGTACATTTGTAACCCGTTGAGGGGGTGCGTGGCGGGCTATACGCCAATACACCCTTCTACGGAAACAGATAAAGCGATGAACATCATGTATATGACACATTTGCGCTGCGCCGCGCTCCTTTTTGCCGCCGCCGTGTTCCTCTGCACGCCGCTTTCCGCACAGTTTCGGAAGGTGCAGGAGGCCGCCAACAAAGTGGCGCAGGTGCTCTTCTACGTCGACCAGATGTATGTCGATACGGCCGATGTCGCGCAGCTTGCCGAGACCATGATAACCAAAGGCCTCCAGAGCCTCGACCCCCATTCGGCCTACATCCCCAAGGACGAGGTGAAGGCCATGAGCGAACAGATATACGGCAACTTCGACGGCATCGGCATCAGCTACAACATCTTCAAGGACACCCTCCACGTCATACAGACCATACCCGGCTGTCCCGCCGAGAAAGTCGGCATCCTCCCCGGCGACCGCATCATCCGTGTCGATGGCCGTACCATCGCCGGGGTCAACGTCCGCCGCTCCGAGATACCCAAGCTCCTGCGCGGCCCCCGTGGAACGAAGGTGACTGTCGAGATTGCCCGCCTTGGCGAAACCGGGCTGCTGCCCTTCGTCGTCGAGCGCGACAAGATACCCATCTACTCCGTCGATGCGGCCTATATGGTGCGCCCCGGCGTAGGCTACATAAAGCTCAACTCCTTCTCCGTCACAACCCCCAAGGAGGTGCAGGAGGCCATGACGCGCCTCAAGAAAGAGGGCATGACTAGCCTCGTCCTCGACCTTCAGGGCAACGGCGGCGGCGTGATGTCCTCCGCCATAGACCTCTCCGACCAGTTCCTCGATGCCGGAAAGCTCATAGTCTACACTCAGGGCGAGCACCAGCGGCGGCACGATGCCCTTGCTTCAGACCGTGGGGCTTTTGAAAAAGGGCGCGTTGTGGTGCTGATTGACGAATACTCCGCCTCAGCCAGCGAAATCACAGCCGGTGCGCTTCAGGACTGGGATCGCGCCACTGTCATTGGCCGCCGCTCTTTTGGTAAAGGACTGGTGCAGAGACCGATATCTCTCCCCGACAGTGCCGAGTTGCGTCTCACCGTGGCTCGCTACTACACCCCCTCCGGCCGCAACATACAGAAGCCTTACACTGGCGGGGTGGAGCAGTATTACAAGGATTTGGAGACACGCTACCGCCACGGCGAACTCGTCCACGCCGACAGCGTACACTTCCCAGACTCCCTTAAATACACCACTCGCGTTGAGCACCGTACCGTCTACGGCGGGGGTGGCATCTGGCCTGACATATTCATCCCCCTCGACACCACGCTCTATTCCCCCTACTACCGCAAGGTGCTTGCCAAGGGCATATTCATGACCGAAATAGCCCGCTACACCGAGACAAACCGTGCGCAGCTACTCTCCGTCTATCCCGATTTCAGCCGTTATGAAAAGGATTTCACAGTGCCGGAGAGCCTCATGCAGACCATCGTCGCCGAAGCCGGACGTGAGGGCATACCCTACGATGAGGAGGGTTACCGCCAGTCCGAGCGTTATATGCGCTTGCAGATTAAGGCGATTATCGCCCGCTCCATCTATACCCCTGACACATACTACCGCGTGGTGAATGCGATGAACGCGCCGCTCATCCGCGCCCTCGAACTCTTGGAGACTGAACAATGACAACACATCAGACATACTATATGAAACGTACAGCATTACTTGTTTTTTCAGGAATTATGGCTATGACCATCTCTGCGCAGCAGCTTGACCGTAAGGAGCTTGACGACATACGCGGCTCTTTCTCCCGCACAGCGGAGACCAAGGCGCTCCAGAACATCATCTCGAACAACCGTGACATCAAGAGCCTTGCTCTCAACCGCTCCGTGCAGGGGCGCACGGACCACTATTTCAAATACCGCGTCAGCGTCAGCGGCATAACTGACCAGAAGCAGTCCGGCCGCTGCTGGATGTTCACCTCGATGAACGTCCTTCGCCCCGCCGTGATGGAGAAGTTCGGAGTCAAGGAGTTCGACTTCTCGCACAACTACAACTACTTCTGGGACATGTTCGAGAAGAGCAACCTCTTCCTCGAGAATGTCATCCGCACTGCCGGTGAGGATATAATAATGAACCGCGACGTGGCTTTCTTCTTCCAGAATCCCGTGAGCGATGGCGGCGTGTGGAACAATTTCCTCAATGTGGCCGACAAATACGGCGTAGTCCCGCAGAGCGTAATGCCCGAGACTGCCCATTCCGACGACACGCGCTCTCTCAACTCCATACTCAACGAGCGTCTCCGTGCCGGTGGCTATGCCCTCCGCGAGATGATGGCCGACGGTGCGACTGAGGCACAGGCGCGTGCCGCGAAACTGGACATAATGAAGGATGTCTACCGCATACTCGCCCTCTGTCTCGGCGAGCCGCCCACGGAGTTCGTCTGGCGGTACAAGACTGCCGACGGCGAGATTAAGAGCCTGTCGTCCACTCCGTTGGAGTTCTACCGCAGCATAATCCCGGCGGACTATGACGCCGAGTCGTACATCATGATTATGCACGACCCCACCCGCGAATACTACAAGGTCTACGAGATAGAGAACTACCGCAACACTGTCGAGGGTGTCAACTGGCGTTACCTCAACCTCCCCCTCGATGAGATAAAGTCTGCTGCCATAGCCTCCATCAAGGCCAACGAGGCCATGTATGCCTCCTGCGATGTTGCGAAATATTACAACCCCGAGGGCATATCTGACCCCAAAATGTATGACTACGAGTCGCTTTTCGGTGTGCGCCTCGACATGGACAAGAAGGCGCGCATACTCACCCGCCAGAGCGGTTCTTCCCACGCCATGACGCTCATTGCTGTCGATACCGATGAGAACGACCGTCCCGTGAAGTGGGAGTTCGAGAACAGTTGGGGCGACAAGGCTTGCCATGGCGGCTATCTGACTTTCACCGACCGTTGGTTCGATGAATATATGTTCCGCCTTGTTATAAACCGCAAGTATCTGAGCGACAAGGCCGACAAGGCTGCCGACAGCAAGCCTGTCATGCTCCCCGCGTGGGACTATATGTTCTGACCCGGAGGGTTGGATAGCGCATTCAAGTTTTTTAATATATACATCCGTAAATCAGAAGATGAAAGAATTTCCTTTAGTGGCAAAGACCTATTTCGGACTTGAGCAGGTGCTTGCCAATGAGCTTGTGAAACTGGGGGCTAACAACATTGAACTTAATCGTCGTGCTGTCTCTTTCACGGGCGACAAGGCTCTGATGTACAGGGCAAACCTCTCTCTGCGTACCGCCATCCGCGTACTGCGTCCCATCGCCACTTTCGATGCCCGCAGTGCCGATGAGGTATATGAGAAGGTAAAGGCGATAGAGTGGGAGAACTTCATGACCGAGAAGAACACTTTCCAGATTGACGCTACAGTCAATTCCGAGGTCTTCCGCCATTCGCAGTATGTCACTTACCGCGTGAAAGATGCCATCGCTGACCGTTTCATGGAGCGGTGCGAGAAGCGTCCTTCCGTAAGGCTCAACAACCCCGATTTCTATATCAACGTCCATATATCGCACTGCACTTGCACCATATCGCTCGACTCTTCCGGGGAGAGCCTCCATCGCCGTGGCTATCGTGCGACACAGGGCGAAGCCCCTATTTCGGAGGCACTTGCCGCCGGAATGCTGCTACTCGCGGGCTGGGACGGACAGTGCAATTTCGTTGACCCCATGTGCGGCTCAGGCACTTTCCTCATTGAGGCCGCACTCATCGCGCTCAACATCCCGCCCTGCATCTACCGCAGCGCGTTCGCGTTCGAGAAGTGGAACGATTTCGACAAGGACCTCTTCGATGAGATATACAACGACGACTCCGAGGAGCGCGAATTTAAGTTCCGTATTGAGGGCTACGATGTGAATCATAACGCCGTGCGCCGTGCGCAGGAGAACATCAAGGCTGCCGGCCTGAGCAAATACATCAAGGTGGAACGCCGCTCCATAGCTGATTTCGTCCAGCCCGAGGGTCAGTGGCTCATGGTCACCAATCCTCCGTACGGTGAGCGGCTTGTGAGTGACGATATGATGAACCTTTACAGTGAACTCGGCACTGTGCTGAAGCACCGTTTCTCCGGCAATGAGGCGTGGGTCATATCGTCAAATCCCGATTTGCTTGCCGCCATCGGCCTGCGCCCGTCTGAGAAAATACCTTTGGTCAATGGTGCGCTGGAATGCGAGTTCCGTAAGTTCGAGCTCTTCTCTGGCAAGCGGAACGATTTCCTTAGGGAGAGCAACGGTTTCATCCTCGAGAACAGGGATCTTTTCGATGACTGATTGAGTCTTGTCCCCGTTCCTGCGCATGACGGTGGCATTCCCCTGAGTGATGCGGACGTATGGTGGGGGCTTTATAGTGACCGTATATTTAAGGAGCTGAGTCAAAATGGTAAATTTTGGCTCAGCCCCTTAATTGATAAACTCGAATATTGGAATTTGCGCTGATTTCTATGTTTATGTCGAGGTAATGTGTGTATATAAGATACCGTCAGAAACCGGAAAGCAGCTAAAGGGTTTGACCGGAAGTTCTGATGCGTTTGGGGTTTAATCTGCATGGAGCGGGGATAATGTCACTCCTCATGGATGCACTGCTCTTCTGAGAACCATCCGTCAAAATCCCCGTCCTTCATGATGTCACGCTTGAGCCGTGATATGCGGGTATTGACGGTCTGTGTGTCCTTATGGCCGAAGAACTCCGCTATCTCCATGCCGCTGCATCCGGTGTGGCGCAGGAAGATGATTATCACGTCGCGTTCTTTCAGCATGGGGTATGCGTCGAGCAGGCGTGAGGCCGCGCCTTGAGTGAATGAGTCTATGGTCTTGACTACATATCTGTCCTCACGTCCAGTCTGTGACAGTATCTTGTCGCGGAGCAGAGTCAGTTTCTCCTCCTTCAGGCGGTCTGTCAGAGCTTTTGTGTCTTGTTGCTTCTGTAGTTGTGCCGACATATCGCGGCGCACGGTCTCGATGGCCGATATCCTGGCCTTGTTCTCCATGCGCAGCCGGAGGTTGTTCCTTCGGAGGAAGAAATAGATGCACAGGAATATGATTGCGATGGTCAGTACGACTATGATAGTGGCCATTATTGCAAATTTCGTGTTGGTTTCCTCCATGCGCAATCGCCTCATGACTATGCGCTCTTTCATCGTGTTCTCGTGCGACTCTATATTCTCGAACGCCCTTTTGCGGAATGCGTTTTCATCTTCGGTGTCGTATTTCACATACTCTTCGAGTGCCCGGCCGCGGTCGCCCTGCTTCATGTATATTTCGTACATCAGTTTGTGCCAGAGGTGGTGCGTCTCCGGACTTTCCTTGACCAGCTCCACATATTGCCGTGCGCTTTCCATGTCGCCCTCCTTTATGTGGCCGAGCGCGAGGTAATATGCGTGTCGCGCATTTGGGGCTATGCGGTAAAGCGGTTCTGTAAGTAGTGCTATCGAGTCCCCGCTGAGCGTCTCGCAGAAGCGCATGGCACGGGCGGCGTTGAAGTAGATTCTCCGTATGGTGTCCGTCTCCGGGATAAGGTTCTATGCCTGCTGGGCATATATCCGTGCCGTGTCGTCGTCCGCTGCTGACATCATCAGTTCGCGGTAGCATTCTGACAGCCCCCTCGGGTTGTCCGCCTTTCTGTAAAGCCGTTCGGCTTCATGGAGCAGCGCGGTTTTGCGGTTGGGTATGTCTATATGGTAAAGCTTTGACAGTGAGAGTAGCGCGTGTGCGCGTATCTCAGGCGCGGCGGCGGGAGACCACACTTCCGCATTCTTCAGGTTCCACAGGGCTTTCATGATGTCCCCGCTGTACGCCCAGTATTCCCCTTGGCAGAGATACGCGGCTGCGGCGATGAGCGAGTCCCCTTTCTCCACGAAATGTGATATGACCATGCCGACCTCTTTTACGTCAATGTTCTCCGCAGGGCAGGTTCTGTTTTTCAGTAATATATGCAGCAGCAGGTCTTTGCGGCTGAGGGAGACGGCGGTAGTGTCGTCCCACTCCGTGTCCGCTTTTGCGTCCGCTGCGCCTCTGCCCGTCCGTTCGGTCTGTAGCAGGGCGGCGCGGACATCGCGCTCATAGCTCTCATCCCTGCACCCTGTCACGGCAAGGAGTGTCAGGAGCAATGCCAATGCGGCATATCGTGTGTGTTTCTTCATTGTGTATTATGATTATCAAGCGTAGATTATAAGTGAAACCCGAATGTCTCAAGGCAAATATTGGGACTTCGGGCACTCGCTTCTTAGTCTATGTCTATCAGAGAATCTATCTTGTCGATAAACTCTCTGACCTTGGGTACTATCGGTTCGACATCTTCTCTGCAAAAGTCGTACAAGTCGTTATAGTCCCCTTTGGAACGCCAGTTTAATAATTAGGCATACACTCGGAACTCTTCTTTTGTCATTATACCCTCCCGTACAATATGTTCCGAGAACTGACCTATAACTCCTGAATGGGATTTTGTATAGATAGATCTGTTCAGCAATAAGGCCGATGCCGAATAAAAACAGGCATAATACAGACGGTTGATAGCTGAGTTCCATTGTTCTGCATTACACAGTATTAAGGCAGCCTCATAAACCTCATGTGCTTTCTCTAATCTGTAGCGGACATAAGCCCTCATGTTTGCTGCATCCTCATTCATAAGTAGCTGTTCAAAATTAATTGTATATCTCTTGTGAGCTATTTTGCAGCTATTTTACTGCCGTGAAAACGGGAGCATAGCGGGCTATGTGACCGTTAAACGGCTGGAAAATAGCGCAAAAGAGACGCAAGAGATACAAAGCTTTCATTATATAGTTTCTTTCTTCATTCCAAATTAATCAAGTAGCGTTTAATTTTGAACAGCTACTTAAGCGTATAGAGTCTGATTGTACACTCTTGTAAAACGGAGTGAAGTAATGACGCTTGTGCCACTCCTCCTTACCGTATGCAAACAGCTGTATGGCTTGGCCGGTCTCGATCATCAGGTCGCAGATATGATCCATGAAAGCCTCCTCTTCCCTGAAAGTCAAGTGTGGCTTGGATGACAGCACAAGCACATCCCAGTCTGAGTCGCTACGGGCATCCCGACGGGCGCGTGAACCGTAAAGCCATACTTCGGCTTCAGGCTCCACTTCGTGTACATTCTCCTTGATGCGGAGCAGCATCTGTTGATATGCCGTTTCTGTGTTCTTCCCTTTCTCCGTCATAGCCTCTATTGTTTCTTTACTTATTCCAAATAATCAAGTAGCGTTTAATTTTGAATTGCTGCTTATAAGTGGCACGCAGGTACACAGACAAATTGATAACAAGTTTCCATTTGTCTTTCTCACCCCTGTATCTTCGTTCGTCAAGTACAAAGTTAGCACATCATTCCTGTTTATGCAACATTTCTCGGCACTTATTTCCCACTCGTGTGTTTCTTCTCCTGTGGTCATCACATGCATAATTTAAGTGTTAATTTATCAGAAACGGGCACTGCCTTTTTTACCCCGCCAATACCCCCGCCAATAGTTTGGCGCACTTTGGCCGGAAGCCTGCAACTATTGGTGGCCTATTGGCGATTTCTGTCTTAAATTCCTGATATTCAAATGTGGCACTATTGGCGGATTGCATTTTGTCATACCCATGAAAATGCCCCGAAAAAAATTTTCTCCGCCCATAGCAATGTAATAGCAGAATATTTGGACTGCCGTCCCAAACTCCCGAACTTTGCCCCCGGAAACAGTTTCCATTTGATTTATTAATCAGGTGTCCCTGTTGCTCGCGACAGCTGGGATATCAAGAAAAAGACAAATTGTAACATGAGAGAAATTATGTTTAAATGAAAATGAGAAAAGTTTTTATTTGGACGCTGTTAGTCGTATCTTTCCTTATGGTGGCTTGTGAATCTGACAAGGATGACGTAGCGTTTGTATTGGCGAATAAAACAGACAAGCCTGTTTGTTTCGAGATAGGGTTAAAAAGCTTTGAACCGTTGCAGGAGATTCCCGTAGGAGGGCAGGCGCAGTTGTTGCCTCGCTATTTCTATATGGACATCTCGCTCGGAACAGAGAAGAAAAAGGTTTACGGTAAGCAGCCGTATAAGCTTACGATGTCTACAGAATTGCAGTTGGTGCAGTTCTACTATGGTGACAGTGTGTATATAGCTGCCAATATTATTGACCCCGCCTATTCGGTTTTTAGTATGGACAGCTGGCTGACTGGTAAGGTGTTGCCCGGAGGTATCGTAGAAAACCATAGTATGTTTGACAGACCTTTGGTTTTCTCGATAGACGAAGCCTATCTCTCGTCCTTGCCGAGGTTTGCGCTGACGGACAGCACTGAGGCGGCAAGCTATGTGAAACGGCTTGTCGGGTCTGTAGACTGACCTATGCACAGATTACGTAGGTTAAAAAAAACTCCGTACCGTTAGCTATAATTAAATTAACCCGATGTGTCTGCCGGGAGTGGTAAGAACATCAAGTAAAAACAGTTAGATAAAAAATGAGAACAATAGTATTATGTCTTGTTTGCTTGTTTTGCATGTATTCGTGTGACTCGAATAGAGATAAGGTATATATGCTTGTCAACAAGACAGATATGCCGGTAAAATTCTACGTTGACCGGGGCTTCGGTCTCCCTGATGAAATGCCGTCGGGGGGACAGGCTCAGCTGCTCCCGCGTTATTTCTGGAAAGGCCATTCGATGGGCGTAGATAAGAAAGACGGCAAGGGAAAGATAACGTACAAGGAGACTCAGGTCTCTCTGATACAGACATTGACTTTCTTCTATGGGGATAGCATTTATGTGGATATAAATAGTGCTAAGTGGAACAATGTTGATTGTCGCTATTCTCCATTTTATTTGACTAACTGGATGTCAGGAGATAACGCCGATGATGACAAGGCATATTTCACTGTCGATGAAGAATATCTCTCGTCTCTGACCCGATTTGCCGTGCGGGACAGCATTGCCGCTAAATCGTATGTGAAACGGGCTGTCGGGTCAGTAGAATGACCGTTGGTTATAATCGATTTAACCCGATGGTCCTGCTGTCTGTTGTAACGGGTGCATCAAAATAAATACAATACAGAAATGAAAAGACTTTTGTTAGTGTGGCTATCAGCCTTTGTGCTGTGTGCGACAATATTCGTGTTCTCCTCGTGTGATACGGAAGCATACGACACTCCATATCTGATAAAGAATAGTATGGACAAGCCTATTTATTTTGAGGTCGGAGTAAGGAGGCTGTTTGAATTGCCGCAGGAGATACCCGTAGGAGGCCATGCGCAGTTGTTGCCACGCTATTTCTATATGGACATCTCTGTCGGGACGGAGAAGAAAAAGGTTTACGGTAAGCAGCCTTATCAGCTTGGTATGCCGGACCAGTTGCAGATAGTGAAGTTCTATTATGGTGACAGTGTCTATATAGATGCCAACACCGGATATGGTGACCGTTATTCTATATTCAGGCTGGATAGTTGGTGGAATGATAGGGTATTGTCCGGAGGGATTATAGAAAAGCACGACTGGTGGGATGATATTCAAGTTTTCTCGATAGACGAAGCCTATCTCTCGTCGTTGCCGGGGTTTGCGCTGACTGACAGCACAGAGGCCGCAAGCTATGTGAAACGGGTTGTCAGGTCGGCAGACTGATTGACGCACATATTGTTGCTTAGAAAAGAGCGGTACGGAGTTTTTGAAGCCTCCGTACCGCTTTTTTTAACTCAATTGCGTCTGATTCTCTGCTTCATATCTATTGATCTCTGGGTGAAATCTCTGTATTAATTAAGGTTAAAAACACGTACTCTCGCCGAAGCCACTGGCCAGTCCCTCCGAAGCCCCTCCGCAGCCCAAACCAATTTCCTCCATGTATCCTTCCCGTTAAACCCAAATCGTCATTAGACTTTGTGCTGATATCTGTATTAATTACCTATTAAGTAAGCGGGGCTGTAGGCGTGTGTTTATTATTTTCTTTCCGGATGAGGGAGGAATCCGAAAAAAAAACGTAACTTTGGCATCCGCAAAAAACGAGGTGACGATGGAAGGAGCAGCGTCTGGACGACGGACAAAGAAAACAGATATAAGACAGATAGATTTCGGGAAAGTACCGCCGCAGTCGGTGGAGCTTGAGGAGAGTGTGCTCGGCGCATTGATGATTGAGAAAGACGCGTTTACGGTCGTGGCCGACATACTCAAAC
>JADIMV010000148.1 GCA_017694515.1 Candidatus Aphodosoma intestinipullorum
CCTCCCGCCGTCCCTTTCTTCGCCCGCAGACCTCCAAATGTTAACCCTCCCGCTTCCGTTCCGTAACCTCTCCTTCCTGCCCCCGCTTACGCATCATAACCTGCCCTTGCTTTCCTGTCTATCATTTCGTAAACAAACCATCTCGTCAAGTTAAACTCCCGCAAAATCTTGCCTGCACAGCCTTCATACCGTAACTTTGCACCGTAAACCCAAGTTCAGTAAAAACGGGATCGCCTGCCAAACTCAAAATCCCATATTGCGTATCAAAAGTATACGTGGTAAAAAATTGGCTTGTGCATAGTCATAAAAACGCTCTAATGTTAAACAAACCCTTGAACCAATGGCAATAATAACACTCGCCCCACGTGGCACACTCATCGGCGCGCGCCGCCTCTTCTCCAGTTCCGGCTTCAGCCTCACCGTCCGCTACGGGCGCATCTTCACCAAGCGTCTCGTGCCGCAGGCCGACCCGCGCACTCCAGCCCAGCTCTGCGCCCGCCATATCTTTGCTGCGGCCAATCGTCTCACCGTCCGCGTCCTCGCCCGTCCCGGACAGAGAGAGTATTGGCAAAAAGAAGCCGCCCGCCTCGGCTACCGCACACCCATCGGAGCCGCCCGCGCACACTACATCGCCCTTCTCCGCGCCCGTGCGGCATCAGCCCGCAGACCTCTCTCCCGTCGCCAGGCCGCCCCACGCCTCCCGCGCCGCCTGAAGTCGCCCTCTTTTCTGCGCACAAACCGTCCCGCCCGCTTGCAAGTCTCCATCCAAACAGCTAACTTTGCATATCACATCAACTGGACTGTTCATGGATTTGACCCTGACCGCCGACGACCGCCGTCTGCTGACAAAGTTCGGCACGTGCTTCTTCGAGAGATACGCCAAGCTCACTCTCGAGCACCTGCTTGGTGCGCCCTTTGGCCGTCTGGTCAACAGGGATAGGCCCGACTTGCAGATGCCCGACCGCTCTCTCGGCATAGAGGTGACGCGAGCCATGAACGAGTCGAAGTTAGAGGCCGTGCGTATGCTCAACGAGCTTGCGGCTGATGACATAATAAAACTGCCGGACACAGTGGCCGACGACATACGCCAGAGCGGATATGCCTATGGCGTGGCCGAGATTGGTACTGTGGGACATAAGGAGTACGAATATTGGCGGCTGGCGCTGCCCATGAAGCGCATACTCGAAAACAAGGTGCGCAAGGTCTGCGACGGATTCTATGGCGATTTCCGTTCTTATGGTCTCTACGTCTTCACGAAGGACGAGATGAGCCGCGATGAGATTTTCGATGCGCTTGTCTATGTGGCCTCATTGCAGGAGGGCAGCAGCCGGATCTATTCTAAACTCTATATATCTCAGATACACGAACTTGCGGTGTGCGATACGGTTACGATGGATGTTGAGTGCCACGTCATCACCCCCGCGCAGTGCAGGCTCTTCTACCGCGAGGCGGTCAAATGATTGAACCTGATGAGAAGAAACGTTATAATATTGATGCTGACCCTCCTCTCCGCCTTTCTCTGCGCGGAGAGCCGTGTGGTGATGCTCTCGCCCGGCGAGGTGGTCTCGGGCGAATTTTCATTGGTAGACAGCGTGCCGTACTATGAGATGCGGCGCGGGCGTGTGCCCGTGGTGCGCCCCGGCCGTATGGGCTTCTTACTGGCCGACGGCAGCCGCCTTGACTGCGGCTTTGTCATTGATTCTGTGGAGTCCGGCACTATCGACGAACGCTGGTCGCCAGTCCTCGGACAGTATGACACTATTCGCAACCACTGCCGTTTCTACCGCATTGCCCTCCGTCAGCCCGCCTCGCGCCGCACGATGACCGTAGAGTTCCGCCTCTATGATGAGGGACTGGCGTTCCGCTACATCTTCGATAACCCGTGGAACGGGACAACCCACTTCCGCATTGCCGAGGAGCGGACGGAGTTCGCCATGTCCGGCGCCCACAAGGCTTTCTGGCTGCCCGGAAACTTTGATTCTAACGAATACTATTATACGACATCGCGCCTTTCCGACATCGATGCTACTGCTGTCGACGGCAGCGGGATAGGCACTCACCGTGTGCTTGACCCTGACATGGTGCAGACCCCGCTGATGATGAAGACTCGCGGCGGCCTCTACGTCAGTCTCTTCGAGGCCGCGCTTGACGACTATTCCGCGATGCACCTCCTGCTCGACCGTCAGCGGCTTTCGTTCCGTGTGGTGCTTTCGCCGTCTCCCGTGCCGGGGGTGAGGGCGTTCATGCAGACGCCTTGCCGCACCCCGTGGCGCACACTCATGGTGAGCGACCGCGCCGAGGACATACTTGCATCGAGTATGATACTTAACCTTAACGACCCCTGCCGCCTGACCGACACCCGTTGGATTAAGCCAATAAAATACGTAGGCGTATGGTGGGAGATGCACATCCCCGGCGGCAGTGCGTGGAGTTACGCCGATGTGCCGAGCGTGAAGATTGGGCAGACCGACTGGACTGCACTGAAACCTCATGGCCGTCATGGAGCGACCACGGCCAATGTGCTGCGCTACATAGACTTCGCGGCGGACAATGGCCTTGATGCCGTCCTTGTCGAGGGCTGGAACGTAGGCTGGGAAGAGTGGTCCGGCAACTGGAAGGAGAATGTCTTCGATTTCGTCACTCCTTATCCCGATTTCGACATTGACTCCGTCACTTCATACGCCCGCAGCCGTGGCGTGGAGCTGATTATGCACCATGAGACCTCCGGCTCTGCCACTAACTACGAGCGGCGCATGACCGAGGCGTTTGACTTAATGGAGCGTTATGGATATAAGTCGTTGAAAACAGGATACGTAGGCTGGCCCATCCCGCGTGGTGAGACCCACGACGGGCAGTGGATGGTGAACCACTACAACCGCGTGGTGCGCGAAGCCGCAGAACGGCACATCATGGTCAACGCCCATGAGCCGGTGCGCCCCACGGGTCTCTCGCGCACTTACCCCAACCTGCTGGCCTGCGAGGCGGCGCGTGGCAATGAGTTCAACGCTTGGAGCAAGGGCAATCCGCCTGAGCATGAGACCATACTGCCTTTCACCCGCCTCTTGGGTGGCGGAATGGACTATACCCCCGGCATATTTGAGATAAAGATGTCGCACTATCAGGAGGGTAACCCCTGTCAGGTACACACGACGCTGGCCAAGCAGCTGGCTCTCTACGTGACTATGTACAGCCCGATACAGATGGCCGCCGACCTGCCTGAGAACTACCTGCGGCGCATGGACGCGTTCCAGTTCATCCGCGATGTGGAGTGCGACTGGACTGACACCCGTATACTCGAGGCAGAACCGGGCGACTACATCACGGTTGCGCGGCGCGGGAAACGCTCCGGCGACTGGTTCATCGGCGCAATCACCGATGAGCGCGGGCGCAAGGCGCGGATTGACCTCTCGTTCCTCGACCCCGGTTGCTTCTACGTGGCGACGGTCTATGCCGATGCGCCTGATGCCGACTGGAAGGACAACCCCATGGCATACGAGATAAGACAATATATCGTTGATCGCAGGACAAAGTTTCGCCAGCGTCTCGCGCCGGGCGGCGGATGCGCCATATCGCTGCGCCGCGCCACGTTGGACGACCTGTCCCGCATAAAGGATAAGCTATGATGAAAGACAAAAGGATACTGCTCGGCATCTCCGGTGGCATTGCCGCCTACAAGTGCGGCGAACTCATACGTCTCTTTGTCCGCGCAGGGGCTGAGGTAAAGGTGATTGCCACTCGGAACGCGTTGCAGTTCATAACCCCGATGACCCTCCAGACTCTTTCGCGCAACAGGGTCTATACGGAGATGTTCGATACATCGGGTGACATCACGCCCGAACATATATCCCATGCCGACTGGGCGGACATGATGGTTGTCGCCCCCGCCTCTGCGGATATCATAGGCAAGTTCGCGTGCGGAATAGCCGACGATGCGCTCTCTACCACATTCCTTGCGTTTGACAAGCCCGTGTTCATAGCTCCGGCCATGAACACTCGGATGTATTGCCATCCCGTGGTGCAGCGCAATCTCGCGTCGCTCCGCAGTCTGGGTGTGCGTGTCATAGAGCCCGTCGAAGGTGAGCTGGCCTGCGGTTCATCGGGCAAGGGACGCATGGCAGAGCCTGCTGACATAGTGGAGTTTATAACCAAAGAAACAGAGTGAGTAGATGAAGATACTTATAACTGCCGGGCCTACATACGAGCGCATAGACCCCGTGCGCTTTATAGGAAACTATTCGAGCGGCAAGATGGGGTTTGCCATCGCCGAGGCGTGCACCGCCTCGGGGCATGAGGTGACTCTTGTCTCCGGGCCTGTGAGGCTGGAGGTCAGTCACCCGTCTATCCGCCGTATAGATGTGGAGTCGGCGGCGGAGATGTATGAGGCCGTCCTCTCCCGATGGCCGGAGATGGACGGCGCGGTACTCTGTGCGGCGGTAGCCGACTTCACCCCAGTGAACGTGGCGGCGGAGAAGATAAAGCGTGAGGGCGACAACCTCATCCTTGAACTGAAACCCACGCGTGATATTGCCGCCGCTGTCGGCGCGGCCAAGCGCGAGGGGCAGTTTCTTGTGGGTTTTGCCCTTGAGACGAATGACGAGGAGGCGCACGCCCTCGAGAAGATGCGCCGCAAGAACCTCGACTTCATAGTGCTGAACTCGTTGAAGGACAAAGGAGCTTGCTTCGGTTATGACACCAACAAGATAACCGTCCTCATGGGTGCGGGCGAGAGGATTGCGTTCCCTCTTAAACCGAAGACGGAGGTGGCGCGTGACATAGTGGACTTGATAAACCGGATAAGGAAATGAACAGGATAGCGGCTCTACTCGCGGTAGTTCTCTGCGCTTTGGCTCTCGGGGCGCAGGAGCTTAATGTGAACCTGACTCTCAACAGCGACAAGGTGGAGGGAACTAACAAGCAGGTCTTCACCACATTGGAGAATGACCTCAAGGATTTCATGAACAGCCAGCAGTGGACTGACATGACCTTCTCGGACTTCGAGCGGATAGACTGCAACTTCATGATTATCGTCAATTCGTATGCCGATGATTTGATGATGTGCGAATTGCAGGTGCAGGCTTCGCGCCCGGTATACAACTCCTCATATACGACCACGATATTCAATTTCCGCGATCAGGATTTCAACTTCACATATAAGGAGTTTGACCCGATAGAGGTGAACAGCAGCACATACGAATCTAACCTGACCGCCGTGCTGGCTTATTACGCCTACATAATAATCGGCCTCGACCTCGACTCGTACGGCAGTCTCGGCGGGTCTTCCATGTTCACTCAGGCGGAGCAGATAGTCAACATGAGCCAGAACCGCTCTAACGAGAACGAGGCGAAGGGGTGGAAGGCGTTCGACAGCAACCGCAACCGCTACGCGCTGGTCAGCAACCTGAACGACAGCCGTTTCCGCCCGCTGCGGGAGTTCTTCTACACATATCACCGTCAGGCTCTCGACAATATGGCGGCCAATGTAGACAACGGGCGCGCGAAGATTGCCGCCGGACTGCCTGTGCTGCGCGAACTGAACCGCGAGAACCCCAATGCGATACTAATCATCTCGTTCCTCGATGCGAAGAACGATGAGCTGATAAACATTTTCAAGGGTCACGGCACTGCGGAGGAGAAGAAATCCGTCAATGAGATACTTAACGACATAAACCCCACTGCCTCCGAACGTTACAAGGAGATATTAGAATAAGGATATATGCTCAGACATATTGATATAAGGCATTATGCGCTGATAGACCATCTGGACATGGAGCTTGCGCAGGGCTTTACTGTCATCACTGGCGAGACCGGGGCGGGAAAGTCCATAATCATGGGTGCGCTGGGGCTGCTGATGGGTCAGCGTGCCGATGCTAAGTCCATACGCGCCGGTGAGACGAAGTGCGTGGTAGAGGCGCGTTTCGACATTGCGGCATACGGCCTTGCCCCGCTGTTCGAAGAGCTTGACCTCGACTATGACGATGAGACTGTTGTGCGCCGCGAGATACACAGCAACGGCAAGTCACGTGCGTTTGTCAATGATACGCCCGTGTCGCTCTCGCAGCTGAAGTCGCTTGCACCACATCTGATAGACATACATTCGCAGCATCAGAACCTGCTGCTCAACGACTCGTCTTTCCAGCTGAAGGTTGTCGATGCGATAGCCCGTTCGCACGATGAGCTGTCGCGCTATGCGGCGTGCTACGGTGAATATATGCGCGTCATCCGTGAACTCGAAAGTCTGCGGAGGCAGGCGCAGAAGGCATTGGAGGAGAGGGATTTCGCACAGTTCCAGTATGACCAGCTTTCGGAGGCCGCGCTCTCAGCTACGGAACAGGAGGAGCTTGAGACTGAACTCGACCGGTTGAACCATGCAGAGGAGGTCAAGTCGGAGCTTTCCGCCATCTCGGCGCGTTTCGATTCTGACGAGTACGGCCTGTTGCAGTCGCTCAAGGAGGCTCTCTCATCGGTGAGGCGCATAGCCCGCTATATAGATGAGGGGGAGACGCTTGCCGCACGGGTGGAGTCATCGCTTATAGAACTTAGAGACCTCGGGAGCGAGTTCGGCGCGATGTACAACGACTTGGAGTTCGACCCGGAGCGCAAAAGGCAGATAGAGGAGCGGCTCGACCTCATATATACGCTCGAACAGAAGCACAGGGTTAAGAGCGTGGCGGAACTGATAGCCTTGCAGGAGGAGTTTGAGGCGAAGTTGCAGCGCATGGACGAGTATGACAGTGAGATAGAGGAGCTTGCGCGTCAGGCCGATGCTCTCCATGCTGAGCTTGAGGCGGCGGCATCCGCTCTGTCCGAGAAACGCCGTGCTGTGACGGGAGAAATAGAGGATGCGCTTGTGGAGCGGCTTTCGTATCTCGGTATGCCGAACGCCTCGTGCCGTGTGGAGGTGGCGGAGACGGAGGGTTATACGTCCACGGGGCGCGACTGTGTCTCGTTCCTTTTCTCGGCGAACAGGAATACGGCGTTGCGGCCGATTGCCGACATTGCCTCCGGCGGTGAGATTTCACGCGTCATGCTTTGTATCAAGGCTTTGATAGCCTCGAAATCTGAGCTGCCGACCATAGTCTTAGATGAGATTGACACGGGAGTGTCAGGTGAGGTGGCCAACCGTATGGGCGAGATGATGAGGCAGATGGCGGAACATATGCAGGTCATCACAATCACGCATCTGCCGCAGATAGCGGCACGCGGCGCGGCGCACTTCAAGGTCTACAAGGCTGACACGGAGGAGGGCACGACTTCTAACATACGTCTGCTTACGCCGGAGGGGCGGCTCATGGAGATAGCCGAGATGCTGAGCGGCAAGAACCCTTCGGAGTCGGCTATAGCCAATGCGCGGGAGCTTATGGGAGCGTGAGAGAGTGGGGCGCGATGTCCCGATTGCAATACAAGCGCGGCGCAGGATGTCTTTGTCCTGCGCCGCACTTTTTGTATGTGCCTGTCAGATGTTGAGATCCCACGAGATGCCGATGTCGAGGCGGCTGTGTGTGCGGGCTATGCCGGGCATGGGTGAGCAGTCGCCTCCGAAGAGGCCGCTGTTCCAACAGTTCCATTCGGCGTAGATTTTCAGGCCGTCAAGCACGCGGACGTTGGCGTAGAGGCCGAGTTCGGGATAGTTGCCAATCTTCTGCGTGTGCTGTGTGTGGAACAGTCCCGTATAGGGGTCGAAGATGTTGGCGTAGAAAGCCGTGTAGTAGCGTATGTCGATGCCCGCCTGAAAGCCTGCGCGGCGGAACTGCCTGTAATAGTAGAGGTTGGAGTAGAGGGTGAAGTCGGGCAGGGGCATGATGTCGCGGTTAGAGGTGTACTGGTAGACGAACTGGTTTTCCCAATATATGTCGCTGAAGCGGAAGTCGGCTTTGAGGTCGACGGCCACTATCTGTGTGGAGCCGGAGGCCTGTGCGGGGAGGCCGTTGTCGTCGATGTACACCATGTCCCACACGTTGTCGAAGTTGATGCCGAGCGATATGTTCCGCTTGGGCAGGGCGATGCGTGCCTGAGCATCAAGGCGGTGGAACTTGGAGAAGTTGTTTGTCCAGCGGACGAACGACGCATCGTAGCGTGTGATGAACTTGGTGTTGGAGTCGCGGTGTCCGCCTGCGCCCCATGTGATGGTCAGCGGTTCTGTCCCGGCGGTCAGGCTGCGCACGAATGTGGCCACGAGGTTACATTCGCTGGTCAGTATGCCGTAGATGAAGACATCGCCTGTGAGGTCGTAGCTGAATGAGCCGTTGGCCATGGGGCGTGTGTCGAAGATGGAGAAGCCTGTGTGGAGGTGGTGGTCATGCATCTCGTCGCGTGTCAGGCTGTGGTCTATGTAGTTGGCGTGGTAGCGGTATTCGTGTTCGAAATAGTAGAGCAGGGAGAAAGGCATCACCGGGATGTTGTCACGCAGGGTGCGGACTGTGAGCGTGTTCTTGAATGTCTGGAAGGCTACGGAATCGTTTGCGGCCGCCGTGCCGAGAGAGTCGGAGAGGAGGGTGTTGTAGCTGCGCGATATGTCTTCCCATTTGAAGGTGTGTATGAGTTCGACGGCGGGGCGGGAGTCTGTGCCGCCGAGGGCGAAGTTCTGGGAGATGAAGGCTATGTTGTTGTGATAGAGCGTGCGGCGGTTGTCGCGGTCTGCGCGGTCGAGGGCAAAGCGCATATAGTTCGTGGCGAAGGCAAGTTTTGCGGAGTAGCGTTCGTAGTCTACGGCTGTCCAGAAGGCGGCATTGCCTATGGCGCGGTATTCGTTGCCGCCTGTGCCGCTGCCGAGTGTGCCTGTGGCTGTCGCGCCGAGGGATACTCCGCTGTTGGGAGTGCCGGCGAGGGAGAGGCTGTAGCGCGAGTCGGGGCGTGTGCGGAAGTCGGTCGGGAACGAGCCGCGTCCGCTGAGCGAGAGGGCGAATGTCTCGGGGGAGGCAAAGAGCAGGTCGCCCGCTTTGAGTGTGTAGGCATCGTATGCGTCGGCGAAGGCCATGGGGGACTTCATGGTGCGGTAGAAGTAGAGCATGGACTGGACGGGGCCGGCGTATGAGCCTGTCCATGAGTTGGCTATGCTGTAGCGTTTCTCCGGCATGGAGTTGCGCAGGGATGTCTGTGCCGTGTCGGCTGGTGCGGGTGTGCGGAAGCCGAAGCGTTCGTTGACGCGGTAGTATCCGTTGTCGGCAGAGGCTGTCATGTATGCGGCGGCCAAGACAGTCAGTAGCAGTATCTTCTTGTGTGTCATAGGTTCTACAGTTTTATATTATGCGGCCTGCGCGTGGCAGGTGGTTTTTCCAGTCAATACAGGTCTATCCATTCCCATGTGCTGCCGAGGTGGTCGAGGAACTTTATGAGGTCTTCGCGGCGGATGATGAGCGAGGCGGTGTTTATGCAGGGGTGGAAGCTGACGCGCTCCGCCTCGTGCAGGTTGCGGTCGATGAAGACGTGGACGTGGCGTTCCGTATCGTTTATCAGTCCGAATGGGGTCACTGAACCGGGTGTGACGCCGAGGTAGCGCATGAGCCGGACGGGGCTGGCGAAGGAGAGCTTGCCCTGACGGAGCTGGCGTTCGATGGCGTGGATGTCCATTTCGCGGTCACAGTCGAGCAGCACGAGATAGTGGCGGCCCTTGTGGTTGCGGAAAAAGAGGTTTTTGCAATGACGCGCATCGTGCCCCGTCCAATAGCGTTTGGCTATCTCGATGGTCGGGGCTTCGGGATGCTCTATGTATTCGTAGCCGATGTTGAGGCTGTCAAGCAGCGCATAGAGTTCAGGGT
>JADIMV010000149.1 GCA_017694515.1 Candidatus Aphodosoma intestinipullorum
TGTTTTGCCTACACGGTTCAGATGGGTAGTATGAGTGACGGCAATGGGTGAGTGTGCGGTGAACTGGAGTGGGTAGCCTGAGGATGGCTTGAGGGTCGCCGGAAGATGACTTGGGATTTTTGCGGATACACAGTGAGACAATGGGTGAAATATCAGGCGGAGGTGTGCGGGAATTCTGTGGCAGAGGGGAGGGTGCTGCACTGGTGTATTGTGGAGGCGGGGAGGGGGTGCGGCTATTCTGCGGGGGAGGTTTGGCCGCCGTGCTTTTGGGCGTAGAGGGCGGCGGTGTGTTCTCGCCGTTCGGCGACGATGAGGAAGGCCTCGTCGCGGATGAACTGCGGGAGGTCGATGCGGCGGAGCTGTATGCTTCGCAGCCATCCGGCCACGTCCTGCTCGCGGAGGGTGAAGAAGACATCCTCTATCATTTTCACCTGTGCGTCGGTCATCTCGTCGGCGGGGATGCCGCTGAGGGAGTCGAGTTCCTCATCGTCGAAATAGACAATCTCCTCAGTGGAGGAGAGCAGCGAGTCGCGCTCGCATACGGCGTGAGAGCCGCAGCAGTCGGCGGGTATTTCCCGTGCGGGCTTTTCGGGCGTGAGCCTGTTCTGCCGACGCACGAAGAGGGCGACAGCAACGATAAGTACCGCGAGTATGGCTATGAGTATTATGTATATCATTACTTTGTCTCCTCTATTACAGTTCAGCTTTGCCGCCTTCGGCGATGACGGTGTGCATGGTGAGGTCGAAGGGTTCGCGCGGGACGCTTTCCACTAACTGGAAGTCGAAACAGATGCCGATGCGCACGGCCTCGGGGTGTTTAGGCAGGAAGCGGTCATAATAACCTTTCCCGCGACCGAGGCGGCCTCCAGAGCGGTCGAATGCCACGCCGGGGACAACGATGAGGTCTATCGCGCCCTCATAGGGAGGGGCGACGGGTTCGAGTATGCCGAAGTCGCCTTCGCGCCATTCTGTGGCGGCTGTGACCTCTACGGCCACTATGTCATCGCCGTGGACAGTGGGGAGTATGACGCGCTTGCCAGAGGCCAAGGCACGCTGTATCATGGGACGTGTGTCTACCTCGTCCCACAGCGGGTGGTAGAGCATCACGGTGCGGGCGGCGCGGTAGCGCGTGTCATCCTCCATACGCCGTACAGCGTCAACGCTTTTCTCCACAAGACGCTCTGCGCCCATCTCCTTTTTAATGGCGCGTATGGCGCGCCTCATTTCTGTCTTTATGCTCTTTGCCGTCTCCATTGCCGTTCCGGTTTACGGGGTGTAAAGGTAGGTATTTTTTCTTGCACAGACCAAATAAAAGCCGTATTTTCGCATTGCCGCAGAGGGGGTGTAGGCCGAAGCGGAAGACGGACAGCGATGATTGACCCTAAGACAGTAAGCAGGATACTTGACACGGCACAGATAGTGGATGTCGTGAGTGACTTTGTGACGTTGCGCCGCAGAGGGGCTAACTATGTGGGTCTCTGTCCGTTCCATGACGAAAAGACAGGTTCGTTCGTCGTGTCGCCCGCCAAGGGCATATTCAAGTGTTTCGGGTGCGGCAAAGCCGGCGGTCCGGTGCATTTCATCATGGAACATGAGCAGCTGGATTACCCCGGCGCACTGCGCTATCTGGCGAAGAAATACGGCATAGAGATAGTAGAGAAGGAGCTTTCGGCAGAGGAGAAGCAGGCCCAGTCGGAACGCGAGAGCCTGTTCGCCGTCAATGACTGGGCGGCGCGTTATTTCATCGATACCCTGAACAATACGGAGGAGGGGCGCAGTGTGGGCATCAGCTATTTCCGTGAGCGCGGCTTTACGGACGAGACGATAAGGAAGTTCGGTCTCGGGTACTGTCCATCGGAGGGGAGCGCGATGTGTCGTGCCGCGCTGGCGCACGGTTTCAAGGCGGAGTTCATCGAGAAGACGGGCGTGGGGCTGAGGCGGGATAATGGCGCGTGGTATGACCGATTCCGGGGACGTGTCATCTTTCCTGTACACACCCTGTCGGGCAAGGTTGTGGCGTTCGGCGGGCGCGTCTTAGAGAAGAATGACAAGACGGCGAAGTATGTAAACTCTCCCGAGAGCGAGATATACAGCAAGAGCCACGAACTGTACGGCATATATTTCGCAAAGCAGTCCATAGTAAAGGCCGACCGGTGTTTCCTTGTGGAGGGATATACCGATGTCATATCAATGCACCAGGCGGGCGTGACCAATGTTGTGGCATCGTCAGGCACGTCGCTGACCGAAGGGCAGATAAGGCTGATACACCGTTTCACTCCCAATATCACAGTGCTTTATGACGGGGACAATGCCGGGATAAAGGCATCGGTGCGCGGCATAGACATGCTGCTTGCGGAGGGGATGAACGTCAAGGTGGTGCTTCTGCCCGACGGAGAAGATCCTGACAGCTACGCACGCGGGCATAACGCTTCGGACTTTATCCGCTTCATTGACGAGAACCAGACTGACTTCATACATTTCAAGGTTAAACTGCTCAAGGGGGAGGTCGGCACTGACCCAATCAAGCGGGCGCAATTAGTGCAGGACGTGGTGCGCTCCATAGCCCTCATGCCGGACAACATTACCCGTATGGTCTACACGAAGGAGTGCGCCGAGATGCTGGATATGGACGAGGGGACACTCGCTAACGAGGTGAGACGCGTGCACGATGCCAAGCGGACGGAGGAGATGAAACGGGCGGGGTATAATCCAGACAACAGCCGTAAGCGTACGACCGACCCCGCATACAGGCACGTGGGACAAGGCGCGGGAGTACAGCCGCCGGTGCAGGCACGTGAGGCAGGGGGTGAGAATGCGTCGCCGCCGGACGAGGGCGACATACCGCACCAGACGGACGGCATTTCACAACAGCCAGAGCTTGTGAATGAAGCATTTGCCGCGAGGTCTCCCTTTTATTCGCACGAACGGAACATCATACAGGAGGTGGTGCGCCACGGGGGACAGGTGATGTGCTACGAGGAGGGGGATGACGGCGCGGCAGTGCCGCTCACTGTGGGGCGTTATGTCATCGAGGAGCTGGCGGAGCTGCGCGGCGAGATGGGCTGCATGGTACACGACGCGGTGTATGCGCGTATTCTTGACGAGATGGCGGAACATACCGCAGAGGTGGGGTTTGACACGGCTCGCTATTTTACCGGCCATACTGACCCTGACATCAGCTGCGAGGCGGCAAACCTTGTCTCTGAGCAGTATCAGCTGAGCCGCATATTCACCAAGGAGGATGAGTATACGGGCGACCCTAATGACAAGAAAGACATGGAGATATATTTGCGCCACAAGGAGGAGAAGGAACGGAAGGAGCTGTTTGACGTTGTGGTGAAAGTGGTTTTCGAGTATAAGAGCGAGATAGTCGAGTCCAAGAATAAGGCTCTGCTGGCGGAGATGCGGGAGGCGCAGGCGGCGGGCGATATGCCCCGCGTGTTCGAGATAATCAGGGAGCAGCAGACCCTTAAAGAGATAAGCAAGCAGCTCGGCGCACATTGCGGGCACAGGGTGCTGGCGCGATGAGCGGCGGGAGAAAGGTCAAGGGTAACGGCGTGTGGCGGTGAGACACACGCCGTTTTGCGTTTACGGGTGATGTGTAATGTGTGTGTTGCGCCGGGAGACCGAGGCTATGGCCATATGGTCTGGGACGGATTATCGTGTGTGTGAAACAGGCAATGGGAAGATGGGGTTTACGATTTGAGCATTTTTGGACGATTTTGACGCAAATGTGTCGGAGTCCTAAGGAGAGGATAGCGGGGAGATAGCTGAGTGCTAAGGAGTGGCAGGCTAAGTGGTCTGTGTATTAAGGGTTTATATGCGCGGTTTAGCAACCAATGAAAGTGGATATTGAAAGTAGAGTGTGCGTTTTGATGTATAGGAATGTGTGGCAATGGTAAGGTATTCAATTGGGGTTTTATAGGGGCGAGCCGAGTTTGCTTATGTGGCAGGACTGATAAGCAGTAATATTACCGTATAGGGGGTCAGAGGATGTGACGCACTTCCTTGAACATGAATGTACGGCGCAGCCCGTCGGGGGTGACGAGGGTGAGCAGTCCCATGTCGTCAATGGAGTCTATGCGGGCGGTGAAGCGTTCGCCGTCGGCTGTCTCGTAGGGGAAGAAGCCGTCGCGGCGGTAGAGGCGGCTCATGTATGAGGAGTGCAGCGCGGAGCGCGAAGAGTCGTCATAGCTTTCGTAAGTCTCTAATATCGAATCGACAAGGCTGACGAGCAGCGCATTGCGGCAGAACTCCCTGCCCGCGATGGAGCGAAGGGAGACAGGGTTCGGCGCATCGCTGCGGAAGATGGTCTGGTTTACGTTGAGTCCGATGCCGATGACGGCGTTTTCCCAACGGTTGCCGAGCAGGGTGTTCTCTATGAGGATGCCGCACAGTTTGCCATTGCCGGCGTAGATGTCATTGGGCCACTTGACGCTGATTTCCGTGGAAACAAGCGGTTGGAGTACGCGGTGCATTGCCGTGGTGACTATCTCTGTCAGGACGAACTGCCGGTCAGGCGTAATCTTGGCGGGATGGAGCAGGAGGCTGAAAAGGAGGTTCTCGCCGGGGGAGCTTTCCCATCGGTTTGAACCTTGGCCACGCCCCGCTGTCTGGAAGTCTGCCCATACGCAGAGGCCGTGGGGCAGCCCGTGCCCTTTCAGGCATTCGCTGGTCGATGAGGTCTCGGCCAGATGAATCAGAAGAGAGTTGTCCATCGGTGTACCGTTGTTTTTACAGTTCCGCCGCCTCGGTGAGCCAAGAGGTTATGGCGCGGCGTATCTCTTTGCGTTCCTGCCCGTAGAAATTGACCAGTATGGCAAAGGCGTATTCTTTCCCGCCGTCCGTGATGTATCCCGCGTAGCACTGGACGTTGCTCATGCTGCCGCTTTTGGCGCGTACTTTACCTTCGAGCGGTGTGCCACGGAGGAAGCCTGCCACAGTGCCCTCTTTGCCTGCAATTGGCAGTGAGCGGACGAACGCATCGGCATTCGGGCTGTGCCTCATGGCGCAAAGTATGTCGGTCAGCAGCCGCGCACTATATGCGTTCTGCGGCGAGAGGCCGGAACCGTCGTCAATCCTCACGGCGGAGAAGTCTATCCCTTTGGCTTCCCAGTAACCGCGTATGACGGAGGCGGAGTGGGCGCATGATGAGCCGCTGTCCGTGAGCTTGAGGCCAAGCTGACGGAATATGTGCTCGGCGTACATATTGTTGCTCTTGAAGTTGGTCTTGCGTATGATTTCGGCGAGGTCAGTGGACTCGTATGTGAAGAGTGTCACGAGTGGTCGCGCCGGAGGCAGCACCGTGTCGGTAGGCCGTCCATCGCAATGTACGCCGTATGTGGGCAGCTGGGAGTGGAGACTTTCTGCTACGTAGAGCGGTGGGTTGCCTATGTCGCAGCGCACAGGGTAGCGGTTGCGGTTGGCGGGCATGCCGCCTTCGAGGTAGCGTTTCTTTTCGCGCGGCACGCCGAAGACATACACACTGTCGTTGTATCGCGGCAGTACGCTGACATTGCATTCGATGGTCATGCCGGGTATGTCGGGGTAGATACCTATGATTCGGGGCTTTGTGCCGGGCGCACCGCTTTCGAGGAGTATTGCGCAGGCATTGTCATACGCGCTGAGGCCGTAGACCCCGGGGGCGTAGTGTGTACCCATATCTTCCCAGCACCACGAAATGGGGATGGCGCAGCGGTCGTAGCAGCGGGAGTCGGCTATGATGTTGCCTGTGATGTGGCGTATGCCGGCCGCACGGATTTTTCTGCACCAAGAGTTGATGAAATTGCGGTCGCCGAGGAACGATGAGCCGAGTGTGGGGTCGCCGCCTCCTATGATGTATAGGTTGCCGTGGAGTGTGCCTGTACTGTCGATGGTGCCGTCGTGGGCTATGCGTGTCTCGAACCGGAAGTCGGGGCCGAGGAGTTCGAGTGCCGTGGCGGTGGTGATGATTTTAGTGACCGAGGCCGGGGTCACGCACAAATCGGGGTTTTCCTCCATGACAGTGCGGCCTGTGTTCACGTCCTTGACCAGCAGGCTTATCCGCGCTCCTGTCAGTGAGTCGGGGTGATAGTGCGCATCGGTGCGCTGTGGCGCAAGTGCATCGGCGCGGCAGACGGCGGACAGGATGATGACGAAGGAGAAAATACGTCGTATGTTCAGTTCCATCTATTGTTTTATGTGTTTGGATTACCAGTTGTCAGACTAACAGCCATGATGTTGCCACGGATATGAACCCGAGCAGCCAGCCGCAGCAGTACTGTGCGGGCGTATGCGCTTTGAGCAGTATGCGTGACCAGCCTACGATGCCGCCGAGGAGTATGGTCAGGCAGATGAGCCACAGGGGGTCTGTGCCGCTGAGTATGGACCACGCGATGATACCTCCGGCGAGACCGCCCATGGATGCGCCGTGTGCGCTTATTTTCCACCACAGGTTGATTATTGTGATGAGCATAAGCGATATGGTCGAGCCTATCATAGGGGCGATGTAGAATTGGGGCATGTGTATGTGCCACAGCCAGAGGCAGCATCCTGTGTAGCCGAGCAGCGAGACGATGTACGGCCATGTGCGTTCGCGCCGCTGTGAGATGAATCCGTCGCTTACATTGCCCGTCATCATGCCGAGCAGTACGATGAGCGCGGGGACAACGCCAGTGGTGATGAAAATGGCCGCCGCTATGGATATGCGGTATGCCGCAGGCAGTATGGATAGTGCCGCGTCGCCAGTGAGCAGCATTATGATGCCGAATGTCGGTATGAATATTGGCTGCAAGACGTAGGAAACGACGCGTGCGGTGACTGTTGTGGTTCTGTTCATAGGTCTGTTTTCTCTTATATGGTCAGCCTGCGCAGGCGGGCGACAGGTATGCCGAGCTGTTCGCGGTATTTCGCGATGGTGCGCCGCGCTATGACATAGCCCTTTTCGCGGAGCATATCGGCCAGCGCATCGTCCGTCACGGGGTTCTGCTTGTCCTCGCGGGCTACGGCCTCGGAAATCATGCGCTTCACTTCCTTGTTTGAAATCTCCTCCCCGTCGGCTGTGTATAGTGATTCGGAGAAGAAGTGCTTCAGCGGCAGGAGTCCCCATCCTGTCTGGACGTATTTGCTGTTGCTGACCCGCGATATGGTCGATATGTCGTAGCCCACGCGGTCGGCCACGTCTTTGAGTTTCATTGGCTTGAGCTTGCGTTCGTCTCCATCGAGGAAATAGTCGTGCTGTAGTTCGACTATGGCTTTCATGGTCATCAGGAGTGTCTCGTTGCGCTGTCGTATGGCATCGATGAACCAGTTTGCCGCATCGATTTTCTGTTTGGCGAACTGTATGGCCTTGCGCATTTCGCTGTTGCGGTTTTTCTCGTTGCCCATATAGTCTTTGACCATATTGCTGTACTCGCTGCTGACACGGAGTTCAGGCAGATTGCCGTTGTTCAGGGTCACGGTTAGGCGGCCGTTGTCGTTGTCAACGATGAAGTCGGGCGTTATGGTACGCGCAATGGAGTCTGCCCCGTCGCCGAAACTGTTGCCGGGTTTGGGGTTCAGCCGCTTGATGAGTTCGAGAGCGGCTGAGAGGGTGTCGCGGTCGATTTCGAGCTTTTTCATTATGGCGGGGTATTGCTTGCGCCCCAGTTCGCTGAATGCCTGTTCCACGACATCTATCGCTGTACGGCGAGCGGGACTGTCCTTCATGCGGTTCAACTGGAGGAGCATACACTCCTGCAAGTCTTTTGCGCCTACGCCTGCGGGGTCGAGACTCTGTACGATACGGAGTGCGCGCAGCATCTGTTCCTCATCGGCCATCTTGCCTACAGCCATGGCACGGTCGTCAATAAGTGTCTCGATGGTGCGGCGGAGATAGCCGTCGCTGTCGATACTGCCGATGATGTATTCTGCCAGTTCTCTTGTCTCCTTGTCGAGGTTCAATGTGGAGAGCTGGTCTATGAGATATTCGCTAAAACTTTCACCTCCGGCGATATCGCGTGTGGGGGCGTCGTCATCGGCACTGCGGTTGCTTGCGTGGAGACGGTAGTCGGGCGTATCGTCATCGGCCTCTTCGCCCCATGCCCATTCAAGTTCGTCGTCCCTTTCCGTCTTTTCAGCCCGTTCTTCTGCATATTCCTCGTTGTCAGGGGTGTATTCTTCCCCGACCTTGTGTTTCATATCGCTCTCATCGGCTTCGAGAGCCGGATTGCTTATCATCTCTTCGCGTATGCGCTCTTCAAGTTCTACCGCCGGATATTCGAGCATCTTTATCACCTGTATCTGTAAAGGCGACAGTTTCTGCTGTATTTTCAGATTGAGCTGTTGGTTTAACATGCGTTGTCCTGTTAATAAAGTGTTGTCAGCGCGGGGGGCTTCAGTATCGGAAGCTCGATCCTCCGAGGAACTCGCGAAGCAGCGATGTCGGCGGTATCTCGCTGTCGTGTATCGGCGTGAAATATTTGAGGAATTTCAGCAGACGGTGCGCTTCGGTGTATTCGTCACAGTACTGCGGCACATCTTCGAGTATCGGTTCGGCGTGCTTGCGCAGGACGGCGAGTTCGAAAAGAAGCGCGGAGTTGAACATCACGTCTGCGTTTTCCTGATAGGGGAATATCCATTTCTCCTCGCCCCGGCGCACTGACGGCCAGCGGCTTATGGTGTCACGTGCGGAATATCCACGGAACTTGTAGTCGCGCACTATGCGGCGCAGCAGGCGCGTGTCTGTAGTGGATACCCAGTTGTGGTTGTCGAGCGATATTGTTGTCAGTGCAGAGACATAGACCTTGAATATGGCATCCTGCGGGATGGCGTGCGTCAGTTCAGGGTTGAGCGCATGGATGCCCTCCATGACCAGCACATTGTCCGGGTTCATCCTGATTTTCTCTCCTTTGTAGTAGCGTTCCCCTTTCTCGAAGTTGAAGAACGGCAGTTCTATCTCGTCGCCTTGGAGCAGACGCACGATGTTGGCGTTGAGGAGTTCGAGGTCAAGTGCGTGTATGGACTCGAAGTCCCAGTCGCCGTTTTCGTCACGCGGTGTGTCCACGCGGTTGACGAAGTAGTTATCCATCGAGAGCACGATGGGCTTTATGCCCGCGACCATCAGTTGTATGCCGAGACGTTTGGAGAATGTGGTTTTGCCTGACGATGACGGGCCGGAAATCAGCACGAAACGTTTGCCGCGCTGGAGTATCATGTCGGCTATCTGCGATATTTTCTTCTCGTGGAGTGCTTCGGAGACTTTTATGATGTTGTAGACGCTGGAGTCGCGGCAGATAATGTTGAAGTCACCTACATTGTTGAGACCCAATAGCTTGTTCCACCGGATGAATTCGTTGAATATGTCGAACATCTTGGACTGCTCTTCATACGGGGCGAGGCGGCTGGGGTCGTGGCGGTCAGGCACTCGGAGCAGTATTCCGTCCTCGTAGCTCTCGAGGTCGAAGAGGTCAAGATAGCCTGTGGAGGGGACAAGTACCCCGCTGTAATAGTCGATGTAGTCGTCTATGCGGAAATAGCGCGAATAGGCCATGCCTATCGTCTCGAGCAGCGTAACCTTGTCGAGCTGTCCGGCGCGGCGGAACATCTCAATGACCGTTGGGGTCTGCTGCTCCTCCTGCACAATCGGCAGGTCGGCGGCTATCGTTTCGCGCATCTTGTCGCGCAGGCGGTCAATCAGTTCGCTGTCCACTTTCTTGCCCCGCTGGTCTATGCAGCAGTAGTAGCCACGGCTGATGGGGTGCTCTATGCGCAGAGTGGCCTCCGGCTTGATGCGTGAGAGGGCGTAGGCCATCACCATGCTGATTGAGCGCAGGTAGACGCGAATGCCCGATGGCGATGTGGCATCGATGAACTCTATGTTCTTCGGCTTGTAGATGCGGAAGTTGAGGCTCTCGGCCTTATAGTTCACCCGTGCGGCCATCACCGGGTATTTCAGCTTGATGTTCTGGTCTCGGTATATCTCGAGCAGCGTTGTCCCCATGGGGTATTGCATGAAAGTACCGCTGTTTTTGCAGTAAATGTTTACGGTGTCCGTATGCTCTGTCTCCGCCATATCGTTGTGGGTTTATAAAAGACTGATTGTCAAGTTAATCTGGCACGGCTACAGGCCGATGCCCTTTCGCGCTGTAAAGTTAAGTATTTTATCGGTAAGCCGGGCGTTTTTTGCGTTATTTATGAGAGGGCAGACACTTACGGCATGAACTGCATTGCGGGTTGGGCAAGAGGGATTTTCCTGTTCTGACTATAAATTAAAGTTAAAAAGACGTACTCTCGCCGAAGACCATAGGGAGACTCTCCGAAGGCTCTCGCCGACGTCACGTTCCTTTTCCCCTGCCTTTGCGCCCATAGCATCATGGATGATTCCCCTTCGCTTCGTCTGTCTGCGCGGACGCTCCGGCCTGCCCCGGCGGCACACAGTGGGTGCTTCACTCGGAGAAGAAGGAAAAGCGGGGATATACGTCCCTGTCCTTTGCCGACAGGAAAGTCAGCTTCACAGGGAGAAGGTATTTGCCGATGCGCTCCGCCACGGACGGCTCCGGCTGAGGAAAGGTGTACGTGCCGATGCGCTCAAGGGTTTGCGCATCCACAGCATACAGGTGTTCCCCGTCGTCAGCCACTACCCTTATGGTCCAGTCGAACATATTGCCTATTATCACCATAGACATCCGCTCCGGGTAGAACGGGGGTATCTCCACCTGCATCATGTCATACTCCGAGGTCAGCACCCAGAAGCGTCCCTGAGTGTCAAATAGGAAAGCAAGCATATCCCGTGCGCGGAACTCAGTCACGGCCATGTGCGCCGGGCAGACCCCGTCCGGCATGGCTATGGGGCGCACATACGGCCTTCCCGCCTGCATACGCACATTGTACAGCTTCCCCGCAGCGTCGGTCATCATGTATCCGTTGTCATACTCCTTGCGTGCCGTGCCGTTTCCGGCAATCAGTGAGGGAGGAAAGGCGAACCCCTTCTTTTCGAGCATGGATGTGAAAGCGCGGCTTTTATCTTCGTTGACCGAATTGCTCCCCATGTCGATGAACTCCATACGCCGCTCCATGCGGAACACGTCGTCTGGCATTGTGAGGTCCACGCGCCCGGAGCGCGACTCGAGCAGCGGATACAGTGGCACACCCTTCCTGTTGCACTCCTGTGGAGTGGTGCGGAATGTGAAATTACTCCGCTGCACGTCATACGGGGTTACGGCCACGCCGGATATGCTGTCAGGAAACCGTCCATCGGCCGTGAGCTGACGGAAATAGAAGAACGGCAATATGCTGTCGAACGCGCTCTCAGAGAACTCCTGCCCGTCCGCGCCGTAATAACGTGCCTGTCCCCCGCTGCGCCCGGCAAACGCGAAGCCTCCGGTTATATGGCTGTACAGTGCAAAAGGCGTGTCCTGCTTCCCGGCAGTCGCGAAACGATAGAGCCACGGCAATACCCAGGCGGCGAGGAGGAGGCACAGCACGGCCAGCAGACAGCGGGCCGTGCGGACGAGAGGTGAACTGTGTCGGTCGTGTATTCTCATATGACAAATGCTTAGCGTCATTCCCTGCCTGCCTTGAAGCGGTCTACCGATATGAAAGGGAACGAGGCGGTGACCGCCGCCGTTATGGCAAGTATGGGGATGAAGCGGTTGTATGCCTCCGGTGTGTCGGATAGGAAGAAGAGCCTTATCAGGAGGGCGGAGATGCCCATGTTGAACACCCGGACTTTCCATGCGGGCTCAAGTATGACCCATGCGGTAAGCAGATAGGCCGTCACTCCGGCCAGATGCCACGGCAGGGCGGTCATCAGTATGCGGCTGACTATCTCCTCGGCGAATACTTTCCCTAACGCGATGTTAAGTATCAGGAAATCCACGGCATATATGGCGGAGAGGGCCGCTGCACCGTACGTCAGCATTGTCCCCGCCGAGGCGGTGCAGGAGCAGGGCAGGTGGAGAGTCAGCTTAAGGCGTTTCTGCACCATCTCAGGCACGAACTGTGCCACTCCGGCCAGTATCCCCGCAATGAGCGGCACGAACTTCAGCCACTGCACGAATATCGCGTCACGGCTTATGGCTACCTCCCACAGGTGGGCTGCCCCCTTGATGCCCGCAATGCGGTGGACGTTGAGCGAAAGGTATATGCATATGCCCCACAGCAGCGCGGCCAGCAGGGCGTACGCGGCGCGGGTCTTTATGTACTCTTTGTATAGCAATGCCTGTATCATATCAGTATTTTCCCGTGAGTCCTATGAACACGTCCTCGAGCGGCACGTGGCTGCCGGAGAAGTCGGAGTAGGCTATGCCGTTTGACCTGAGCAGAGCCTCCATGGCCTGCGGCGGCATGAGCGCGCCTACCTCCATGCGGTCTTTCCTGAGGGTGGGGTGGTACAGCCCCGGCAGTCCTATCGGCCCGGGGTTTTCCATCCGGAACGTGTAGCTGTAGTACTCGCGCAGCAGGCTGGCCACGGGATTTTGTATCAGTATCCTGCCGTAGTCCATGATGATGCAGTCGTCTATGAGCCGCTCCATGTCCTGTATGATGTGCGAGGTCAGGAAGACGGTCTTCCCGTCTGTCTTCACAAAATCGCGCAGGTAGTCGATGAACAGCCGCCGGTAGCCTGGGTCAAGGCCGAGGGAGAAGTCGTCGAGTATGAGCAGCGAGGGGTTCTGCGCCATGAGAAGCCCCAGCGCGACTTGTGACCTCTGGCCGCACGACATACGTGAAATCTGTTGCTGCGGGGCGACTTTCAGCATGGACATGAGGTCGTAGTAGACATCGCGTCTCCATCCGGGATAGAAGCGGGAGTAGAACTTTTCTATCTGGCTTATGTTCATGAAGGTGTACTGCACGTGACCCTCTATGAGCAGCCCTATGTCCCTGCGCAGCTGCGGCGGCATCGAGGTTATGTCCTGCCCGAATATGCGGCATACGCCACTGCGTGGCCTGAGGAAGCCGCTCAGTATGTTGATGGTCGTGGTCTTGCCCGTGCCGTTCTTGCCGAGGAGGCCGAGTATGCGCCCCTCCGGCACACGGAAGCTGAGGTTCTCGTAGATGAGTCTCTTGCCGTAGTAGTGGGTCAGGTTCTCGCACTCTATCATGACGTGTATGGGCGTGATGTCCGTAAGTGAGCGGATGCCGCGTGGCGGTAGCTCATTCCGCTATGGTGTAACTTATGGCCTCTATGTGGTAGAACGAGAGATATGCCCGGCCTGTTTCCTGTTCGCTGCGGGCTATGCGTGTACGGAAGTCGGCTATGCGCTCTTCGGGGGTGCGTCCTGTCTCCTGACGGGCTTTCTTCTCGGAGTTGCACCCGGCCTCGCCTGTGCCGTGGTGTTCTTCGGTCCCGGCGGCCAGACGCTCTTCCCAGCGGCGCAGATACTCCTCGTCTATGCGGTCTTCGCGGACGATACCCTCGACGGTGACTACTTTGTTGACGCATTCAGGGGCGAACTTGCCTATCCTGCCGCCCTCGATGCGGATGGTCTGTGTGTCGTCGCTCCCCATGAGGAATATTTTCCTCCCTCCGTGGCTGCATATATGGGTGCATACGCCCTCTAATGTCACTGTCTTGCCGACGAGCGTGTCGGCATGAGCCAGCACGTCGTCCACTTGCATTGCGCTAATCTTGGCTGTCTCCTTGGCGGCGTTGCTGCCGGAGGTCTCTTCTGCTTTCTTTCCGCCGCAGGCTGTGGCGGCCAGCAGCATTGCGGCACAGGCCGCGATGGCAATCAATTTGAGTTTCATAACGATTGTTTTTTGCGGCAAAGGTACTTACATACGCAGTCACGTCCAATCCCTATATGTTATGAATTACCGCTGTGGCGTTTACCTACATTTTAGTACGGACGTATGGGTGTGAGGTGACGGAACACGTGTTCTTGCCCTATCAGCCGGGTAGCCTGAACTTAGCTTAGAGATAGGGCGAGAGTACGTGTTTTTAATTTTTATTCGCAAATTGGGAGGGGAGAATGTCCGTACGGCGTTACGGTGAATGGCGGGCAGTGACGCTTCGCACCGTAAGTATGTATTTAATCGGTAGGAGGGAAAGTTTTTTTGCGTAATTTTGCAACTCAAATCCGGAGATAATCCCAATATGGCACGGCGGCAGGTGTGCGCACACTGTTTTTCTTGATACCGTTTGTGTCTTTGGTGTCATCTCCGTCTGGTAATAAACTATACAGAGAGAATGAAGTTTGGAATATTAGAGCTGCTCTCCCTTCTTGGCTCAGTCGGTATGTTCCTCTACGGGATGAAGCTGATGAGCGAAGGGTTACAGAAGGCTGCCGGCGACAAGCTCCGTCACATTATGGCCCTCATGACCAACAACCGCTTTATCGGTGCGTTGACTGGCATTTTCATCACGGCGCTTGTTCAGAGTTCCTCCGCCACGACTGTGATGATAGTCAGCTTCGTGAACGCGGGGCTTATCTCCCTCACGCAGTCCATGGCCGTCATCATGGGTGCGAATGTCGGTACGACCGTGACGGCGTGGATTATCTCTCTGTTCGGCTTCAAGGTAAACATAGCCTCGTTTGCCATACCGCTAATAGCCTTTGCCATGCCGCTCCTGCTCGCGAAAAAGAATTCGTATAAGAATTGGGGCGAGTTTCTTCTTGGCTTCTCATTCCTCTTCCTCGGGCTGGAATACCTGCAACATTCTGTGCCAGACCTGTCGGCCAACCCTGAGATGTTCGCAGTGCTTCAGGACTATTCGGACATGGGTTACCTCTCCATTGTGATATTCATGCTGGTAGGTATGCTGCTCACTATGGTGGTGCAGGCATCCAGTGCCACGTTTGCCATTGCCCTTATAATGTGCAGTAAGGGGTGGATTTCGTTCGACATAGCTGCCGCGCTCGTCCTTGGCAGCAACATAGGTACTTGCATCACCCCAATTCTCGCCTCTATCTCGGCCAATGCGCTGGCCAAGCGCGCCGCCATGGGGCATCTGCTGTTCAACGTACTCGGCTCAGTTTGGACACTTATACTCTATTACCCATTTATACGCTTCATTGTCTTCATATCCACGTCATTGGCGGGTGACCCCAATGACCTCGCAGCATTTGCCGACAGTGCAGACCCCGCTTTTGTCCGTGCGCTTAACGACAGGACGCTGGATCTCTCCGTGCCTGAGAATGCTGCCGCAGCGGCGCGTTTCGCGGACATGCAGTACTATGTGTCGTTCGGGCTTTCCATGTTCCATACGGTGTTCAACCTGATAAATATCTCCATCATGATATGGTTCACAGGGCTTTACGTGAAGGCGGTCAACTGGC
>JADIMV010000150.1 GCA_017694515.1 Candidatus Aphodosoma intestinipullorum
CACTTGCCGTGAGGCCGACACCAAATGCGACTGTGCCGCCTACCGGGACGGGGTTGGGGGTGATGAGCATACCACTGCCGGAGGAGACGCGGTTGATATTGACCGTCTCACCTACGTGCAATGTGAGTTCTACCTCACCGGAACAGTTCGGAGTGGTGACGGTGACTTTCTCCGTATATACGCCATCGGCGGTGTTTTCATCGAAGGTCAGACCATAGAACTCGAACGGCAGCTGCTCCCGAGTGACGGAACGCTCTACCTGTACGGGGGAGTAGGGGTTGAGCACTATGAGGTTGAGAATCAGCGTCGAGTCGCATTTATTAGACGACTCGATGGTGATGGTCTCTGTGCCTGTCTCGTCCATACCGATGAAGTTGCCGTCGTTATACTCATCGCCGAGGCATATAGCAGTGTCTATCACGGTGACGAGTTCAGGCAGCACGGTCAGGTCGACTTCGATTATGGAGTCGCAGCCTGACGGGGTCGAGATTGTATCGCGCCAGAGACCGGATTCACGGATGAAGCCAAGCTCTCCGATTTCGATGGAGTCGCCGTGGCATATCGTGATTTTCTCCGCCTCGGTCTGAGCTCCAGTCACATGGAGCGCGAGCGTCACGATGGAGTCACAGCGGCAGCCGCCGGTCATCTGGAGAGTGTCGGTGTATGTGCCTGTACGGTTGTACTCCTTGCCGTGCCAAACAACGTTCTGTCCCTGACAGATGGTGTCGAACTCGATGATTTCGGGTATCTCAACCACAGTGAGGTCGAGGACGGTCACGGAGTCACAGCCGTTGGCAGAGCGGTGCTTGCGTTTGTGTATGCCCTGCGTGGAGGCGGAGAATCCGTCGAGCGTGTAGGTGTCGCCCTCGCAGACCGATGCCTCAATGAGCCTTTCCGCCATCGGCATGGTCGAGATGGAGAGCGAATAGAGCGTGTCGGGTATGTCCTCCTTCACATAGACCATCCTTTCGAAATCGTTATTCCCATCGGCAATGTCCTTGCCCAGTATACTGAAGCCGTTGGCGAAGTAGTCCTGCGTCTCGCAGAGGTTGTCGGACACGGAGCTGACGTAGAAATTGCTCAGACGGAAATTGTCCAAGTGGAGGTCAATCTCAGTATTGGCGCGGCGGTAGCAGGCGTAGAGGGCTATCTTGACCGTCTTGCCGGAATAGGCGGAGAGGTCAAGGCGATAGCTGTCGCCTGAGGCCGGTATGTCGTCGAAGACGAAATCGCCTGTGCCAAGATTGTTCCATGTAAAGGTGTTGTCCTCTTTCCATGTCGCGCCGCTGTCATCGGAGACCATTACCATGAACATGGCCGACGAGTCGCCGCGCTCGGCTATGTCGATGGCTTCAGGAGAGCCGCCTTTCGTAAGCGCGAGGTCGAAGGTCAGATGAGCATGACCCATGTTGTTGATATGTATCTCCGGTGTCAGGAGGAAGAATGAGCTTACGCTCTTACACATCATGTGGTTGCCCGGGAGGCCGGCTTAGACATCGCTGTATGTCCAGCCGTCCTTTTTCTCATAAGCGTATTGGCTGTATTCGAACTTGTGTTTGCCGGAGTAGACCTCATCGAGGCTGAACACATTGGCTGTAGTGGTGAAGAGCCAGCTTTCCGGTACGCGGATACGCTCCTCGAACTCCTCGAGGAAACGGAGGGTGTGGGCGGTGCGGAACTCCTTAACCTGAGACCAGTCAGAGTATTCGCCGTCGCCACATATCTGGCGTACACGCGCATAGGTTGCGGCATTCGGGATAAGGTTCTGCATTACAGCCGTGCCTGTACGCACGGTGTCGAGCCACAGGGTGTCGCCCATAGCAACATCGGAGGAGACATGGACTTCCCATTCATCGCCATCGGAGTGGGAGAACGAGAGGCGAGCGGCCACATCGCCAATGCTGTCTACCGTAAGGTTTGTCGGCATGACACAGCCGCGTGTGCTCTCCACGCAGATGTCATCGATGTACATGGAGTTTTCCAGTGCATCGTATTTATCACATTTGAACACTATGTACCTGTCAGTGCCGCCCGTGAGCTGCACACTGGCGCGATACCAATAGTTGTCGTTGTTCGGGTCGACTTCGGGATACTCGTCCCACGGGTAGACCACATCCCTTATCTTGACGAATGTGGAGAGGTCATAGGGGTCGGTCATAGTGCCGATGGTTATCGTGCGTCCGTTACGTGCTTTGCTGATGTCAATCATGCTCCCCATGTTTCCACTATAGAATGTGGGGCGCATGTAGAACGTCAACTGCATGGTGTCGAGGTTGCCGTCTATCTTAGGCATCACGAGATAGCCTCCGTATTCGGAACTGCCGTATGCATCGATTTCCACGGCATAGGCACCGGAACGGGAGTATTCGGCGAAACGTCCGTCGCTATATACCAATTCCGGGTATCCACCGAGATAGTTTGACGATCCATGTTTCTCATGATAGCTGACGAAGCAAACCGGCACGTCGATGTCGCCTTTATATTCGGGTGAGTATGACGCTCCGTCGTCGAAGGTGAATACATATCCAGTCTCGTAGAGCGAGCATTCGGTCCTCAATGCCAACGCCTCGGTCCACGGGCTTTTAGAGTCTTCGCCGCAGACAGCACGCATATATATCCAATACTGGAGACCCGGGGAGAGCTTATCGATGACTGCCGATGTGCCTTGCGCAGTGCCGCAGTCGGTGATGTGCGTCTCATCGAGAACGTCCGGCGAGGCCAAAGTGTCAGTGGCCACTATCTCATAGTGATCCGGCGTGCCTAAGGCAGTCCACGAAAGGGTAGCCCCCTTGTCCGTGAAACTGCTCAGGGAGAGGCTGTCGGGATACAGGCAGGGGTTGTAGTCAATGCTGATGTTGTCAATGACGGCACTCGGATTAGGTATGTCACCTCCGCCGCTGTTGGTGCCAAAATAGACAAGCAGCATATAAGATCCTGTCATCTCGCCAGTCACTATGAGTGAACGCGTGGCGTGCTGCCATTCCTTCACCTGATGCAGAGCATATTTGCCAGTCGGGGGCAGGTTGAGCGAGTAGCCCTGTTTGTAGTTGTCTGAGAAAGCGGATAGGTAGTCCGATGTCCCGTCGGCATAGTAAATGTAACTCGAGCCTGCGCGGACAGTGGCGGTGGACGGAACAAGGATGACTTTCATGTAGTCACCGTTGCCGTCGCCATAGCATAACCAGTCGTATGAGAACGTATATATGCCCTGTTCAAGGGAGATGTAGCGGTATGCCCAGACCGAAGTACTTACGTTAGTGGAATATTCGGCAGTGACACCGCCGTCATTGGAGATGTAGAGGGCGCGGTCGCCGTCCTTTTTATAGGCATTGCCTATGTGCCACTGGTTGACCTGTCCTTCGTTGGCGAATATCCATTCGGAATTATCCTCCTCATCTTCGAAGTCGATAATGGAAGATTGGCCTCCGGCAATTGCAACAGGAGTGGTGGATACGGTCAGAGGCCCGTGCCAACGGCTCATGTCGTCATCAGAGCATAGGGAGCGGACGTAGATGTCATATTCCGTGTCAGCTGCCAGTCCTGTCAGAGTGTGGGCTGTAGAGGTCAGCTCAACGGTAGTGCCAGAGCCTGCCTCAAAGCCTTTCGGGCCGTACTGCAATTGCCAGCGGGCAGCAGAGCCAAGCTCGGAGAAGCTGACGCTAATCTCACTGTCAGAGCGGCCTGTGAGGGTCAGCAGGTCAGGACGCGGACAGGTAGGAATGACCTCTATGTCAATGTCGTCTATCTTCACGTAGCGGTTCATATATACATCCTGGCTGTTAAGACTGTAGGCTGTGGAGAAAGCAACCATGTTGCCTTTTCCCTCAAAGCCTGTGAACGGGACAGTGCATTTACTCCATGACGATTTGACCGTTACAGTGTCGACAGGAGTAAAGGTCTTCCATGCAGTCTGTTCATCAGATGCATCGGACACGATGCCTACAATCACTCCACAACTGGCACTGCCGGGATGGGCATAGAACGTTACCTGACAGTCAGAAAGGTCGTCTACAGGCAGTTGTGGCGATATGAGCAATATGGAATCGGTCTGTTTGTTGGTCTGCAAACGGACTGAGACTCCGGTGCGGCCACCGCTGTCAATAGACGGGTAGGTCGGATTCTCCTCCATACCGTTGAAATATGAAATCCAGCAATTGGGGTTGACCGCCTCTCCGGACGCTGTGTTGGAGCTGAAATCCTCGACAAAAGGCATGGTGATGTCATGTGTACAGTCAGTCTTGAAGCGTATGACGTTAGACCATTCGCCGGGAGTGCCAGCACATTCGGAACGGATATACATATAGTATGTCGTGTTGGCATTCAGACTCCCGACAGTGGTCTTCATCTCTGATGTCGTGGCTGTATGCACTCCTTTTTCGCCTTCTAATGATTTGAGGTCAGAGAGCTGTTCGCGAGTCAGCGACACGTCGGACACTAAGACCGTATAGGGCGCAGTGCCTCCAGACCAAGAGACGGAGACGGAGTTGTCAGATATACCATCGACAGAGATGCTTAGAGGCGAAGGACAGTCAGGCGTTACAGAGACAGTCACATCGTCGATGTAGAAGAAGTTCTCTTTCGAGAAGTAGCTGCGGAACGCTATGTACTGTCCGAGCGAGCCATCGACTGCACCCCGGTATGAGGAGAACTGTACCGTGTAGAGCTGCTCCTCGGCATAGCCCTCGATGGTGTCGACAGGGACGAATGTACCCCAGTCGTTTGCGGCTGACGCTATTCCGACAATGAGCCTGTTCTCATATTTCGGAAGCGCGTTTGCTGCACAGCTGCCCCAGAACGATACTTGCAAAAGGCGTATGTCATCCGTTTCGATGCGCGGCATTATGGCATACGCATCATTGTCGGCCGCAGAGTGGAAACGTAATGAGGCCGCTCCGCTGTGGTGGTATTCGTCAGAGCAGTAAGGTATGAAGTCCTCATCGGTCTTACTGTTGTTGGCCACAGTCCAGCAGCCGGGAGCAGAGCCTTTCCCATGACCATAGCTGTCGAAAGACTCGATGTTTTCCTGCTCCGCATCAACTGGTACGCATTCTGTGGCGAAATGTGCGCAGTCATTTGCCCACTCGCCATAGCCCGAAGCTCCGCAATTGGCGCGTACGTAAACATAGTATTCCTTGTTCGGGGAGAGTCCGGTAACCGTACACGGGTTGTTTTCCACAGTTTCAGCTTTCATGCCCTCCACAGGAGAAGCGAACAGAGACGAGAGACGGTCACGCTCAACGGGTGTGGCGCTTATCAGCAGATCCCATTTGGTCTCCACATCGCCAGTCCATCCGATTACGGCGGATACGTCGGTCACACTTCTCATATTAGGCTTCTGCACTTTGGCACAAGCACCCTTCACACTTACCGATATCTCATCCACATTGAAAGCCCCGTCGGTGCGTATGGCGATGTGACGGCCAGAACCCTTGTAGTTGGAGAAATGGGCAAACACCTCTTCATGTACTCCCGACTGTTCAGGACGGAACTCCATCACAGTGTCGAAAGTGGAGAGGTCTTCAGGGTCGGTCATTACTCCGATGGCCATTATATGGCTTGTGTTGTGTGCATAGACATACATGGAGAACTCCAGCTCCGAGAGCTTTTCAGCCATTGGGGGCAGGGCGAGGTAGTTGTCATACATATCGCCATAGGGGGAGTTGAACTGGAGCGAATTTCCATGATATGAATATGAACTGCTGTTGGTGAGCTTAGGCCAGAACGTCCATTCTGTAGAGCCGACGTGTGTCTTGGAGTAGACACATGGTACGGCGAACTCCTCGAAGTCGCCGACAGGGAAACGGTCAAAATTCAGTGTATAGGGCATACGGCACTCCGCCTGACATTCGGTTGTGAACTTTATCGCCCCATACCAAGAGCCTCCGTCACAGGCGGAACGGATGTAGAAACAGTAATCCGTCCTTTCGGCCTGGAGGCCGGTGATTTCCACTGAGTTCTTGTTTACGCCGTCAGCACTGAATATCACGCCTGTGAAAGTACCGCTCGACAGCGAGTCGATATGCACTTCAGTGTCAGTCACGCGGATGTCCCATGCGGTAGCTCCGTTGGTTTCCCAAGTGGCATTAGCGGTAATCTCGCCCGGCGTTATGCTGATGTCCGTGGGGTCGCCGCACGAAGGCACAGGCTCGAATATGATATCATCGATATATGCGTAACTGTTATTCTCCTGACCTTCAGGGGAACTTATCCTGAAGGCAAGGAAACCGGCATCAGGGTATTTGTCCATTTCGATAGAGGCTTTCTGCCATACATCGCCTGTGGTAAAAGAGGCAATGGGCTTGAACCCGGCGGCAGATGCCGCATCGGTCATAGTGCCAACCTCGAAAGTCGCTCCGATATAGTCTTTGCGGTATGAGCCGTACCAGAACGACACGCGGTAATCTTTCAGCCCTTCAGCTGACGGAAGCACGACGACCGACTGGCATGACGGTGTGGCGACGAGTTCCATCACATAAGGTGAGCGGAACGGCAGATAGCCGTCGCCAGAGAATGGGCTGGAAGAATATGTGTCGTTGCATCTGTTCGACATATTGTCGCTCATGTCATCGTAGGTCAGCAGCACGGGCGGCAGGTATTTGTTCGCGCCGTCCTTGGGCTTGTAGGTCTCGCTCTCTTCAAACGATATGGTGTCAGGAATGGAGGCTACAACGCCCGGTGTGCGCAGTTTCATGGGTATGCTCCACGCACCCGGAGCAGTGCATCTGTTTCGTACGCATAGCCAGTAGGTGGTCTGCGGCTTTACTTCCATGGTGACAGGAGCAGACAGGTCAGCGTCCTGTTTTACAATCAAGTCAGGAGAGGAGAGGTCAATCGCAGCCGTGTCAATCTCCTTTTCGGAAAGGACGATGTCGCCTTTGGCCGCTCCGTAGGAGTCCCATGTGACCGTCATCTTCGTGGCGGATGGCATGGATATACGTATGTCGTACGGATAGGCGCAGGTGGAGATGTAGTCTACACGGAAGTCGTCCAGATAGAAGATGTTCGCTTCTTTGAAGTCAGAGACAAGGGCGATGTATTTGCCCTGCTTTCCGCTATCGGCATAGCGCGTGAGCGGGACGACAAAGTCCTGGAATACCTTGTAGGCGGTGAGTTCTACTGTGTCGACAGGAGTGAATGTGCTGTAGTCGTCAGGTATTTCCATCACCCCTACTATGAGGCGGCGTGAGTAGCGGGACAGGCCTGCATCGTAGTATGTGCCGTAGAATGAGACCTGACATTCGGAGATGTCAGTCACCTCAAGGCGTGGTGTCACAGTGTAGGCGCGTTGGCCTGCCGGAATGGGCTGCACTGTGGATGATTCGGAAGTGAAGAAGAGGCCTGTGGTCTTGTCACGCGAATAGTTTTTCAGATCATAGGTGGTAGTCTTAGCGTTGATATATGGCGAGAACTCCTCATTGGAATTGTAGTATGTCCATGTGTTGCGCCGCGCCTGTAGTGTGTATGAGTGCTCGACATCGAACGTCTCACGGTAGGGTACAGTGTCGGTGCTGGCAGTACTGAACGGCAAAGCCAATGACCATGTACTCTCCTCCGTGGCGCAGTGTGCCTTGACATATGCGAAGTATGAGGAGTTAGGCTCAAGTCCGGTGATGGACACATTTTCTACAGTGGCAGTGGTGTCGATGGCTATGCCGTCAGATGAAGTGCCTTCGAGTTCTTCCGGAGTCAGTTCAGTTCTTGATATGACAATACGGAAACTCTCAGAGTCGATGCCCGATGAGTAGTTGAGTGTCACCGATGTGTTCTGCTGGTCGGAGATGAACAGGTTTGTCGGCTGGAGGCAAGTGGGTTTGGAGCGGACGACGATGTTGTCCAGTACGATGCCCCGGCCGAGGCGGTCTGTGCCTTCGAAGGCGAGCTGGTATGCGCGTTGGCCGAGCGTGGAGCTGAGTTCTACGGTGTCCATGCGCCATTGCGGTATGTATGTGTTACTGTAATCGGCCATGGGGAGCGGAGTCCAGTCCTTGTCCGGCGATGTGCGGTAGTAGACCCGCAGTATGTCGAAGTCGTTTGTCCACTGCGCCTGCGCGTGGGCGAAGCATAGCACAGGCAGATTAAGGGTCGAGAGATCCATGGGCGGGGTGACGAGGCGAGTCACGAAGCCTATGGTCATGTCGGTGCTGTTGCGCAGGGCAACGCGCTTGTTGCTGCCGGCGTATGCGCCTGCGGGGTAGTCGCCTCCGCTCTCCACGGCTCAGTTCTGGCGTGTGTCGGTTACATACTCGAGTGTCCATCCGAACGGTAATGTGCCGTCGGCGCACTCTTCAAAATCTTCGTCAAGTACGATGGCGTACTGAGGAGTCGCCACCAGCGGTATCGCAGCAAGGAGCGCGATGGCCGCCCATCGGAACAGATTCAGTTTCATGGTCAGTTTTACATTAGAGATTATAGAATTGTTAAATAATATGTATTGTCAATTTAATGTTTTGTGTCTGTATGTTAAAACAGAATGCGTCTGTTTTTGTCCGTTTCGCTTGGTTGAGGCTCGCCTGAGGGTAGCTGAATGACGGCTGACTGCATATGTTAACGACGGGTGAACGAACGTTAATGCCGACTGGCCGAGTACCCCCAAAGGAGCGGCTACCTGACGAGTATCTTATATGTGCGGCACTCAGGGCCACACTCTGTGTGAACGATATAGACTCCCGGCACGGGCGGAGCCGTGACGTAGGAGTGGTGACTGTCGACAGTCTCTTCCGTATAGAGTATACCTGATACGCTGTATATCCTGACGGTCGTAGCATCCCGAGTGGCGGCTATGCGCATGGGGCTGCCGGCAGGGACGGAGGTGACGGTGGGGTAGTCCGTCAGTTCCTGCTTGAGGGTCAGGACTGCGGGGCATGATAGCATCGACACTCGGTCGTCACTGCGGGTGAGCAGAACCTGATAGCTGTCCGTGATGTCGAAGCTGCTGTTCTCCCCGAGGTAGAGGACGGACGAGGTTTCGCCCGGGAGCGGCTGCCCGTTACGATACCAGAGGAATGAAGAGAAGTCGTAGCCGCCGTTGTAGCCAGAGTTCTTGACGGCGAGTACGTTGTCCCATTTCTGGGCTACTATGTCCGGCGAATAGAGTATGTCGAACGCGAGCGGGAAACTTTGGTCGCCGCATATATCATCGTGTACGGTGAGTGTCGCCCCGTATCGGTTGGGACGGCATGAGTCGGGCAGGACTATGCGTATGGCATCGCCTGACAGAGTGTCCGTGGCATCGGCAAAACCTGCGCCGGATGCAGTGCTGTCGAACTGCACTGTGTAGGTGGAGGTCAGACCTTTGCTGACGGTGTATGGCAGCAGGAGCGCACTGTCATCGGCGCAGGCTGACAATGAGTCAGGTATGTCGATTTCTATTTCGAGGCATTCGCGGTCGATGAATACCGTAACGGTGTCACTCGGGCATCCGTAACGGTTGTAAACTACTATCTTGTATTCGCCTCCTTTAAGGCCGGTGAGAGGTGCACCCATAGTGCCGTTGACGGACCATGTGTAGTTTTCCGGGGTGTCACTTAGTGTGATAGAGCCGCTGTTCGGCCCTGATGTCTCATCGGTGTGAGAGACGGAGAAGGTGACCTCATCATGTACGGTAAGGTCAACGGTCACTATGCTGTCACAGCCGTCGGCGGTGGTGAGCCATACTTCCTGACGCTGAACGGTGGAGGTAAGAGGTATGTCGCCAACCCAGAGAGTGTCACCGAAACAGATGCTGTCTGTCAGATAGGTGTCCGCTATCTCGGGCAGTACCGATAGGCGCATGAATGCGGAGCTGTCGCATCCGGCGATGTTCGGTACGGTGTATTCGTATTCTTCGTAGGATGATATGTTCTTGGTGTTTATCAGTTTGTCTCCGAACTGGATGACAGAACCGAAGCAGACAGTGGTGTCTATCCGGGTCGGCGCAGATATGATGGACGGTACTGTTATGGAGAACGATGTGTCGTCCACGCATTCGCCGTCAGAGAGTTCGGCGCGGAGGGTGAACGATAGGACACCGCCTGTGTCGGGCATATGTATCACTGGGTCATTCTGCGTGTAGCTTGTCCCGTCGTCCATTTGCCATGTTACCCTCTGCACCGGTTCGTCCGTATGTATCAATGTGCCGTCCTTGTCTGCCGAGGTCACATGGCTGCGGTTTATCAGCCTGATGTAGTTGCGGCATTCCTTCGGTTCCCATGTGTATGAGAAATCGGCGAAAGGGTTGCGCGGGGAGACCACGGTTGAGAGCGTGAAACGGCAGTCGTGGTTCTCCTTGAACATACAGTCCACATAGTAGGTTGTCGTGTCGGACGACTGCACTGTGTATATGATGCTGTCTGACAGTGTTTTGTCCGGGTCTTCGGAACTGTACCACCGGTAGTCGAAGCCGTCGGGGGCTTCGATGTCCATCTGCGGAGATGCACCGCAGCTCACGTTGTCTATCTCGCCGGATGCGCATCCGAGAGTGAAGTAGGCGTAGCCGAAATGTCCGCCGTACATACAGTCCCGTGTCTCGAGTTGCACTATTATAGTCTGGCCGTCATAAGGTTGCAGGTTTATTCCCATGGTCGTCCAATCTTTCCAATTGTAATAGAGGTCGCCGCGTTCACCAGTGTAGACGTTCCAACCTTCGCGCCCGCGCTGGGCGTAGAAATTGGCTTTCCCGCAATCCGGGTCGAGTTCATTCCCGTTTTCATCAAGCAGCTTGAGCGAGAAGAAAGGCTGGTCTGTCGTAGGGTGGTTAGGGTCTTCAAGAACAACGGCGTAGCGCATGATGAGTATCGAGGCAACAGCGCAGTCGACTTTATATTTGAATTCTATGCGTTCAGCCTCGGAATTTACATCCCAGTTGCCGAGGCGTATAGAGGCGAACTCGCCTTCGGGGATAGTGCGCAGCTTATTGCCCGTGCGGGGGTCGAACTGGTTGAGCGCGTAATATACCGTGTGGCGGCTTGATTTAGAGTCCGGACCGAAATTGGCAATCTTTTTAACGAACGATTTTGGCTTGCCAGCCTCTCCGATATAGCAAGTTATGTTGGCGGTATCGTTTAAATCCACATAGTTGAAGCAGTGGTCATCAGGGCAGAAGATAAGCTGGGAGTTAAGCGTGGCCCACGCGCTGAAAAGTGTGTCGAGACACACTCCCTGTATGCGGAAATCATAGGTGCTTTCTTCCAGACCCGTGATGAGGTATTGCATGGTGCTGATGTCGTCTATGCGAGTCCAGTCCTCATTGCCGTTGGCTTTGTATTCTATGGCGTATTCTTCGGAAGAGCCTTTCCATGAGAGCATAACCGAGTCGCACGACAGCTGTTGCAGCGTCACATCGTATGGTTTGCGGCAGGCGGTGGAGACTATCTGTATGTTGTCAATACAGGCTCCGAGGTCTTTAAGTGTGGTATCGCGGTTGGAGTTCATCCATACGAAAGAGAGGGTCAGCACCTGTCCTCGCGTGACGTTCATGTCGAACGAGGCGGTAGTCCATTCCTGCCGCGATGCGAGGCAGTATGTGCGCGAACCGTCGGAGAGCGTGACTTGCTGCTGTCCGTTACGCAGCCAGTTTGGCATGGCAGATGAAGATGGGTCGCTTTCGGGTTGCAATGCAGATGACTGTTTGGTCAAGCAGACATAAAGTCCGCTGTTCCCTGCGGCCATGTTTTTCCAGTCGAACGACACTTCGTAGCTGCCATCGGCAATGGAGAACGTGCGCGAGGCGACTACGATATCAGGTTTCCCTCCGAATTGTGGAGTGAGTCCGCCATCGTCCGTAATATATAGTGAGTTTCGTCCCTCATTGAATGTAGATGAGCCTATGAACCATTGGTCATTGCACTGCGTACCCAGTGTGCCTACGTTGAGAGTCCAGTTGGCGTTTTCAGCAGCGTCTTCAAACCCATGCTGATACGGGGCTGATATCTGCTGCTGTGCAGTGAGTGACAGTACAGTCATTAGGGCAATGAGAGTCAAATGGATGTGTTTCCTTTCCATAGTGTCGGATAATAGGTTAAGGTATTATGAGTCAATTCAATAGCCAGTTATGATTTTATGAATGTGGCGCAGACCGTCGTCTGTTGTCAGTTCGAGGATGTAAATGCCTGAGACAGATGGTACAGGTATGGCTGTCTCTCCTATTTCGAGCGTATATGTACCTATAAGCACTCCCGATACAGACCAGAGTCGCGCAGTGCAGGCGGACTTGCTGCCAACTGATATGCTGCCGTTTCCGAACGTCACTACAGGCACGTTCTCCACTGTCGTGAACGCCCCGGGCTGTATGGGGCAAGTGAATACTGAGCGTCCGTCATCGCTGCGGGTCAACATTACGGTGTATTGCGCCTCCGCATCCAGTCCGTCCGGCAGATAGAGGTTAGGACCGGTCGCTCCGGAGAGAGGCTGCCCGTTGACATACCACTGGTAGGCGGAGAAGGTATAGCCTCCGTTGTAGATGCTGTTGCGGACTCCAAGCACATCGTTCCACCGCTGTATGATTATCGTGTCAGGATAGTATATGCGGAATCTTACTGTCTGTTCCACGTTGCCGCAGTCGGCATTGTCGAACACTACCTGCGCCGTATATATGTCAGGCCGCAGGCTGTCGGGAATGGGTATCTCCATCTGTTCCCCGACGGGAGCGGCATCGGTGACGTTCATCATTCGGGCAGCTTCCTCAGCAAATGTGACGCTGTAGTTTGAGGCTATGCCGGAGCGGAGATTGAAAGGGATATATATAGTACCGTCATCGGCGCAGGCTGTGATGTCAGTATCGAAACTGATGTCGAGCGATGTGTTGACCAGCAGGTCGAGTGTCACAATCGAGTCGCAGTCGCAGCGTCCTGTCAGGGTGTCGGTGTATATGCCGGTCTCGCGGTATTCCTTGCCGTTGAATACATACGGCAGGTCGTCCGTGCATACAGTATCAGAGTGAGTGCCTGTCATTTCATCAAGCATGGTTAGCCGAGTGGTAGTGATGTGGCGGCATCCGGTTTCCGGGTTTATGACCGTGTCGGTGAACTCTTCCGAGAAATAGTGCATATTGCCGTTAGCGTCCTTGTACGGCACTTCGTGACAGGTGTACACGTCAATAGTGTCTATCACCGTACTGAGTTCCGGCAGTTCTACTGTAAACTCGTATGTGCTGAGGCACAGGTCGTTTGCCAGTCCCGTTTGCAGTGTAACCTTGTAGCTGCCGCCTTTTGCGGGATATTCATGTGACGGATTCCACTCTGTGGAGGTTGTGCCGTCGCCGAAGTCCCAAAGAACCGACTCGCACTGTTGAGAGGAGACAGAAGTGTCCCCCGTTATCTGGTTTACAAGCATCACATAACTGTCGTTGGTGAAGTCCACTATGTTGGAGCAGTCTTTCGTGCGGGCTGAGTAAGATGCCTCTGACACCGGCCAGCGCGGAATGGCAGAGGCTTCCAACGTGTAGTAGCACTGGGCGTTTGTAGGCTGTATCACATCGCACATGTATGTAAGAGTATCGTTAGGCGAGACTTCGAGTGTCTGACTTTCACCGATGGTCTCATCTGGCTTGTCTTTCAGATACCAGCGGTAGTTGAACCCATCAGGTGCGGTGAAGCTGTTGACAGGATTTTCTCCGCAGCTTACACCCTGTAGTTTACCGTCGGAACATCCGATTGTAAAATAGGCGTATCCGTAGTGGCCACTCTGGCTGCAATCGTATGTGGTGAGTTGTATTTCAAGGTCTTCACCATCGAATTCGGCAAGGTTGATGCCCACTGTCGTCCAGTCTTTCCAAAGCGTGTGAGTTGACGGGTCGTCAGGGTTAGGGTACACATTCCAGTCATCAGTGTCGAATCCGGCAGAAAAGTCCGCCTCACCACAGCCATATTTATCGATTTTCTTTCCGTCCTGTGTTACCTCAAGAGTGAAACGCGGCTGCTGTTCTTTCCCATGCCCCGAAGGATTTTGCAACACGACAGCGTATTTCAGCAGGAATATCGCGGAGGTAGATGCATCGACATGATAATCATATTTCACAGATTCGGCCTGAGAGTTGATATCCCAATTACCGAGGCGCACGGAGGCTATCTCGTCATCAGGGACAGTCTTCAATCCGTTGCCTGTGCGCGGGTCGAGTTCTCTTTTGCTTGAGTGTATAGTGTGACGGCTATCGATTGATTTATAACCTTTGTTTACAACGCCACGATATAATTCCGGGTCAGCAAATTCACCATAATAACAGTTCTTGTCGTTAAGGTCGAGATAGTCAACACATCTTAAGCCGGTATAGAATATGAATTGTGTATGGGATACCCATACGCTGTGATAATCACCGCACACCGCGCGTATATAGAAGTCGTATTCCCCTTCGCCGGAATTGTCTTTTACAGTAATACGCGAGTTCGGGATAAGAAAAGGAAAGAAAAAGTTGGTAATCTCGCCGTTATTTTGTATCTTTACAGTTGAAAATCAAAACGTTACAAAACACACAAGCGATGATTACCAGGGACAAAGTTACGGAAATCTTCTGTATTATTGATGAGTTTGACAAGAATCTGAGTGACGAACTGTCGGAAAACCTGCGCCTGC
>JADIMV010000151.1 GCA_017694515.1 Candidatus Aphodosoma intestinipullorum
ATCGTGACAATACAGATGACATTGCCTCAAAGCAAGCAGACCATCAACAGGACTATGCTTATGAAACGGCATCAACGTATCGCTCCATTGTTCACGGATGAATTTTGGGTGACACGTTGACGAAGTCAGGAGCATTGCCCTATGATGAGGAATGAATTTCATGAATGAATCTCATGTATATAATATGAACGCCTGACAGACCATCAATCTGTCAGGCGTTCATATTTTGAGATATTGTTATATGGCACTTTATTTTTTCAGCCAGCGGTCAAGCCAGCGGAAAAACTCGCGTTGCCACAGTATGCCGTTCTGTGGTTTCACTACCCAATGGTTCTCGTCGGGGAAGATGAGCAGTTCGGCAGGTATGCCGCGCAGTTTAGCCGCGTTGAATGCGCTCATGCCTTGCGATGCAAGTATACGGTAGTCCTTTTCTCCATGTATGACCATGATAGGGGTATCCCATTTGTCGACGAAGAGATGCGGAGAGTTGGCGTATGTCTCTTTGTTGGCCTCGTCCCAATATGGGCCGCCGAGATCCCAGTTGACGAAGAACATCTCTTCCGTTTCGAGATACTGCTGTTCGAGATTGAACATACCGTCATGCGCTATGAACGCCTTGAAGCGTTTGTCGTGATGTCCGGCGAGCCAGTAGACCGAATAGCCTCCGAACGATGCGCCTACGCAGCCGAGACGGTCTTTGTCCACATAGGGTTCTTGAGCCACGGAGTCAATGGCTGTGAGGTAGTCTTTCATGCACTGTCCACCATAGTCCTTGCTGATGGCCTCAAGCCACTCCATGCCGAATCCGCGCAGGCCGCGGCGGTTAGGCGCTACGATGATGTAGTCGTTGGCAGCCATAATCTGCAAGTTCCAGCGGTAGCTCCAGAACTGGCTCACGGGGCTTTGCGGCCCGCCCTGACAGTAGAGCAGTGTCGGATATTTCTTCTCGGGGTCGAAGTTGACCGGATAAATCACCCATACGAGCATCTTTTTGCCGTCTGTCGTGGTAATCCAACGCTCTTCGACGCACCCCATGGTGAGCTGGTCAAGTATGTGTTTGTTTTCAAACGAAATCTGCTTCTGTTCCTTTGTGGTTTCATCGATGGTGTATATCTCGTCAGGCATACTCATGGAGTGACGTACGCCGATGAGTTTGCCGTCGGCTGTCGCTACGCTGACGTAATCATGTGTGCCGTCGGTGATTTGCGCTATGGCTTTAGTGGCGACATTGGCCTTGTATATCTGTGTCTTGGCGAAGTGGCAGCTTGTGAAATAGATGTTCTCCCCGCTCTTGTCCCACGTGAGTCCGGCAACGCTTTGGTCGAAGTCTGCGGTCACATCGGTACGCTCTTTTGTTTCCAAGTCCATGACCATCAGGCGGTTCTTGTCGCTTTCATAGCCGTCGCGCTCCATGCTTTCCCATGCAATCATCTTGCCGTCGGGCGAAAAGCGCGGGTTGATATCGTAGCCCATGATGCCTTCCGAAAGATTTTCCACAGTCTTGCCTTCCTCAATCGAGTAGAGATATATGTCCGAGTTGGTGGACAGGGCATACTCCATGCCGGATTTCTTGCGGCAGGTGTAAGCGATGAATTTCCCGTCGGGAGAGAATGCAAGCTGCTCATTGCCGCCGAACGGTTTCATCGGGCACTCGAACGGTTCTCCCGCTATGATGTCGCGTTCATTAGTGAGAGTCTTGCCGTCGTAGTCGAACAGGAAAGGATGGGGTATTGTCTCTACCCATTCGTCCCAATGCTTGTACATGAGGTCGGTGACGATTTTGCCCGTGGTCTTGTCAAGGTCGGGATAGACATCTGATGTGCGTTCCCCGTATTGTATGTTCGCGATGAGTATCACGTGCTTGTTGTCAGGGGAATAGAGGTAGTCGTTTATGCCGCCGTCGTAGTTGGAAATCTGTACGCGGCCTGTCCCGTCGGGATTCATCTCCCAGAGCTGCATGGAGCCGCTCTCTGCTGACATGAATGCTATCTTTTCTCCTCCTTTCACCCAACGGGCAACATATTCGCCCTGTGGCGTGTTTGTAATCTGCTGTACATCAGAGCCGTCTATGTTCATGGTGAACAGCTCGCTGTTGCTTTTGTCCTCTTTCACGCTGTAATACGACACGCTGTAAAGCACTTTCTTGCCATCGGGGCTTACCTGTGCGTCAGCAAGGCGACCGAATGACCATAACACTTCTGGGGTCATGCGCCCGTCTTCGATTTTGATGTCCGTGTGGCGGGTGATTATCTCTCTCTCGCACTTCTGTTCCTGCGGTGTTTCTGTGCCGCAGGCAGCGAACAATGTGGCTATTGCCATAGTTGATAATAGTTTGAATTTCATAGACTTATAATTGTATTGTGATTGTATTTCCGAGTCTGTATGCACCAGCATACAAAAGTACAGAAAATAGCAGTAATGACAAAGGGCAGCTGTCTAAAAACGCGCCCTCTGCTGCCTGTTGTACCCGTCCCTCCTTGCTGACCGGTCTATACTGTGGCTCAGAAATGGAATCCGAGTATGAAACGTACTGAGGATGAACGGAAACGGTGTCCGGAGATGGAGAACATATCGCTGAAACCATCTGATTCGATATCTAAGTCGTCGTTGACAGATGCGCCGGAGTACCGCCCGGTGCCTATCATGCCCTCTACGCCGACTGATATGAACCGCCATGCGATGTGGCCGCCGAAATTGACATACGGGACGAAGGCCACGTTGAACTCATCTTCGATTATGACCATCGATGCGGCTGGAGCGAAACGGCAGTGCGAACTGATTTTAAGGCGGTCTATTGGGTTGACTGCTACAGAGAGGCCGGCCTGCACTGACAGGTCAATCTGATGCGTGCCGAGGTTGATGTCAGGCTGGGTTTCGCTGTCTAAGTCGAGAGAGAGCCGTGTGCCGCTGCTGTATTTCGCGTAGGAGACTTCGAGGTATGTCACATCGATGCCGAATTTGACCATTCCGCCTATTGGGCGGTGATGCAGGTAGAATGTGCGGCCTGAATTGAGCATGAATGCGAAATCGCTTTTCCATCTGTTGCCTAAGTCGCGGTTGTCGAGTGTGTAGAGCGCATATCCGAGGTTGAAGTATTTGTTGTTCCTGCGCCACACCTGTTCATTCTTCTTCTCTATGTCGAGTTTTTTCTTCTCGGCTGAGAGTTCGTCCACTGCCTGTTGCAGCGAGTCGGCGCGGGTGTCCGAGGCGGTCTGTGCCTGTACGTGTGCGGCGGAAAAGGCGATGAACGCCGCAGCGGTGAAAACGATATGTAGTATCCTGTTCATGGCTGATGTATTATTCATGGTGCAAAGGTAATGAAAATAATGGGTTTACATCCAAGCCGCATTATGTTTTTTGTCCCTGTCGCGCCATATCGTCTTTGTCCGTTACAGGATAAACGCGGGGCAGCCACAGAAACCGGACTGCCCCGAATAATGGTCATTTTTCACTGATGGTGTACTCTCCTTCGGCTGAAAGTGCGGCTTGCAGCTCCGCGAGCGGTTTCTCCGCACTGGTAAATTCAATGACAGCCGTTGGCGGTTCGAGTGTGACAACAGCTTTTACCCCCTCAACAGCGTTCAACGCTTTCTCCACATGTGCGCGGCAATGCTGGCACATCATGCCTCCGATAGTGTACTCTCGTTTCATAGTAGTCATATTATCAATCGTTTGGTTAATGGTCATATCTTCCACGCCTGACAGTTCGCATGAACGTTGCGCCGTGCATTCAGTCGGCATGGCCTTTCCCGTTCTGTTTGAAAGCCTTTTACGTTTTAGTCGCAGGCTGTTGGTGACGACGCTCACGCTGCTGAACGCCATTGCCGCCCCGCCTATCATCGGGTTCAGCAGGAAACCGCAGATGGGGTAGAGTATCCCGGCTGCGATAGGCACACTGATGAGGTTATATATGAATGCCCAGAATAGATTTTCCCTTATCGTGCGCACTGTCATACGGGACAGGTTCAGTGCATCGGATATTTTTGTGAGGTCGGACGAGATGATGGTCATGCGGGCCACGTCTATCGCGATGTCGCTGCCGCGCCCCATGGCGATGCTGAGGTCTGCCTGAGCCATTGCCGCGCTGTCATTGATGCCGTCGCCTATCATGGCGACGTGTTTTCCTTCCGTTTGCAGTTGTTTGATATATAGGGCTTTGTCCTGCGGGAGCATGGCTGCCTTGAAATGCTCTATGCCGGTCTGTGCGGCTACGGCTTGTGCCGTCTGCTCATTGTCCCCTGTCAGCATGATGACCTCTATGCCTTCGCGGTGCAGACTGCTGACGGCAGGCACGGCACTTTCCTTTATCCTGTCGGTTATGCCTGCAAGTGCGAGCACCGATGTGCTGTCCGCGAACAGGACTACGCTCTTGGCCTCCGCCGTGAGGCGGGCGATGGCGGTCTTGACGTTGTCATTGACCGTAATCTCATGCTCCGCGAGCAGTGCCATGTTGCCGGCGAAGTACTCTTTCCCGTTGAAACTGCCCCTTATGCCTTTCCCGCTGATGTTTTCGACGCTCTCTGGAGCGGTCATCGCCCCCTTACCCAAATGTCTTGTTACAGCTTCTGCCAGAGGATGTTCCGAATGTTCTTCAAGGCTCAGCAGTATGTCACGGCTCTGCAAGTCGTCCGAATACCATATCATGTCGCTCACTTCGGGTCTTCCCTCCGTGATGGTGCCGGTCTTGTCCAGTACTATGCAGTCTGTCCTCTTGGCCGTCTCTAAGCTCTCCGCGTCTTTTATGAGTATGCCGTTTTCCGCTCCTTTGCCTATGCCGACCATGATGGCCGTAGGTGTGGCCAGCCCGAGTGCGCACGGGCAGGCTATAATCAGCACAGTCACGAAAGCCAGTATGCCGTGCGAGAGGCCTTCTGCGGGGTCAAGAGCCATCCATAGCAGCATGGACAGCAGTGCGATGCCGAGTATGACGGGTACAAATATGCCCGCTATCCTGTCCGCGAGTTTCTGCACCGGGGCTTTGCTCCCTTGTGCCTCCTGCACCATGCGGATGATTTGCGCGAGCATGGTTGCAGAACCTGTCTGTGTGGCCGTATAGCGGAACGAGCCGCGCTGGTTTATCGTTCCTGCGAAGACACGTTCGCCCGGTGTCTTATGCACCGCTATCGGCTCTCCGCTCAGCATACTCTCGTCCACATACGATTCTCCTTGTGTGACAACGCCGTCGACGGCAATCTTTTCTCCCGGACGGGCAATAAGGGTGTCACCGGGCTGCACGGCTTCGACCGGCACTGTCTGAAGTGCCTCCCCCTCGGCTCTTGTCACGCTTTTGGGCCGCAGGCCGATGAGACGGCGCAGTGATGACGATGTGTTGGCTTTGGCGCGCTCTTCGAGTGTGCGGCCTATGAGGATAAAGGCTATTATGACACTCGACGATTCGAAATAGATGTGAGGCTCTATGCCGCGCGATGTCCAGAACGATGGGAATAGCACGTTGAACACGCTGAAAAGGTAGGCCACCGTGGTGCTGAGCGCAACGAGCGTGTCCATATTGGCGGCGCGGTGCTTGAGCTGCCGCCATGCGTTGATGTGGAACTGCCGTCCTATCCAGAATACTACTGGTGTGGCGAGTATCCATGAGACGAGATCCGCATGGGGGACTCCTGTCAGTACCATGCTCAACACCATTATCACTGCGGAAAGGGCGGATGCCCAGATAGTCCTGCAGCGCAGGGCGCGGTAGTGTGCCGAGTGTATCTGCTCCACCTCTTCTGCCGCTGAGTCCGCAGCCTCGGTGAGCATGTCGTAGCCCGCGCTTCTGAGTGCGTCCCTCATCTTTTCCGGCGTACACACGTCAGGCGTGTATTCCACTGTTGCTGTGGCTGCGGCGAAATTGACCGTTGCATGGACAACGCCGTCAAGGCGGTTGAGCGTCTTGTCCACGCGGGCGGCGCATGCTGCGCAGCTCATTTCGAGTATGGGGAATGTCTCCGTTATTGTCCTGTTCATCCCAAATCGGTCATTAGAATTTAATCTGATTTCCATGTTTATGGCGAGTAGATTTATATGCACTTTCCCGAAGGCATAGCGGGCTATGTCAAGGAAAAGTGCGTATGAAGTTACCTCCAGAAACTGGAAAGCGGCCAAATAGTTTAGTAAAAACGGGATTTCAGCCGAACTCAAAATCCTCTATTGCATATCAAAGGTTGCTTAGTGGAAAACTGGCTTTCGCATAGTCCTCAAAACGTTCTAATGACCGTTTTGGGTTCATATCAGTCCCGTTTTTCCGGTTCTGCAAAATTAGCCTGTCTTCTTGGCTCTCGTGTTATATCTTCATGGAAAATATTTATATCCTGATGGCCATTCTTCTCTCTGTCCGTTCTTTCCGGTATGCCGTCTTTGGGTAAAGTTGTGCCTCGCGGCCAGTCATGGTATGGCCTCCCCTCATGTTGAATGAAAGTTAAAAACACGTACTTTCCAGCCAACTTCCAAGTACCTTGACCCTAATCTCTTCCTAACCACTTTACGCCTCACAGTCTTTTCCCTCCAATATTCTAATGTCTCGTATCCTAAAATAAAAGTTAAAAACACGTACTCTCGCCTTATCTTCCGGTTAGGTTCTCCTTACCTTTGTCCTGACTGGACACCTCCTCTCGTCCAATGCGTTGGCGGAGTTTAGCTTATCTCCCGGCTCTCAGCTCTTATTCCCTTCGGACAAAAAGCTACCCGCCGTGCGGACTCTCTGTCCGCACGGCGGGTAGCTATATTAAACCCCAAACGCTCATTAGAACGTTTGGGGTTTAAAGGTTTATGCCCTAAGGCTTAGAGTATAATCTTTGTGACAATGTTCTGTCCCTCTTTCTCAGCCCTTACCACATACACGCCGTTGGGCAGAGACTGGAGGCTGTATGAAGTGGCCGTACCGTCAGCCGCAGCGAATACCTGCACGCCGCCGATGCTGTACACATAGAGTGCGTCGCACCCGCCCGGGATATAGAGCTGGCCGTCCTCGACATAGCAGAACTCATCGTCGCGCACCGTGTTGTCCGTCACCTCATCAACGCCAAGCTGAAGGTCGGGGATATGGTAGAAGAACGATACGTATCCTCCCTCTCCAAGATAATATCCGCCGATAGTCTTGCCGTCGCCGCTGATGCCTGACAGAGTTACACTGTTCGAATTAGCTATCTGTTCTGCTACCTCTATGTTGCTGTACGAAAGCCACTCCCCGAAAGGTACCATGAAGTCTGTGCCGCTCCTTACAATATATGGTTCGCGTAACATCATCTGCGGTGCATTCATGCTTACGATTGTGCCGTCGTTTGCCACGTCCCATCCGCGTGCCGCCGCGTTTTCGTTCGCCGGGGCTGCGATGAGTTCGAACTTGTCGTTCTCCGCGTCATATCTGAATACATG
>JADIMV010000152.1 GCA_017694515.1 Candidatus Aphodosoma intestinipullorum
ACGCATCGGCCACAGGACTGAGCCTCACACTAGACGGCAACCTGCAAAACGCAGATGCCGACATAGCGGCCTCAATCGATGTCCCGGGACTGCGCCTTTCGCTGAATGATTCATCAAAAATGGCCGTATCCATCGACAAAACGGCCATACAGGCCGACCTGACCATGCGCGACAACCACATAGAGGGGAGGCTGAACGGAAGGCTGCCCGCAACCACGTTCGTCATGGGGAGCGACACACTGGCCAACCGAGTGAGCCTCGCGCTCGATATGCCGCTCGCGCTCAACATGGACATACTGCTCGCACAGCTCAAACAGACGCAACTCACGCTCAACAGCATAGCCCTCACACTCGACGGCTCGGCACAGATGCGCGACAGCGGCGACATCGGGCTCGACATGAACATAGCGACAAACAGCATAGCCATCGATTCGCTCCTTGCCCTCGTGCCGGAGAAATACACCCCGATGCTATCCGATTTTCGCGAACTGCACGGCAAGATAGCCCTGAACTGTAGGGCAGAGGGGGTGTACAACGACAGCACCATGCCGCTCATCGACGCCGCGCTCACGCTCGACGATGCGACAGTGGACTACAAACCGATACCGTACAGGCTCGAACAGACAAAGGCCGACATCACCGCCAGCCTCGACCTGAACGGCAAAACGCCCTCGACCGCCACAATCAACAGCCTCTATGCAAAGACAGGGACGATGTGGGTCTCGGCCAGCGGCTCGGCTGATGACCTTCTCGGCGACCCGACAGTGAATGCCAGCATCACCGGCGACATAAACCTGCCGGAGCTGAAACCCGTGATTCCATCGGAGATAAACATAGCGATGGAAGGCAGGATACGCCCTGCGGTCAACGCCCGTTTCCGCCTGTCGGACATCGAGAAAATGAACCTCGAGAAGATATCTGCATCAGGCACGATAGCATACAGCGGGCTGGATGTTACGTACGATGACTCCATAAAGGTCACCGACAGCCAAGGCTCCATCAGCCTCAATCTGCCGACGGCACGGCAGAAACCGATGGTAAACGAACTTGCCGACCTTACGGTCAAGGGTCATGACCTCAACTTCACCATGCCAGGCATCGAGGCACGCATAGTCAGCCCGGAGCTGACAGTCGGGGTGTCCAACCCACTGGACACTACCAAGATACCATCGCTTATGTGCGGTTTCGACATCAAATCGATAAACGCCTCAATGGGCGACACACTCAGCGCGCTACTCGTCGCACCGAAAGGCCACGTGTCGCTCTCGCCAATGAAGAAACACCCGAAAGTTCCCTCATTGACATGCAGTTACAGCAGCGACAGCCTCGCCCTGCACAACGGCTCGGCCATGGATGTGACCACACGGCGCATATCGGTAAACGCCCTCTCGGCATACGACCGCACACAGGAGAACCTCCTTCTCAAATGGAACCCGCTGCTCAAAGTGGACTTCAACGACGGAGTCGTGGCCATGGATATGCTCCCGTCGCCAGTCACGATACCCGCCATAAAGTTCACATTCGCCCCAAGGGCAATGAACATAACGGACAGCCGCATAATCGTGGAGAACTCAGATTTCTCGCTCACGGGGAAAGTGACCAACCTGCGTAAATTCATCAAAGGCGAGGGGCTTCTGCTCGGAGAGCTTAACTTCGTGTCGGAACAGACCGATGTAGACCGCCTGCTGGCATTCGTAAGCGGACTCGGCAACGACAAGACAACGGAAACAGCCGAGAATGACGACGATGAAACCATAGAAAAAGAGGAGAGCGAGGAATCCTCCGGGCCGTTCATGGTGCCGAAAGGTATAGACTGCGCGTTCAACACGCACATAAACAAGGCGTTGTTCAACGGCAACGAGTTCAACGATGTGAAAGGCCGCCTCACAGTGAACGACGGCAAGCTCGTTCTCGAACAGATGGGCTTCACAAGCGACGCCGCACGTATGCAACTCACGGGAGTCTACCGCTCGGAACGGGAGAACCACCTCTACGCCGGGCTGAATTTCCATCTACTCGACATAGACATACGCAAGCTGTTAGACCTTGTGCCATACGTAGATACAGTGATACCGATGCTCTCGTCGTTCGAGGGCGCGGCGCAGTTCCATTTCGTGGCAGAGACATACCTCAACTCCAAGTACCAGCCAAAAATATCGACCCTGCGCGGGGCGGCGGCCATCGAGGGCAAAGACCTCGTAGTACTTGACAGCGAGACATTCGAGACAATATCGAAATACCTGATGTTCAGCCGTAAGGCAAAGAACGTGATAGACTCGCTCTCCGTGGAGATGACCGTATTCCGCGATGAAGTGGATCTCTATCCGTTCCTCATCTCGATGGACAAATGGCAGGCCGTGCTCTCGGGACGCTACAACCTCGACAACTCGTACAACTGCCATATCTCGCTGACCGACTGCCCGTTGCCCGTCCGTCTCGGGCTCGACATAAAAGGCACGCCGGACGATATGGACTTCAAACTCGTGCCGTGCAAATATGCCGCCCTTTTCAAGCCGAAAAAGAAAAACGAGATGCAGCAGCGCACGCTCGAGATGAAGAATATCATAACCGAAGCCCTGAAATCGACAGTGAAGGAGGAAGGAGACGACAGGATATAGTGTACATGATATTGAGGCCGTCTGACGCAGTGTGTCGTCAGGCGGCTTTACGCGATAAAGAAGACTCTAATGAACCCTAACATAAAAGGACTGATATACGGCTCGATAGCCGCCGCCACATACGGCATGAACCCGCTGTTCGCACTGCCGCTTTACAGCGCGGGAATGAACGTGGACTCCGTACTGTTCTACCGCTACTCGCTCGCCATACCCATCCTCGCGGTCATGATAAAGGCACGCGGGCGCGACTTCCGGCTGAAGAAAAACGAGATACTGCCCCTCGGCATAGTCGGGCTGCTGTTCGCCCTCTCGTCGCTCCTCCTGTTCCAGAGCTATAACTACATGGATGCCGGCATAGCGTCAACATTGCTCTTCGTCTACCCCATCATGGTGGCCGTGATAATGGCCGTATTCTTCAAGGAGAAGATAACCCTGCTCACCGTAGCGTGCATCTGCATGGCTCTCTCAGGCATAGCCCTGCTATACAAAAGCGACGACGGCACAAGCCTCAGCCTGACCGGGGTCATCATGGTGCTATTCTCCGCGCTGACCTATGCCATATACATCGTCTCCGTGAACAAATCGGTACTGAAAGAGATCGCCACTGTCAAGCTCACATTCTACGCCCTCATCTTCGGGACACTCCTTTTCTTCGTGCGCCTCGACTTCGGCACATCGCTCCAGATAGTGCCTAAGTGGTATCTGTGGGGCAACGTCATAGCCCTCGCCGTATTACCCACAGTGGTCTCGCTCCTCTGCACCACACAGGCCATCCACACCATCGGCGCGACCCCCACGGCCATACTCGGCGCGCTTGAACCGGTCACAGCCGTCATCTTCGGCGTGACAGTCTTCGGCGAACGCCTCACAGGACGGCTCGTCATCGGCATCATGCTCATCATCATGGCCGTCATGCTCATCGTCGCCGGAGGAAAACTGGGAACATACCTGCTGCGCTTCCGCAAACTCTTCCCCAGCCTCAGGAAAAAGGGGACAGCCGGCCCGGCAGAAAACAAACAACCGACAGTATGAACCTGAAAGAATACATAGAAGAGATAGACCGGCAGTTCAGGACATGCATAGCCCGCGAACACAGTTATCGGCCTGCCCTATCCTCTAAATAACCTGCTATATATGAAAACACTAAAGAAAACATACCGACCCGACGAATTACAGCCGTCAGAGCCTATACATCCGGGAGAAATGCTCAAAGACGAGCTTGCCGCACGCGCTTTGTCGCAGAAAAAGTTCGCCGAACTAATCAATATGCCATACACAGCATTCAATGAAATCATCAACGGCAAGCGTCCTATCACGACCGACACTGCGCTTAAGATAGAGGCTGCCACAGGCATAGCCGCAGACATCTGGCGCGGACTCCAGTCCGACTACGATATGCAGACCGCCCGCCGTGACAGCAGGCTGTCCGCCATACTTGACAACATACGCAGGGCAGCGGCAATGCTCTAAATCCGCTCCTCCCAACACATTGCCGTTCACCCGATTATTCGTACCTTTGTGCTGACATACAAGACATCATACGCTTATGGACATTATACTTAAATACTTCCCCGAACTGACGGGACGGCAGAAAGAGCAGTACGCCGCCCTCGACGGCCTATACCACGATTGGAACTCGAAGATAAACGTCATATCGCGCAAGGACATAGACAACCTCTATGAACACCATGTGCTCCACTCGCTTGCGATAGCCAAGATACTCCGCTTCAAGCCCGGCACGACTGTGGTCGATGTCGGTACAGGAGGGGGGTTCCCCGGCATACCGCTTGCCATAATGTTCCCCGAAGCGCACTTCACACTCATAGACTCCACAGGCAAGAAAGTGCGTGTGGCGCAAGAAGTGGCCTCGGCCATCGGCCTGACCAACTGCGAGTTCCTCCATGCCCGCATGGAAGAGGTAAAAGAGAAATACGAATTTGTCGTCAGCCGCGCCGTGATGCCCCTTGACGACCTCGTGCGCATAGTCCGCAAAAACATTGCCGACAAACAGAAAAACGCACTGCCCAACGGGCTCATCTGCCTCAAAGGGGGCGAGCTGCGCGGAGAAATCGAGAAATACAGGAAAATAGCCTCGCTCTATGAACTCAGCGAATGGTACAAGGAGGAGTATTTCGAGACAAAAAAAGGGGTATATCTTCCCCTATAACGACACTAATATCATCCTGTCATGCTTGAGATAAAACAGTTTACGGTCAACCCGTTTCAGGAGAACACCTACATAGTGTGGGACAGCGGTTCACGCGATGCTGCCATCATCGACTGCGGCGCACTTTTCCCCGAAGAGGAGAGGAGCATCGATGCATTCGTCACGGAGAAAAGCCTGAACATAAGACACATAGTCAATACGCACCTCCATCTTGACCACTCGTTCGGCAACGCGTGGGCATCAACCCGCTTCGGCATCAAGCCCGTAGCCGCGCAGGCCGATGAGTTCCTGATAGCGCACATCAGGCAGCACGCCGTAGCGTTCGGCCTGCCTGCCGACATGGTACACGAATTCCGACTCGGGGGCTATATATCCGATAACGATGTAATAACGATAGGCGACACAAAGATGAAAGTAATCGCCACACCGGGACACACCCCCGGCAGCGTATGCCTCTATTGCGAAGCCGACGGAGTGCTCTTTGCGGGCGACACGCTTTTTGAAGAGAGCATCGGAAGGACTGACTTGCCCGGAGGTTCACACACTGACCTTATCCGCTCAATTCAGGAACGGCTTATGCCTCTGCCGGACGAAACGAAAGTGCTGTGCGGCCACGGCCCGGCGACCACCATAGGCCACGAACGACACTACAACCCGTTCATAGTCAAATAGACATTTCAATTTATCCATTTACTTAATAAAAACGACAGACAATGAAAACAACCGGATTAATCAAATCCTTTGCGGCCACGCTTCTGACCGTGGCTGCTATGGCCTCATGTGAACGCACGCACATAGACCTCGGCGAGCAGAACATCTTCACCCGCCTCGAAGCGTTCATCGGGGAAAACTCAAAGGAAGTCACCCGCCAGATGAGGCAGGAGGGATACAGGGTAGTAAACTTCTACGAGAACTCCACAAACTATCTTGACAAGAACAGCAACGGCCAATACGCCATATTGTTCAACACAGGGGACAAGACCGTCTACGCGGCAAGCTACTTCCTGTCAGCCAATTTCCTCGACTCAGCCGCCTTCGCGGAAAACGAGACAAAGTATGCCGAGTGGCGCACCGGGGCGCGTGAAAAGAATTGCGAAAACTATAAGGGCATACTTTCGGGCAACATTGTCGACCTCGACAGCCTCTATGACGAAAAGAACAGGATAAACGACAGTACTGTCGAATACACGTACTACGACGAAGCGGCCTTCTCCCTTGTCTATGACATGAACAAAAGTATGGGCAGCGTGATGTCAGCCTCCGAGCTATGGTATAACGGCGAGACGGGTACTGCCGAGGAATACGTTATAAAGTACGCAAATGAAACGCTTAAAAACGAGGTTAGCATCGCCGTTTCCGACTACTCTTTGCGCGAATAAGGCACAGTGCCACAAGTGAGCATACAAACCGGGGTGTCATTCAGCTTATGACACCCCAGTTTATTTTATCCCTTTTCAGAAGTTCCAGTTGTCTCACCAGTATCTCATGTTCCGGCTTCGACAGCTCCGGGTCATCATCCAACAGGTCTTTCGCCACAGTCCGCGCCGCCTGCAATATGCGTCCGTCCGTTGCCAGATTGGCTATACGGAGCGCAAACGGCAGCCCCGACTGCACCGTGCCTTCTATGTCGCCCGGACCGCGCAGGTTGAGGTCAGCCTCCGCTATCTGGAAACCGTCGTTCGTCTCCGTCATTATCTGAAGCCGCCGCCGCGTGTCGTCAGCTATCTTGTATGACGACATCAGTATGCAGTAGCTTTGCTCGCCGCCGCGCCCCACCCTGCCGCGCAACTGGTGCAACTGCGAAAGGCCGAACCGCTCAGCCGATTCAATCACCATGACTGTGGCGTTCGGCACATTCACCCCGACCTCTATCACAGTCGTTGCCACCATTATCTGCGCCTCTCCGAAGACGAACCGCGCCATTGCGGCATCCTTGTCGGCAGGCTTCATCTTGCCGTGAACCATTACCGTCACGTATTGCGGAAAGACCTCACGCATAGCGGCATAGCCAGTCTCCAGATTTTTCAGGTCAAGTTTCTCGCTCTCCTGTATCAGCGGATAGACCACATAGACCTGCCTGCCCTGCTCTATCTGCGACTGTATGAACCTGTTCAGCGACGCACGGCTATTGTCGAAATAGTGATAAGTGGCTATCGGCTTTCTCCCGGGCGGAAGCTCGTCTATCACCGACACGTCCAAATCGCCGTAAATGGTCATTGCCAACGTGCGCGGTATAGGCGTGGCCGTCATGACGAGTATATGCGGCGGCACCACGTTTTTCGTCCAGAGACGTGCGCGCTGCGCCACACCGAAACGATGCTGCTCATCGATTATGACCATCCCGAGGTTATGAAACTTTACAGTATCCTCAATCAGCGCATGAGTGCCGATGATTATTTGTAGCCTACCCTCTTCGAGAGCCGATGCCGTCTCCTCCCTGTCGCGCTTCTTCGTACTGCCCGTCAAGAGCCGCACATCGATGCCCAACGGCCTGACCATCTCCGCTATCGACTGGTAATGCTGTGTGGCCAATATTTCCGTCGGTGCCATAATAGCGGCCTGAAATCCGTTGTCGATAGCCATCAGGCAGCACATCAGCGCCACTATGGTCTTGCCAGACCCTACATCGCCTTGAAGCAGACGGTTCATCTGGCGGCCCGACCCCACATCGGCGCGTATCTCCCTCAGCACCCTTTTCTGCGCCCCCGTAAGCTCAAACGGCAGGCACTCGCGATAGAAACGGTTGAAATAATCGCCTATGACCGGAAAGACAAACCCCTTGTATTTCTGTTCGCGCAGCTTGGTCTGCCTGATTATGGAAAGCTGTATGTAGAAAAGCTCCTCGAACTTCAGCCTGCGCCGTGCTGCCGAGAGCTGTTCGCCGTTCACAGGACAATGTACGCACCTGACCGCCTCGGCCTTCGGCATCAGGGCAAACTGCCTCACTATATCCTCCGGCAATGTCTCGGGTATGAACAGATCCCTGTCGCTCAATATGGTACATACAAACTTGCGTATGGCATTGCTGGCAAGGAAGTTGTTCTTCATCTTCTCCGTCGTGTTGTAAAACGGCTGGAGACCGGAGTTTTTCTCAATGTTCGCCTCGTTCAGCGGCTCTATTTCCGGATGGGCTATATTGAGCCTATCACCGAAACGGGAAGGTTTGCCGAAAACTATATACATAGTGTTCAGCCGCAGTTTCTCTTCCACGAAGCGCAAACCCTTGAACCACACGAGGTCAATAAACGAACGCCCGTCAGTAAAAACCGCCACGAGCCGCAAAGACCTCCCCTCGCCGCGCTTTTCCATGCGCACTATCTTGCCCCGCAGCTGTATGTACGACATAGTGTCCGTACATTCCGAAATCATATAAAAGCGGCTGCGGTCCACATACTTATACGGATAGCACGAAAGCAGGTCGCCCACAGTCCTGACGGACATCTCGCCTATCAGTACCGCCGCCTTTTTCGGCCCTATGCCAGGCACATACTCTATACTCGTGGAGAGATTCATCCGTCGCGACTTTACTCCATGCGGGTTATTCTGGCACCTATCGCATTCAGGCGCGCCTCTATGTTCTCATACCCTCTGTCTATCTGGTCTATGTGGTCTATGCGGCTCACCCCGTCCGCGCTCATCGCAGCTACGAGCAACGCTATGCCGGCACGTATGTCGGGCGATGTCATATTATTGGGTTTAAGGCATATATTATGGTCATGACCGATTACCACCGCACGGTGCGGATCGCAAAGTATAATCTGAGCACCCATGTCTATCAGCTTGTCTACGAAAAAGAGCCTGCTCTCGAACATCTTCTGGTGTATAAGCACACTGCCGCGTGCCTGTGTCGCCACTACAAGCATGACGCTCAGAAGGTCAGGCGTAAGTCCAGGCCACGGCGCATCGGCCATGGTCAATATAGAGCCGTCGATGAACGACTCTATCTGATAGTGCTCCTGTGCCGGTATGAATATATCATCGCCTCTCTGTTCGAGACGTATACCCAGACGGCGGAACGAATCGGGAATGATGCCGAGGTTTTCATACGAGACATTGCTTATGGTCAGCTCACTCCTTGTCATTGCCGCCATACCAATGAAGCTGCCCACCTCAATCATGTCGGGCAACAACGTGTGTTCCGCCCCGTGAAGAGATTCAACTCCTGTGATAGTCAACAGATTGGAAGCTATCCCCTCTATCTTCGCCCCCATGGCCGCCAGCAGGCGGCAGAGCTGCTGTATGTACGGCTCACAGGCAGCGTTGTATATGCGTGTGACCCCTTTGGCGAAGACAGCGGCCATAATGATATTGGCCGTACCTGTCACGGAAGCCTCGTCAAGGAGCATATTCACCCCTTTGAGTCCACCGACTGGAGTTTTTAGTATGTATACTTTCTTCTGCCCGTCGTATGAGAAGTCAGCCCCGAGGTTCTGTATTCCGATGAAATGAGTGTCAAGCCTTCTGCGGCCTATCTTGTCACCGCCCGGCTTGGCGTATGTCATACGACCCAACCTCGACAGCAGCGGCCCGATGAGCATCACCGAACCACGCAGGCGCGAACACTTTTCAAGAAAATCATCGCTCTCGATATACTTCTCGTCGAGCGACGAGGCCTCAAAAGAGTAACAGCCCTTCGACAGACACTCTACTTTCACCCCCATGGACTCAAGTAGAACGATAAGATTCTTTATATCAAGTATTTCAGGCACATTCTTCAATACCACCTTTTCCGAGGTCAGCACCGTAGCACATATCACTTGCAGAGCCTCGTTTTTAGCTCCTTGAGGCTCTATCGAGCCATGAAGGCGATAGCCGCCTTCCACCATAAATGTAGCCATAGCTTATATCTTTAATTTGTCCTACAATCCGTATCCTGTCACCTATCAGTCAAAACTCCAAAAACATCGGTTTCATCGGCGTTTGCTCATCTCCATATCCCTACTTAGATATAGTTCACCTCCGGATATAACTCCACATAAAACTTATCTTTCACGGCCTTTTTCACAATGGATGCAAGCTCTATCACATCTTCCGGCTTCGCATGACCTGTATTTACCAACACGAGCGGCTGTTTCTCATAGACTGCGGCATCTCCGACAGTCATCCCTTTCAGCCCGCACTGATCAATCAGCCATGCTGCGGAGAGTTTGAACCCGTTCAACTCCTTCACTTTGAAATGCGGCATCCCATAATACTGTTTAAGCAGAGCGGCACATCTCTCCTTGCTCACAACCGGGTTTTTGAAAAAGCTGCCGGCTGAGCCAATCTCCGATGGATCCGGCAATTTTTTACTCCGGATATCAAGTACAGCTTCCCTGACCATTAGAGGCGTGACATTATCCATACCATCAAACCGCTCTTTCAGTCCTGCATACTCCAACCGTGGCATCGGATGCTTGAAAAGACGGTAAATCACAGATGTAACTATATGCTTGTCTTTATATTTATTCTTAAATATGGAATAACGGTAACCGTAACTGCAATGGGCGTTTGAAAAATGGTGCTCATTACCAGTCAGCATATCTATTGTCTCCACATATCTTATCGACTGCGAGACTTCAACTCCGTACGCACCTATATTCTGTACGGCTGAAGCACCGACTTCACCCGGTATGCCGGAAAGGTTCTCCACTCCCCACAAGCCGCGCTGCGACATATCGCGGCAAAAGTCATCCCACACGACACCAGAACCGACTTTTATGTCCACATAATCATCGGTCTCCTCGACAGTCTCCATATACTTTATCGCGGAATGGAGCACAACTCCATGGAAATCACCAGTGAACAGTACATTGCTGCCAGCCCCGATATGGAAAATCCTTTTACCTCTAACCATTTTGGCATCAAGTATGGAAAGAAGCTGACTGACTGAATCGTATTCTATATACAAATCGGACTTCACGTCCATCCTGAACGTGTTATGACTTAAAAGAGAGTGATTTACAGATGTTATCATTTTTGTGAGCCGTATTTATAAACTGACAAGCGCAGAAACACAAAATTTACATGAACGTTTTACCTGACCGCATCCTGCCTTGTGCTTAAGCACAAAGATACTATTTTTTACCTATCTCCTGACCATCTGGTATAGATAAAATAATTACATTTGCCAAGACATAACAACATATACTATGAGAAAAAAATTCAGGGAAGGATTTTGGCGCGGATTTACTTATGCCTTTAACGGTATAGCCTATGCATTAAAGCATGAACGGAATATGAAGATACACTTTGCTTTCACAGTACTCGTAATCATCGCGGGACTACTGTTCAACATAAGCAAAACGGAATGGATTGCCACACTCATCTGTATTTCAGCAGTGATATGTGCCGAAATGGCTAACAGCGCAATAGAACTGCTTTCCGACAGGATAACAACGGAACATGATGAAACAATAAAGAGAGCAAAAGACATATCTGCGGGAATGGTGCTTATAGCCGCAACAATATCGGCCACGATAGGTGTCATAATATTTCTGCCTTACTTTATAAAACTCATATCGACTTGTCTATAAACAAAATAATACACGGCATTTCCGAAGTTCTTTTTCCAAGGTATTGCCTCATGTGCGACCGGACACTTTCATCCAATGAAAAGCTGGTCTGCTCAGACTGCATCGCAAATCTGCCCTACGCAAGGATATCGTCAGTCAGCGACAATTTTCTCGAAGAAAAACTCAGACTGAAAATAAAAGTGGAAAGCGCGTCATCACTTATGATATATGACAAACGTGACAATAACCACAAACTGATATACCTGCTCAAGTATCATAACAGATATGACATAGGAGTCACATTAGGCGAAATGGGTGCCGCTGAAATGATTGATTCCGGCAGATTTAATGATATAGATATAATAATCCCCGTACCTCTCCACAAAAAACGACTGAAAGAGAGAGGGTATAACCAAAGTATGGCGATAGCTGAAGGCATATCAGGATGTATGAAGATACCGGTGGTTGACGATGTGGTCTTCCGTCACGTGAATAATGAATCGCAGACACACAAAGACAATGAACAGCGATGGTCTAACTCAGATAACATATTCACTGTCAATGACAATCCCTCTCTTAACGGAAAACATATACTACTTGTCGACGATGTTATCACATCAGGAGCAACCATAACAGGCTGTGCAAAAAAGATAATGGAAAAGTATGACGTAAGGATATCAGTATTCTCACTTGCGACAGTGCTATAAAAAAGGATGCCCGCCTTTTATGGCGGGCATCCATAACCTAAATAAAAAACAGTTACTCTGTTTCTCCTGTTTATTTTACTATCGCTGCAAAATCAGCATTTTCAGCAAGAGATATAAACTCTACATCCGATGCCGCCTTTGTCTTGTACTCTGCGTTTCCTTCGATAGCTTTTTTCAGGTTGTCAACCACACCCTTAGCATCGTTAGTGCGTGCGCTTACTATCGCTTTCAGATAATAAGTTGTTGCGTTAGGATTAGCTATGTTGTCAAGAATGTTGCGTGCAGCAGTATTGTTCTTGTTCAATATGTTTGCAAGAGCAGCATTGTTTGACTTGCTATCAGCGTAGAGATCAACAGCTTTCTTGTACTGTGCTTTCTGTATAGCGAGAACACCGTTTGCATAATCAAGTCCTTTACCTACACCGCCAGCATTTCCAAAGAACTCTTCAGCCTTTGAAGTATTGCCGTTAGCAAGCTCTATTATACCATTGTTATAGTTGATTGCCGGGCATTTCGGAGCAAGTTCAAGAGCTTTTGCAAAGCAGCGTCCAGCCTCTTCTACATTGCCCTGTTCATATCTAACCATACCGAGATTGTTGAAACCACGAGCTTCATTAGGATAGATTTCTGTCACTTTCGTATAAATTTCAGCTTTCCCACTGAGGTCTTTCTTGAGAGTTGCAGCATAGAGAAGTTCCTCTACATTAAGAGCCTTGGCATCTACTTTCGCAATGCTGTCTATTTCAGCATCGGATTTACCTATTACATTGATAGTCAATGTCATTTTCGAACGACGGAGCTGAGGTAGAATTTCATCAGCAATAGTCTTGTATGCCACAGCGAGATTCTTTATCTCTTTCTCACGCTGTTCAGGATCAGAATACATGGAGAGGACTTTCAAAATAACGTCCTTGTCCTCAATGCTTGATGATTCTACAAGTTTCTGGAAACCTTCCCAGTCCTCAGCAGTAACCTTAGAATCGATGTCTATCTCAGCCTTGATTTTCTTCATCTGTCTCTCTACATATTTAGATGAAGCCTTTCCACGGTTGTTAGAAAGTCTCTCGTTGAGATCGAGAGTGCCGTCCGGAGAAGCATATGAAGAGATTTCCATGCTCTTGATTTCACGGTTAGTTGTGTCCTTCACTGACTGAATTGCCTTTGTGAGAGCAACTATACCATCAGACTTAAGCTCTGAATTACGTATTGTTGACTGGTTGATAAGATAACGTATTTCAGCATCCTGCTTTTCCTCGATGATACGCTGGAACTTGTCAGGAGTGATGGCTGCACTGAGATCACCTGTTCCCGGTTTTACAGAAACGAGAAGAGGAGTGATGTTCACGCCGTCAGCTACCTTTACTTCAGGCAGGGAGTATTCCTTTTTGCCGTTGACTACTACACACTGCAAATAGAGTTCAGAGCTTTCCATGCCGGGCTTGTAGTCGAATTTGGCAGTCTGTGAATATTTACCACCTACCTTATATTTGATAACCTGATCATTTCCTTTGACTTTCTCACCCTGATAAGTCTTGGGCTGAGCCTTGATGACCTCACCGGTAAGTTTTGATTTCAATACCGGAGTCACTGTCATGGTCATCTTCTTGGTAAAATACTTGTTCGGAAAAGTACCGTCGATTGTCACTTCAACCTGGCCGGCATGTTCTTCAAGCGGATTTACCGACACATTCAAACCGTCAATAAATTCCTTTGGCGGTTTACATGAAAATAACGTCAGCAGTACCACTGCCAAGGTTAAAAATAAACTCTTTCTTTTCATACTCTTTCTTATAATATTAAGTGAATAAATTCGCTATAAGCATATGCATGGAACGACTGCAAATATACAAATCTTTTACGTAAAAATATTACGACTTGAACAATAAAATTTGCATTTTGTCTATCACCTATATAACAATTTGACTATTAATGTATTGTGAGTAGAGGCTGACAGTTATGCTATCTGATATAAGATGATTTACAAGTTTATAAGACATAAGGACACAAAGCTATATAGCGACTAAAGGAATAGCAGACAAAGGACGGGGAATGCGTTCGTGAATTTAAATCAGAAAACGAACAGAGCTGCGATATATACGAGAACAGGCTGCAATGAGAAACACGTATGTCCTGCTTAGTTGGAAACCACTATAAGATTATAGTTGCCATTGCTTGAAGGTAGCTTGCAGTTAAGGAGAAGTAAGGTTGAGTGTACGTGTTTTTAACCTATATTTATATATTCGGATTTTTTTTATGGTTGTGCTATTGACTGGTGTTATCCATATTCACTGACTGTGTTTTTGTTTAATTGTCTTTTGAGCAAAATGAAATCCATATAATTAATAAGCTTGTAAGTTTTGTGGAAAAGTATCATAACTATCTGAATACCAAGATGTATTTATGATTGTCCGTGTGTTGAAAATAAAATGCAGTTTTGTATGCCATATATGTTGCGGATGTGAATTTGATGTTTACGGTAATCAAACTTTTGGTTTGCTCAAGGTTTGATTGTCATTTTTCTGTGTTAAGTTTTCCACAGTATTTTCCACATTGTGAATTACGATGTTCTTACTTTATCGCGCGGAGTGGGTTTCTGTACTGATATTTATTAGTATATTTGCATTTGCTTTAAACTGCTCTGTATTAGCCGATGTATGAGATGTGTTTATGATGTCATAGTAGTTGGTGCCGGTCATGCCGGATGTGAAGCGGCTTGTGCGGCTGCCAATCTTGGTTCACGTACCTTGCTTATCACTATGGATATGAATAAGATAGCGCAGATGAGCTGTAATCCAGCTGTCGGAGGCATTGCGAAAGGCCAGATAGTCAGAGAGATAGATGCGCTCGGAGGTTATATGGGTATTGTCACTGATATGACTTCCATTCAATTCAGGATGCTGAACATGAGCAAGGGGCCGGCAATGTGGAGTCCTCGTGCTCAGAATGACAGGGTGCGGTTCATAGCCAAGTGGCGTGAAATCCTTGACCGAGTTCCTAATCTTGATATTTGGCAGGATACAGTTTTATCCCTTATTGTTGATAATAAAGTAGTTAAGGGAGTAAAGACTTATATGGGGGTTCAGTTTGAAGCTAAGTGTGTTATACTTACAACAGGAACTTTTCTCAATGGGCTGATGCATATTGGTAGGACAAAAATGGATGGTGGCCGTATATCTGAACCTTCCTCATACGGAATAACAGAGCATTTGTCGTCATTGGGTTTTGTCCATGGTAGAATGAAGACGGGTACTCCTGCAAGAATAAACGGCAATTCAATAGATTTCGGCCTTATGCAACGTCAGGTTGGAGATGATGATTTTCATAAGTTCTCTTATCTTGATTTTAAACCACGCCCTCTTCCTCAGCGTCCATGTTGGATTACTTATACATCTTCCGCAACGCATGACATTCTGCGGTCAGGTCTTGAAGACTCGCCATTGTATAATGGTCAGATTACAAGTATTGGACCGCGTTATTGTCCGAGTATTGAGACCAAGATCGTGACTTTTGCCGATAAAGAGCAACACCAACTGTTTCTTGAGCCTGAAGGTGTAGATACGCAGGAATATTATGTGAACGGTTTTTCATCATCATTGCCAATAGAAATACAGTTTGCCGCTTTGCGTACAGTACCCGGACTTGAAAATATGAAGGCTTACCGTCCTGGTTACGCTATTGAATATGATTTTTTTGATCCGACACAGCTTAATCATACATTAGAGACAAAACTTGTTTCAAATCTTTTTTTTGCCGGTCAAATAAATGGTACAACCGGTTATGAGGAAGCTGCCGGTCAAGGAATAGTAGCAGGAATAAACGCCCATATAAATTGTCATGGAGGTAATTCGTTTGTATTGGGACGTGATGAATCTTATATAGGAGTGCTGATAGATGATTTGGTGACAAAAGGTGTGGACGAGCCTTACCGTATGTTTACT
>JADIMV010000153.1 GCA_017694515.1 Candidatus Aphodosoma intestinipullorum
CACGATATGTCGTCGGCAGCGTCAGATGTGTATAAGAGACAGATTTTGAGGTCAAGATACCACAGAGTCTGCTTAATTCTACTGTCTCGGCGAGTATACGCGGCATGTGGTGGAGAAGATCCGGTCTTGCTCCAGATGAAAATGTTGATGTGACCTATCAGGTCACGTGTAATGCCGACAGGCCGACACTGAGCTTTGGTGATGTGCGTTACACAGAAAGGAATTCAGAGCCGGTCATAGAACTGGATTGGAAACGTAGCCAGCAAGGCGGGACGGACAATATATACAGTCTGGGCGAGATATGGCTGCATGACGCTACCGGAACAAAACTGGAGAATGGTGCAATCGGTAATGTGTATTCATTCAGCGGAAACAAGGCGAGCGGTACGTTTGTACTGATGGCAGGCACTAACAACAAGTCGGCATATGTTGATCTGGACAAGGAGATGCAGTTTCAGATAAAGCAACCATATACACCGACATCCAATACAGGCATATCTTATACCGAGATAGGCGCGTCTACGACAAATGCGAAGGTGCCGGCATATCCGCAGGTGGAGAGTTTTACGGCAGAGTTTAACCAAAACACGCGTTCGGTGGACTTGAACTGGAATTTCAACATGAACTCTGCGAACGGGATAGAGGATGAGTTCAGAATAAATTATGAGATAGAGAATGTGGGGACTCATGCGGTGAAGAAAGGTTCGATGAACGTGAAGGTTGAGCTTGGGGTGAACTCTTACAGCGCGTCTCTCGAACTGGACGAGGGGATAGAGGCGATATGTAGGTTCGAGATATACCGTACGCATACGGATCCTGATGATGCCAGGCCTACAGCATGGAGGAAACTTTATGCGAAAAAAGTAGAGACTGCACAGATAAGCACGGAACACATGAAGGCTGTCAACCTTAAAGCCGCGTTGGCAGAGGACAAGCAGAGCATAGAGGTGACATGGGACATAATGGGCGAGGTGATGTCGGACGGGACGAAGTTCACACTGTCAAGGCTGAACCATACGTACGGCTCATCGGAGGACATAGCTTTGTCGACTGCCGATTTCAAGTCGGGGATGTATGTTGACGAGATGGTGAAGTTGTGTAATGAGTACCAGTATAAGATGCAGATTACGCCGGGCGGCAATTTCGATGTGCTGACGGCGGTCTATACTGACCCGGAGGAGAACATACTGCCGATGGAACAGGGAGACATCCTCGAGTTTACCGCCTCGAAGGGCTATTTCTCGGACAGGGTGGAACTGTCGTGGACGAAAGAAGGTCCGTTTGACGAGTTTGCGGTGGAGAGAAAGGAGTATGGGCAGGACGATGTGATGTTCAAGAAGATACTGACCGAGCCGAGTTCGGAAACGAGCAACGACTACACGGTGAAGGACGAGACCTCAGAGCCTGGCAAGGTGTATGTGTACAGGGTTACTGGTTTGGCAAACTGTTCGGATACTGTGCTGGAGTCGGCATCTGTACTGACAGATGTAGGCTTCAGAACTCCGACCGGCGACATATACGGAAGAGTGACCTACGAGAACGGTCAGGCGGAGGATTCCGTGGAGGTCTATCTCGAGAGCGACCTTGAATCGATGGGCAAGAGCCTGTATTTCAGTGGAGAAACATCGAGAGCCGAGGCAGATGGCACTTTCCTGAATACGATGGGTGACTCCGTGACCATACAGGCGTGGGTGCGCATGGACGGTGACGGCGGAATCGGGAGAAGGAGCGTCATAGGCAAAAAGGATATGTATGAGGTCGGTCTGACGGAGGACAATAAGGTTTATTTCAAGGTGGGAGACGGAGCGAATGAGGTAGTCTCTGATGAAGCCATAGCCTCTGGCAGAGGATTCTTCCATGTGACAGCCGTGAAACAGAAGGACAGGCTATATCTATATATAGACGGCGACCTGTCTGCAGAGAGGGCGTATAATGCCGGCACGATAGAGACTGGGGAAAGCAATGCACTGGTGTTCGGCGGTTCCGCGTTCAAAGGCTGGATTGACGAGGTGCGTGTGTGGAGCAGGGCTCTCAGCGCAAACGAGATAGGGAACGATTATAACCGTTATATAGTCGGCAACGAGACCGGGCTGGCGGCGTACTATACGTTCAACTACTCGGTGGAGAATGCGTTTTACGATGTGTCGTACGACAAGATGTCTGTTTACAATGAGAGTCATGGTACTATGACTAATGTCAAGACGGACAGTGAGATGCTTCCGACCAACGAGCAACTTGGCTATCGCGCATATACGGGCAGGGACGGCACGTACAAGATAAACGGCATACCGTATATAGGAAATGGGACATCGTATAATATAATACCCAAGAGAGGCATTCACGAGTTCGAGCCACAGCAAGAGATAAGGCTAATAAGCGCGGGGTCACAGAACTTTACAGTGAATTTCACGGACGTGTCATCGTTTGATTTGCCGATAACGGTTGTATATGAAGGCGGAACGTATCCGGTGCAAGGAGTTCAGTTCCAGATAGACGGAGTGGTAGCTCTTAATGAGAAGAATGCCCCGTATCAGACAGATGCGGCGGGCGAGGTAACGATACGGGTACCAGTCGGAACGCATGAAGTCAAAGCGGTCATGACCGGCCATACGTTTGCGATAGACGGCCGTATTTGTGACAGCGATTCGGCAGACCTGAATTATCAGGACAATATGGAGCGCAGGACAATAGAGGATATAACACTTGTCAAGTACATAGGCCGTGTAGCCGGGGGTACGGTACAGGAGGCGTATCCTTTAGGTTTCGGGCTTTCAAAGAATAATCTGGCTGACAATATGACAGTTACGCTGTCACACCAGCGTGCAGGATATGAGATGTACTGTGAGGAGAGGAGTGTGACGTATGAGCATGAGCTTGCTGGTCGTGAGATAGAGGGCGCAGACGAGAGACTGTTAAAGATGGAGTCTTCTGCGGGACGGGAGAACTCTGTCATTTATAACGCCGATGGTGCTGTGATTTCGGTCAATAATGAGACTGGAGAGTTTGTCGCATGGCTGCGCCCGGAGAAGTATACATTGACTGTGCATGCTACGGGACATGTTGATATTCCGGGGAATAACAGTGAGTTGAATCTGACATCGGCATTTAAGGCTTATTATGAGAAATATGAACATACGGATTCGGTATGGATGGAGCAAACAGATTCGATAATGACGAGTACCCCGATAGTGGAGGATGGCGATACTGTCGGCTATGATCGTGATACTACATTGATAACGGATGGCGACAGTGTGTTTATAACGATGGTGGATTCTGTCATGTACAATATGTCTCAGAAGTTTATATCAAGGGTTAAGCCTGAGGTGAGCATTGTGCAGATGGACAGAGGACAGCAGGTGCAGTATTATGGAAATGAGGTGATAGAACAGACGGATATGCTTGGAGATAAGGACAGTATAGTCTGCGTAAATGGTGATGGTACATATGTGTTCGGCAGGCCAGTGTTTGTCATGGATGAGCCGTATGTGTTTGATATAAATGTGTACGAGGGTTATAGGTATAACGGAAAAGATGATAAAGTAGATAAAGTTCCGACGCAGGATGCCACGATACGGTTTAACAATCAGTTGTCATACGTCCAGGACACTACGTTGAGCGCAGACTCTCTGGGTTATGTACAGTACAAATTCTATGTGGGCGCGCCTAATATCAATACGGGGATACAGCAGGTGTCGGCCAATGTGACGATAGGCTCAGAGAGCGGCTCTTCAACATCGTTCGCCTGGATATTACCAGATAACTTTAGTAATGGAGAGGCGTATGTGATAGGTGGCCGGCATACGGGTACTAATTTTGTCACGGGCGGGCCGGACAGGCTGCTGACTGTGTTGAGAGACCCGCCGGGTTCGAACAGCTATGCATATTTGGAGAAAGGGGTTACATTCGATGAGACAACAACGTATAGCGGTACTTTCACAAATGAGGGAAAGGAGACTGTGGGTGCAGGTGCTAAAAACACTACATCGACGTTGGCTGGCAGTCCGATGGGTGGAACGGTAACATCGACAACTGAGACAGATTCAGAGTCGGCGGCAGGCGTTGTCCATTCGGAGTCGTATACAGGAGCCAATGGAAAGATGACCTCGACAACAACGACTTCGCGTTTTGCTACCAGCAGTTCGCCGGAATATGTTGGAGCGGACGGGGATTTGTATGTGGGTTATGCGACCAACATGACGTTTGGACAGACGAATAATGTGGCTATAATTTCACGGGAGGTTTATGAAAACGCCGGAGGTGCGGATTATTATGAGGCTGTATTTGAAGAGACTGACGATTGGATTATCGTGCAGAAGGACGGAACAAACATATCGCAGACATTCAAGACGCTGTTCGCATATCCTCAAAGGCATATAATTGATGTTCTGATACCTAATCTGGAAAAGGTCCGCAATCAGTATCTTATGTCTTATGAGTCTAATAAGAATCGGATAGAAGAGTTACGTCAAATAGCGATTGATAAGGATACGGTGTTCTATCTGTCGTATTTTGATGCGGGACATGCCGATTATGGAAAGAGTAATTCGGATACGACTATTACGGACAGAAGTCACGGGTCGATGTCGGATGTTACAGACGGACCGAGCTATATGATAATATACAATGATTCTATGGTGGCAGGGATGAAAGGTAAGGATGTGATGGTTCCGATACCTGACACTATAAATTTTATCAATCAGTCGATAGAGGCATGGGAGCAGCGTATTGCGGATAATGAGAGACAGAAGACGGAGGCGGAGCTGATGCAGAATTATTCGTTCCATGCCGGCGGTGAGGTTGAGTACAGCGAGAGTTATTCCGGAGGGCGTTCTCATACGAGTTCGTTTGAGATTTTGGTCGGAGCAATAGCGACTGCCAATTCTGGCAATACGATATTTGGCATAAAGGCACTTTGCAATTTTGAGGAAATCATATCGACAAGACACGGGGGTGAGTGGTCCAGTGAGGTAGAGCGCAGCCACTGTAAGGGGTTTGTCCTTGCTGAGGATGGAACGGATTATATTACAGTGGATGTGATGCGCGAGAAGGGAAGTGATGACGGTTATGACATAGGCGGTGTTGAAGGCGGCATGGTAGATACATCCACAGTGGATGAACTGGATTATTATCCGGCATTTATTTTCAGAACTAAAGGAGGTTCGACATCGTGCCCATATGAGGGAGAGCGTGTTACACAGTATTATAATCCCGGTACGCAGCTGGATGCCCCGACAATGGTGGTGGAGCGCCCGGCGATTACAGCGGATATTTACACATTGGATAATGTGCCGAGTGGAGAGCCTGCACGTTTCACTGTGTACATGAGCAATGAGTCTGAAGTAGACGAGTCAGTTTGGTTCAATCTGAAGGTCATAGATGCGAGCAATCCGGATGGTGCGAGAATTTTCATGGACGGAAGCCCAATAGGCAGTGGCCGACGCCTTATCGTTCCGAGTGGAGATGTACTGACTAAGACCGTTGAAATAGAGAAGGGAGCGGCACTGGACTATGACAACTTGCAGCTTGTGCTGGAGTCTGAGTGTCAGGGTAGCGACAATACGGACAGTTATGATGACATTGCGGATACGCTGAGCCTCAGCGTACATTTCCTCAAATCATGTACAGATGTCATGATAGAGCAGCCGGCTGATGGCTGGACATATAACACGAAGCTCGACACGGCGACTATGGATAATCTCTCGCAGCACTATATGAATGTGGTACTCAGTGATTTCGATGTGAACTATGCGGACTTTGACCATATAGAGCTGCAATACAAGCCGGCATCAGGCAGCGAGAATGATTACATCACGCTTGCCAATTTCTACGCGAACGACTCGCTCTATAGTGTAGCAGTTGCCAACGGTATGACAGCGGAAATGATTAGCTCCTCGGACGGTGGCAAAATTAATTACAGATGGTTCATGGATAACCTGCAAGACCAGCGTTATGATCTTCGCGCAGTGGCTGTATGTAACATAGACAACGAGTTGACGTATAACTATTCTCCTGTATCCAGCGGCATCAAGGATATGTATAATCCGCGCTTGTTCGGTTCGGCGCAGCCGGCTGATGGCATACTCGGAATAGAGGACGAGATACGCCTTAATTTCAACGAGACGATAGCAGAGGGTTATCTGACGAAGAACAATTTCCAAGTGACAGGTGTGCGTAATGGCACGGAGACTGACCACAGCGTTTCGGTACAGTTTGATGGCATAGACGATTATCTCGCGTCGGATGTGGTACGTAACCTCACGGCGAAAGATTTCACCGTAGAGATGTGGATAAATGGCAATGCGCAGGATGCCGTACTTTTCTCGCATGGCAATGTGAACGACAATATCAACTTCGGTGTCACGGCGGACAACCATCTTTTCGTGGAGATGAACGGCAAGGAAACACGTTCCAACAAGGCGTTCACGTTTGATCAGGGGTCGTGGGCTCATGTGGCCATGACATATACGGCTGACGGCAGGGTGTCGCTCTATTACAATTATGACGAGATACTTTCCAAGGAACTTGTAGGCGCATATCAGGGCATAGGTAATATCGTTGTAGGAAAGGGCTTCGATGGCCTTAGACCGTATGCGGGCAAACTGCACAATATGCGCGTGTGGGACAAGATACGCACCATGGGAGAGCTTCAGCTTAACAGCAATGTTACCATGTCGGGCAACGATGTGGGTCTGATGCTCTATTGCCCGATGGACGAGGGTCGCGGAACAGTAATAGAGGACAAGGCACGTGCAGCACATCTTGCCATGTACGGCTGTGAGTGGGCCATGCCTGAGGGTCGAAGCACCATGTTTGACGGCACATCGGGCTATCTGACTGCAAACACGAGTGCCGCCGTTATACAGAGTGACATGGACTTCACGATAGAGTTCTGGTTCAAGGCAGAGGAGGGCTCCAAGTCGGCGGCGATGCTCTCTAACGGCTTGGGCGACGGTAATGACCTTGGCGGCAGCTTCAATACATTCACGATAGGCTTCGATGAAAACGGCCATCTCTATTTCGTGAACAACTCGAACAAGGTTATCATAGACGGTGACTATGCGGATAACAGCTGGCATCATATAGCAGTTACTGCAGGCAGGGTGCAGGGCCGTGTGCAGATATACATGGACGGCAGGCTGACCACATATTTCGGTGTTGATAAGGTTGGCGGTATAGAGGGTGCATCACTTTATATTGGTGCGCGCGGGTGGTACAGCCCTGGTGATGCGGCGACACTCCATGTCGGCGAGCATTTCAAGGGCTCGATAGACGAGGTACGCCTCTGGAAACTCTATAAGACTGCCGCGCTTGTCGAGGAGTATATGTACAAACGTCTGGACGGTGACGAGATAGGCTTGATAGCATACTATCCGTTCGAGTATTATAAAGAGTGGCAGGGGGCTTCGGAGCTTGATTATACGCTTCAGGACCAGGTAGTGCCGGGAGACGGACAGACCGCACCGACGGCTGTCGTGACCGGTACGGCAGTCGAGAATGCGGACATAGCACCGATAGTAGACAAAGGCCCTGTATCAGACCTCGAATATAATTACGTAGTGAACAACGATGCCCTCATCATTACACTCGATGAACCGTATGAGAGTGTGGAGAAGACTATCGTCACATTCACTGCAGAGGGAATACTTGACCAGAACGGCAACGAGATACTTTCTCCGATTACATGGAGCGCATACATAGACCGCAACCAGTTGAAGTGGAGTCAGAACGAGTGGACTGACACTAAGCAGCTCTACGAGGAGTACGAGTTTACCGTGGACATCATTAACAACGGCGGCTCTATCATCAATTATACGATAGAGAACATGCCGTCGTGGCTGTCGGCGGAGCCGTCGGAGGGCAAGATGGATCCGAGTTCAACACAGCATGTCACGTTCACCGTACGCGAAGACTTGAATGTAGGTACGTATAATGAAGTGATATACCTTACGAACGAGGACAACGTGAGCGAGCCTCTCGAACTGAATCTTACTGTGGCTGGTGATATTCCGGAGTGGAGTGTAGACCCGAGTGCTTATAAATACAGCATGTCGGTATTTGGCAAGATGCGCTTCAACAACATATTCAGCGATGACGAGAACGATATCATCGCTGCGTTCAGCGGCAGCGAGTGTGTCGGTGTGGCCAACAGCGTCTATAACAGTGATGTGGATATGTGGTACGCCATGCTGACAGTCTACGGCAATGTAGTAAGCGGTACGGCTCTAACATTCCGTATGTGGGATGCAAGTACCGGTATAACCTATGAGGCTACTCCGTCGGAGGAGATTACTTTCAGTAACAACGCTATCTACGGCACACCGGCAGAGCCAGTCATATTCGACGGGCAGACGGTAATCTATCAGGACATTGCGCTTGGTGCCGGGTGGAACTGGATTAGCTTTAACCTCGAGAACGACAGGATGTCCGACCTCGATGCCGCCCTCTCATCGGGCAGTTGGCGGAGTGGAGACCAGATTAAGGTCATGATGCTCGAAGACGGAAATATCAAAGCGCACTTCGCCGACTACTCGGCTGTGTCGAAGGGCTGGAAGAACGCCGACTTCGGACTGAACAATGTCAATATGTTCATGCTTTACACATCAAATGAGCAGACGCTCAGCGTAGACGGCGTGCTTGCCGACCCGACAGAACATCCGCTCACGCTCAAAGCAGGGATGTGGAACTATATCGGCTTCCTGCCGAACATGAACCTGCCTGTCAAGACTGCCCTTGCAGGCTATGAGGCGAAAGATGGCGACGTGGTGAAGTCGATAGACAAGTTCGCCATGTACAGCGGCAACAACTGGATAGGGTCTCTCGAATATATGGAGCCGACTGCCGGATACATGCTGCTCAACAATGACCAGACTGACAAGACGCTGGTATATCCTACCACATCGACCACTGTCAGCCAAATGCCGGCAGTACTGCCGTCGGGCAGCTACTCGCTCAACATGAGTGTGATAGCCGTGGGCGAGCTCATTGCCGAGGGCGATATGCTCATTGCCGAGGTGGACGATGAGGAACGCGGTGTGGCCGTACCAGTACACGCTACACGCGACGGTGCATTGCAGTTCATATCCGTGGCTGGCGATGTGGCTGGTGAGACGGTGACGTTCCGCCTTGTCAAGGCTGACGGTTCGGAGTACCGTTCGGTGAACCGTCTGCCGTACAGGGCGAACTCGGTGGTCGGAACGCCTGACGAGCCTTATCTGCTGCACTTCGTTAAGGCAGAGGAGGATGAGGACGGCCAGATGACCCTCTCACCTAACCCGGCTGATGACTTTGTTACAGTCTCCGTGACGCTGGCAGAGGCAGTGCCCGTGACTATCAGCATCTTCGATGTCAGCGGCCGTGAGCTCTATACCTCGGACAAGGAGGCAACCGATGCGGGTGTTTACAGTATGGATGTGAACGTGAGCGCTTTCCCGGAGGGGAGCTATCTTGTGGAGGTACATGCAGGCAATGAGGTCTATGTCGGTAAGCTAATCAAGAAGTGACAATCCTTTCCGCACCCCCTTCATCAACAGGAGGTGCGGAAAGTCAGTGTGTAAATATAAAATATTCAACAACAAGGCCCTGTCCGTCAAGCAGTGAAGCACAGCAAAGCCGGGCGGGGTCACTCAAAAAAAACGAAGTTATGAATGTAAGGAAGTTATTGATGGTTTCGGTTCTTGCCGCCCTCACGGGATTATCCTCATGCGAGAAAGAACCTGTGTACAACACATACGAAAACCCGCATTGGACGGTCGGCTCATACGAGGGCATCTCGGAGAGCTGTACGATAGTCATGGATTTGCCCTCTAACCTCAAACCGTATCAAGACGAGGCCGATGTGGTGGGCGCGTTTATCGGCGATGAGTGCCGTGGTGTCTCCACGCAGCAGGAAGGGCTGTTCTATATCATAGTCTCCGGAGCGAGCAACGAGAACGGTAATATCACTCTCAGATATTGGAGTGCACGCAACAAGTATATGTATCAGGTGAATGAAGTTATACCGTTTGAGATAAACGCCCAGAAAGGCACTACCGATGAGCCTTTCGTACCATCATTCTCAATACTATAAAACACAGCGGATATGAGAAAATTCTTATTGGCAATACTGTTTGCAGCCTCTGTCCCGCTCATGGTGGCGCAGACGGACTCCGTGCGCTACAACGGGCTTTCGTCGTGGATAGACAACTGGTACATAGAGCTTTCAGCCGGGGGCAATGTCCTGTTTTCCAAGGACGCGCGGCTTAATATGAATGAAAAGAACGTCACTCCGAACATCACCTTTGCCGCCGGAAAATGGTTCTCCCCGTTCGTAGGGGCGCGGCTTCAGCTGCACGGCTATTCGGTAGCGGCGGGGAGTTCGGCAGCGGGGATGTATATCGCAGACCGTCAGCCGGACGGCTCGTTCGGGAACAACGACCCGGTGCGCGGATTTGTGACGATACGTCCGGACGGCTCATACACATACCCAGTGTACTACCTCAACGCCCATGTCGATTTGACTGTGAGCCTACTTAGCCTCATCAACGGCGGCATGGCGGCAAG
>JADIMV010000154.1 GCA_017694515.1 Candidatus Aphodosoma intestinipullorum
ACTCTCGCCGAAGCCCTCCCGAAGCCTCTTCCCGACTGCTCCCCTTCACATGGACATAAACGGGCATAAAAAAGGCAGACCCGCTCACCGCAGGTCTGCCTCTCGTTCCGATGCTTTGGGGCAATCCCCGCAGCACTTACATCCTCTTCACTATCTTCCTGACCGTCACGCCGCGTTCGGTCTCTATCCTCAGGAGATACAGCCCCTCAGGCAGTGCCGACACATCCACCGTATGCTCATCTCCCTCAATGCTCATCACCGCGTGTCCTGCCGCATCGGTCATCTCCATGCGGACAACAGCCGCGCCGCCGGTCTCCACATTCAGCACGTCGCGCACCGGATTCGGGTAGACAGTGACAGCGTCCGCCGCCGTCATCTCCACATCCGTGCCGCCAACGACTGTGATGTGGCACTCTGCCGTGTAGCCTCCGTCCACAGTGGTTGCCGTGATGACGGTCTCACCCTCCGATATGCCTGTCACTGTGCCGTTCGCGTCCACTACAGCAACGGTCACATCGCCCGATGTCCACATCACGCGTTTGTCCGTAGCGTTTTCAGGGAATATGGTCGGTGTCAGCGTGCAGCTCTCACCTATTGCCAACGGCGGCACACTTGACGGGAGCATGATACTCGAGACAGGGATAATCTCGCCGCCGCCCGCACATTTAGCCGTGAAGCTGAAATTCTTGATTTCCCATGCCGGGGCATCGTCCGCACCGCTTATGCGGTAACGGAACGCCACTACCACATCTCTCTGTCCGAGCATGGCCGAGGGCACTGTCATACGGTGCGTCAGCCACTCCCACCATTCGCCCGAGCCGAACGTCAGGCCGGACGATATGGCGTACCACGTCACTGCGTTCACGTCGCCATTGAAGCCTGCGCCCACAAGTACCTCGCAGTGCGTGCGCCAGTTGGCCTCATTGCCGTAGCCGAACGCGTCGGTGAACGAGAACTCCGCGCTCTCCATGCCCGTCAGGTCGAACACCGGCGATATAAGCCAGTCGCTGTTCTCGCCCGATGAGTAGCCGTTCATGTAGGCGCATCCGAACTTTGAGTTCCAGTACCAGTCGTTAGTGCCCTTCTCGTTGACAACGGAGAACTCGCCGAGCGATGACGCGAAGGTCTCGCTGTACGCTATGTCCGTACACTCTTGCGGAGCTGCGGCCTTCACATTCACGAGACACTCCGCCGTGAAGCCTCCGTCCGTTGTCGTGACGGTAATGACAGACGTGCCTGCGGCAATGGCTCTCACAGTGCCGTCCGCTCCGACTGTGGCTATATCCTCGTCCGAACTCTCCCAGCTTATGCTCCGGTCAGTTGCATCTGCGGGTTCAATCGTGACGGTGAGCTGTGCAGTCTCTCCCTCCGTGAGATCAAGGAACCTGTGAGAAAGAACGATGCCCGTCACCGGTATTTCCGGCTCATCGCCCTCCTCTACAGTGACCATGCAGAAGGCCGAGAAGCCGTTCACGGTCTTAGCCGTGATGACTGCCGTGCCCGCTTTATGCGCTGTGAGGCGGCCTTCGCTGTCCACGCTCACCGTCTCCGGCGCGTTGCTCTCCCATGTGATGCTCTTGTCTGTCGCGTCGGCTGGCTGCACTGTTGCGATGAGCAGTGTCTCCTCGCCAGCTTTCATGTTCAGCGTCGTGTGCGAGAGGGTCACTCCCGTCGGAAGTACGGTTTCTTCTCCCTCCACGGTGACGCTGCACTGTGCCGTGTAGCCGCCATCCACTGTACGTACCGTGACTGTCGCGCTGCCCGCGCTCCTGCCTGTCACAAGGCCGTTCTCATCGACAGTTGCTACAGACTCGTCCGAGCTTTCCCATGTGACGCTCTTGTTCTCCGCATCCTCCGGCTCTACAGTGGCGTTGAGCTGCCATGTGCCGCCCACACCGACGGTGATACCGGTGTTGTCGAGCCTTACTCCTGTCACGGCCACGGTTTCATCTCCTTCTACATTGACCATGCACTGTGCCGTATAGCCGCCCTCCACTGTGCGTACCGTGACTGTCGCGCTGCCCGCGCTCTTTCCTGTCACAAGGCCGTTCTCATCGACAGTGGCCACAGTCTCGTCCGAACTCTCCCATGTGACGCTCCTGTTCTGCGCATCCTCCGGCTCTACAGTGGCGTTGAGCTGCCATGTGCCGCCCACACCTACGGTGATGCCTTCATAGTCAAGCCTCACTCCCGTCACAACCCCCGGTGATGCCGCTGCCTCCACTCTTATGCGAGGGCTATATACGCCCGATATTCCGCCCGCAGTTGCGGTTATTATTACACTCTGACTTCTTCCCGTCTCTTTTATTCCTGTCAGCACTCCGTCCGGCGTAAGGCTGACATACTCATTGTCACTTATTGACCATGTAACAGTCTTGTCCACAGCGTTCTCCGGCTCAACCGTAGCAGCGAGCTGTACGCTTTCTCCCACTTTTATTCTGGATGGTACTGATGTCTCATCTATCGTCACTTTCGTAACGCGGATAATCGGCTCTGTCACAGTCACCCGGCACTCCGCCGTAAGGCCGCTCTCGCTTGTCGTGGCCGTAATCACCGCCTCTCCGGGCGCAATGGTCGTGACAAGTCCGTTCACGTCCACTGAGGCCACCGCCGCTGCCGAAGTGCTCCACTGCACTGTCTCCTCGGCATTATCCGGCGTGATTGTCGCGGTGAGCTGTAGCGTCATGCCTGCCTCCAACGTTGTGTCCTCCTTGCTTATCGTTATCCCGCTTGCGGGTATCTTCGGGTCTTCGTCGTCCGCTATGAACTCATCGTACATCCACCGCAGATAGGGATAGCCGTCGTTGATGGTGTCCTTCCGTCCCCATGTGGTCTCGAAGTCCCACTCCTCGTAACTCTTCTTGGCCTTCATCCCGATTGTACTCAGCGGAGTTCCGAGTTCGCTGTCGCTCATGCCGCTTGTCTCGCTGTCGTAATAGCAGTTATTTATTCTGGAATTTACACTTTTCGCACCGGCAAAGCCTCCGGTTGAAGCTCCTTCGCCCTGCACTTTGCCTGTCGAGTATGACCTCTTCGGTCCTCCGCCGCCGTAGGCCATCGTGTATCCCACAAAACCGCCCACTGTGTCCGTCCCTGTGACCTCGCCCGTTGCGAAGCAGTCATATATGGAGTTCTCTTCATATCGGCCTACGAAACCGCCGACTGAATTCTCTCCTTTAACGTTGCCTGTCGCGTACGACTCCGTTATTTCGCCGTATAGGAAACCGGCGAAGCCGCCCGTCTGGCCTGCTCCTGTCACATCGCCTGTGGCGTAGCTCTCCGTTATGGTCACACCGTAATCGTAGCTCTTGCTACGGCCATATCCTATAAGTCCGCCAACCTGATTGCCCGTGGCGGTCACCTTGCCTGTTGCGTGCGACTGGCTTATGGTGCGTTCATAGTCCTCCCAGAGGCTGCCCACGAGCCCGCCTACCCGGTTTGCGCCCGTCACTTCGCCCGATGCGGAGGAGTTGTTCACCCAGCCGCACTCTCCTGCGAGGCCGCCCACTTTGTCGCGCCCGCTCACATTGCCCGAGGCCGTGCAGTCATTGATTGAGCCGCTGCCTCCGCCGCTTATTCCGCCCACGCGGTCTGTCCCGCTGACATCGCCTGTCGCTGTGCAGCGGTATGCGCCGCCCGCGCCTGTGATGCCGCCCACATTCTCCATACCTTTGACCGTGGCGGACGATGTACTGTATCTGCCCCCGCCCGTACCTGAAATGCCGCCTGTATAGTTGCCCCCGCTTATCAGGCCGGAGACGCTGCATCCGGATACGGTGTCGGACCTATAGTTATTGCCGTATATTCCTCCTACATAGTCGCCCGTGGCCTCTATAGTGCCGTCGAACGAGCACTCCGTAATCTTGCTATCCTGCCGCAGGTAACCGACTATTCCGCCCACATTGCCTGCCTGACAGGCTATGTTGCCTTTCAGATGGCACTTCTCCACTGTGCCCTTGTACAGGTTGCCCGTGATGCCGCCGATGTTGAGCGATCCGTCGAGTTCCCGCAGCTCTGCGGCGCAGGAGGATATCACTCCCTCGCCTACTGTACCTGTGATGCCGCCCGCGCCGGCGTTCTCTCCAATGTTCCGTATGGCCACGTCCGTCGAGCAGTTGACTATGCTGTCGGATATCGCCATTTGTCCTATGAGACCGCCCAAGTACGTCTCTCCGGTTGCGTCTGTGCTTTCCACTCTGCCCAGTGACGATGAGTTGCGTATGCTCCCTATGCCTTCTCTGATTATGTCGCTGCCGACTATGCCGTCATAGTCTCTCCGGCACACTCCGGCAATCATCCCCGCCGTACAGCGAACCACCTCTATCTCTCCCTCTACATGGCAGCTGTCCACCGTTCCACGGTTGAAGCCCACGAGCAGGCCTACTTGCCCGTAGCGCGATGTGAAGATTATGCGCGATGCCTTTATGTTCACGTTCTTTACCACTGCGTCGGGGCGCAGCCGTGCGAACAGGCCTATGCCGTCATTTGTCGCATCGCTATGAGAATCATCGGAGATATACATTCCCGATATGGTGTGGCCGTCACCGTCGAATGTACCCCCGAATGCGCAGTAGACCTCATCGGTACTGATTGGTTCCCACTGTCGGCCGTAGGTATAGCCGCCCCAGAGCTGCCAGCCGCTTGTGTCGTTAAGCATGATGTCCGCGCCGAGCTTCACCGTCTTGCCCGCGAAGTTCATTTGGTCTATCACTCCCTCCACGCCCTGCACGGCGCGTGAGAAGCCGAGCAGCTGCTCCGGGGTGCTGATGACGTATGTCGTGGCGAACGGGTTCGTGAACGGCGTGAAGTCCGGCACAAGCTCCGCCTGCCACTTGGCATAGAGCGGGAATGAGGAGGTTATCTGCATCGTGTCAAAGATATACGGCTTGGTCCTATTCTCGTCCGAATACCATCCGTAGAACACCTGTCCCTCCAGCTCCGGTACAGGGGGCGGCACTATCCGGCTGTCGTCCAAAACGGGCTGCGGGGTATAGTACTCGCCGCCCGTGACGTATGTCACCGTGTGCGGCGGCTCTGTCACCGTGAGGCTGGGATAGTCGTCAGTGTTCACCTGCCAGTAGTGCAGCGGGCTGTCCGCGTGCCGCTCATTGTACTGCGCCACATAGTAGTTAAACACATTGGCGAACTCCTTGCTCTGTAGATACTCAGTGGTGCGCCCATAAGTTTCTATGCCTGTCCATTTGTCAGGCCGCACCCATTTCTCCATATCGTAGTAGCAGTTGATGCTTATCTCCTTGCCGAAGAAACTTCCGGGGTCTTCGCCCTCCATGCGGCCGGTAAAGAAGTAGTTCGCCACAGTGTCGTTGCTGTATGTCGTGCCGCCTACGTAGTTCTGGTTACCTACTACCATGTGCGCCCCGCCCTCGCCGGGTACGAGTGCAGCTGCCGATGAGCAGTTTATGATGTTGGTGTTTCCGTCTAACGATATGTCGCCTATGATGCCGCCTGCCGCCCACGAGCCTTCGGCTGTGCCGGAAGTGTGGCATTGCAGGATGTTCGTCGGCATACAGTAGCGTGTCGATTTCCCGACGAGTATGCCGGTCGAGCCTTGCGCCTTTATCCATGCCCCCTCCACGCTCAGGTTCTTTACGGTCGCGCCGTTTATGATGCCGAAGAAGCCCTGCGGGGTCTCGCCCGTCACGTCGTTCAGGTACATATTGCGGACAGAGTGGAAGCCGCCGTCGAACGTCCCACGGAACTCATACTCGAACTCTGCGGAACTACTCAGTGTCTTCTCAGACACACTCCTGCCTATCGGCTGCCACAGCGTAGGTGCTGTCGTGCCCCACTCCTCGAACGGAGCGTTGAGTTCTATGTCGTTTTCGAGGAGGATATACTGATTGTCGAACCTCCATCCTAAGTTAGTCAGTGCGCTCACCCACTCCAGGTCCTGTTTCGTGCGGATGCGGAAGGGGTCGTCCTTTGTGCCGCTGCCACCGCCGGAGAAGCAGGAGGTTATGTCTGCTTTCACGCCTGTCGGCAGAGGGTAGTTGTCCTCGCGCCACTCCCATAGGCTTGTGCCTGCCACCGCCGCCATCTTGTTGAGCGTGTCCACGAACTCCTGGCTCTGCATTCCGGCAGTAGTGCGGAGCAGCGCGCCGCCTATGTTAGTCCCGTATGTGGTGTAGTTCTCCTTGTTTGTACTGCAGAAGACGGTAAGCGTCTCCCGGTTGTTACGGCTCTGGAAGTTAGACATGAAGGCGTGAAGTGCTCCCTCGCCCGTGTTGGTGCATTTCCCCGTGGCGAAGCAGTTTATGATGATGCCCTCGTATGGCACAGGGTCAAGAGCCTGCTGCGCACTTCGTCCGTTCGCACCCACGAATGTGGCGGCCTTGCAGCCAAATCGGCTGACTGTCACATCGCCCGTGGCATAGCACGACTCTATGCGTCCGCCGTTCACCCCGCAGAAGCCCGCGCCGTCCTGTGAGCTGATGACATTGGCCGATGAGGTACACTCGCGTATCGTGCCCACATTCTGACCTACAAAGCCGGCGCAGTCCTCTATCGCGTACTGGTAATAGTCCTTCTTCACCTCGCCCGCCGAGGAGCAGTGCTCTATAAGTCCCCCTTCTAAATTGCTGCCGACAAGACCGCCCACATAGTACTGCACACCGTGCGCATCGCCCGTCGCGTGGCAGCCGCGTATCGTGCCGCTGTTATAGCCCACAAGACATCCCACACCGCGTATGCCCTTCACATTGGCCGACGATGTGCAGTTCTCTATCGTGCCGCCTTGGTTGTTTGCGACAAGGCCGCCCGATGCACCTCCAACTTCGTCATTAAGGCTGCCCACAACGCCCGACACCGAGCAGCCGGTGATTGTGCTGTTCTTGCTCACCATCACAAGACCGCCCACTGTGGCCGCGCCCACTATGTTTACATTTGCAAGGTGCAGGTTCTTGACAGTGGCCTCCTCTATCCATCCGAAGAAACCCCTGTACCAGCCCGACACGTCGAGAATCCCGCTGCCGAACGGGTCATCCCAATCCGTAAGGTCCGGCAGCGTGGAGTGATAAACATTGTAAACCGTATGCCCGTCACCATCGAATGTGCCGCAGAAGCGGAGGGTGTCGTGGCGGTAGCCGCCCCCGTCGCCCGTCTGGTCCTCCACATTCACTCCGCCTATCGGTGTCCACTGCGGCCGCTCCTCATGCTCCGCCGCCGGGTCGCTCATATAGAGGTCTGCGCCCAACTTGATATACTCATCCCTGAAATCACACCCGCCGTTCACGGCCTCAGCCAGTCCGGCCAGCTGCTGCGGGGTAGTGATGATATACGGGTCGTCCTCCGAACCCGTTCCTGTCCAGTCCCGGGAGGCAGTGCCGTCCCAATATGTCTGCGCCGCGAGTGGCAGCGCGGCCATGAGCATGAGTGTCATGGCCATAACTCTGAGTCTAAGGTAAAACTGTCTCATAGCGTTATAGTTTAGGAATTAATAAATCTGGTATATACGCACGAAAAAAGCCGCACCGGAGCATTGCCCGGTACGGCTTTCGTATCTGTTGTGCAGTTGTCGCTTATACTATATGTACAACTACCCCCCCCCCCCGTATATATTATTGATTTACAGGAAGTTGCCGCAACACTACCAACAAGTGTGCCGCATTGGGATATGTAGTTGCGCGTTGCCATAGTGATAAACTCCTGCGCCTCAGTTTCCGACAAGAGAGACCTGCCCGCAATAAGCGCAGGATACGGAACAAAGATAAGAAATAATTCCGTCATATACAAGCCGCCGCCGCACATTTTTCATTTTTCTGACATTATGTGCGGGAACGAGGAGTATTTGTCATTGGTTATGAGAGCATTACACAGAGAAAAAAGGAGGCGGACGAAGCGGCTGAGCCAGCCGGAGATTAAGGAGAGCCTTAGGAGGAGTCGGCTCGAGAGTACGTGTTTTTAACCTATTTTTACATCGTGAGAAGCGGAGAGAGGGGGGCAACGCAACCCATACAGGCGATAAAAGCGAAACAGTTTCTTAGTTATTTTTTCGTAAAATCGGAGAGCTGAGCGACAAAAGCAGATGACATAGCAAGAAAATACGTAACTTTGCGCTCCGGCATAGCGTAGCCAACTTTAAGTTTAGCCTACTCTGCCGCAATTTTTTCGGAGGCAGTACGTTTATATTCCGGTATGACAAGATTATTGCGCAAACACATACGCCTCACAGGCATCGTACTGTTTCTGACAATCGCAGCCGCCCCCGCGCTCCGGGGGCAGGACACATACTATGCCGAAGTCGGCATCAGCGGCGGCGGCGGCTTCAGTCTCGGCGACGTGAACGGCATCCTGTTCCGATGGATGGAACCGGCTGCCGGGGCATATATAAAGTACAAGATAAACGGCCATTACGCGGTCACCGCCAATTTCGAGGGGGGATGGTCCGGCGTAGGGAGAGTGGACGGACAATACCGCCGCACGCAGTTCTTCACACTGGAGGCGTTGGGGGAGTTCAACTTCTTCAACTTCGGCGCGAAGTATTTCGAGGCGAACTCCACATGGGCCACGCCATACGTCTATGCGGGCATCGGCATGGTCTATTTCAACGGCCTCGTCGTGCCGGAAGTGCCTATGGGGATAGGTGTCAAGATAAAGCTCTCCGACCGCCTCACGATGGGGGCGATGTGGACTGTGGCCAAGGTGCTGAACGACGGGTTCGACTATGTGGACGACCCTATCGGCCTCAACAAAGGCTTCTGGAACAACCGCGACTGGAACTCGACGCTCAAAGTCTTCTTCGGGTTCAATTTCGCGAAGATATGCACCCCGTGCAGGGACGGGCGGGTGAAATTTTAGCGGGGAAAGCCAAGGGAGGCCTTCCCAAACCTTAAACGAGAAAAGAGTTTTCAAAGATATGTCAAGTCTGAAAGAACAGATAAACAGGGAGAGGCTGCCGCAGCATATAGCGATAATCATGGACGGCAACGGACGCTGGGCCAAAAGGCACGGCAAGGAGAGGCTGTACGGCCACTACAACGGCGTGGAGTCCGTGCGCAAGATTACCGAGGCGGCCACTGCGCTCGGAGTGAAATACCTCACCCTGTACACGTTCTCGACAGAAAACTGGGACAGGCCGCAGGACGAAGTGGACGGGCTGATGGAACTGCTGGTGGACAACATAGAGAAGGAGACCCCCACGTTCCACAAGAACAACATACGCTTCATGACCATAGGCGACACGGCCCGTATGCCGGCCAACGCACAGCGGAGACTGCGCGACTGCACTGACGAGACAGCCGCCAACACGGGCCTCACGCTCATCCTCGCGCTCAGCTACTCCTCGCGCTGGGAACTGACCGAAGCCGCGAGACAGATGGGCGCGGACGTGAAAAACGGGACGCTCGACCCGGAGACAATCACAGAGAAGACCATAGGCAACTATCTGACAACCAAAAATATTCCTGACCCGGATCTGCTGATACGCACAAGCGGGGAGATACGCATAAGCAACTTCCTGCTGTGGCAGATAGCCTACTCCGAACTCTATTTCACGGAGACACTGTGGCCCGACTTCAAGGAGGAGGACCTGTACAAGGCGATAGTGGACTACCAGAGCAGGGAACGCCGTTTCGGCAAGACAAGCGAACAGATAATATGACTTATAGAAAGACTGTCTATTCTCTCATACTCACGGCACTCATAGCCTGCGTCGCACCCGCATACGCGCAGGACGACGAGGAGCGTTTCATCGTGGACTACACGATGCCCGTCAGGACATACACCATAGCAGACATAAAAATCACCGGCGCAGAGACTTACGAGGACTTCATGCTCATCAACTTCTCGGGTCTCTCCGTAGGACAGAAGATACAGATACCGGGCAAGGAGATTTCCGATGTCGTCACCCGTTTCTGGAAACAGAAGTCGTTCTCCGACGTACAGGTGCTGATGGACAAGACGCGCAACGACAGCATCTGGATTACCATCGCGCTCAAGCAGCTGCCGCGTGTGTCGGAGGTGAACTTCTACGGGCTCAGGAGGGGCGAGATAGAAGACCTCGAAGAGACCATTGAGATACAGAAAAACGAGCAGCTCAACGCCGACGGCATAGACCGCTCCAAGATAGCCATACGCAAATATCTGTCCGACAAGGGTTTCCGCAATGCGGACATATACATATACCAGAAGCCGGACCCGAAGATAGCAGGGGCGGTAGTGGTGGACATCAATGTGGACAAACGCGCCAAGGTAAAGGTTCACGAAATCTATGTAACTGGAAACAACGCCCTTACCCTCAGGCAGATAGACTGGGCGATGAAGAAAACCAACCGCGCCAAGAACATACTCAACATATTCCGCACGAAGAAGTTCGTCGACAAGGAGTTCGAGAACGACAAGAAACTGCTCATCGAGAAGTACAACGAGATAGGCTACCGCGACGCGGAAATCGTCTACGACAGCATCGCGCCCTACGAGGAGGGTAAGGTGGATGTCTACCTGACTGTGGACGAGGGAAAAAAGTATTACTTCGGAGATGTCACATGGGTGGGCAATACGGTATATCCGAGCGAATACCTCAACAGTGTGCTCAACATAGAGAAAGGGGAGGTGTACAACCTCAAGCAGCTGAACAAGAGGCTCTATGAAGATCCGGACGCAGTGTCGGCCCTCTACAAGGACAACGGCTATCTGTTCATGAACCTCGACCCTGTGGAGATAGGCTTCGAAGGGGACTCGATAGACATAGAGATGCGCCTGTTCGAAGGAAAGCAGGCGACCATCAACAACGTGGTAATCAACGGCAACGACCGACTGTACGAACACGTGGTGCGCCGCGAGATGCGCACCAAGCCGGGCGCACTTTACAGCCAGGGAGACCTGATACGCACGCTGCGTGAGCTGGCACAGCTGCAACAGTTCGACGAGGAGAAGATATACACCGGTGTCGATATACTGCCCGACTACGAGAGCGGGACGGTGGACATAGTCTACAACCTCGAGACAAAGACAAGCGACCAAGTGGAGTTCTCGGCAGGCTACGGCGGCGCAGGCGTGGTGCTTTCACTCGGTCTGAAATTCACCAACTTCGCCATACAGAACATCTTCAAGCCGAAGATGTACCGCATAGTGCCGCAGGGCGAGGGGCAGACCCTCAGCATCAGGGCGCAGACCAACGGCGTGTATTACCAGAACTACAGCATATCGTTCTTCGACCCGTGGTTCGGCGGCAAGCGGCCTAACAGCTTCTCCGTGTCGCTCTTCTACTCCATACAGACCGGTATTTCGGACAGATACCGCGACGCTCTCAACAGCGCGTACAACAACTACTATTACAACTATTACAATTACTACGGGTACGGGTATAATTACAATAACTACTACGGGAACAACGCATGGTGGGATGCCGAATATGACCCGAACACATACGCGAGGACTTTCGGCGCGGCCATCGGCATGGGTACAAGGCTGAAATGGCCGGACGACTATTTCACCCTCTACGGAGAGCTGTCGTACCAGCGGTATGACATAAAGAACTGGTACAGCATCTACTACGGCTTCGAGACCGGAGTGGCCAACGATCTGTCGCTTTCGCTCAATCTGGCGCGCAACTCCATAGACAACCCCATCTATACGCGCCGTGGCTCCTCAATATCGCTGTCAGTGAGCGCAACGTTCCCCTATTCGCTTGTGGACGGGATAGACTACTCGAAAGCCTCCGACGCACTAAGGATGAAGTGGGTGGAGTACCACAAATGGAAGTTCAACGCCAAGCTGTTCACCCCGCTGACGAAAGACGACAAGCTCGTGCTCATGACCCGCGTGGAGTACGGTTTCCTCGGCTATTACAACAAATACAAGCGTTCGCCGTTCGGAAAGTTCCAGGTGGGAGGCGACGGCATGAGCTCCTACGGCGGCATAGGCTCGGAGACCATCGGCCTGCGCGGCTACCAGACCGCATCGCTCACCCCGATGTCAGAGCAGTACGGCACGGTGGGTTACAACGGAAACATATATACCAAACTGACGCTTGAGCTGCGTTACCCGCTGCTGCTCAACCAGTCGACCAACATCTGGGCACTCGCATTCCTCGAGGCCGGCAACTGCTGGAGCGACTTCAAACAGTTCAACCCGTTCGACCTGAAAAGGGCTGCGGGAGTGGGCGTGCGCGTCTATCTGCCTATGTTCGGCCTGCTCGGCATAGACTGGGGATACGGATTCGACCAAGACAATCAGGGCGGCGGCATAGGCGGAAGCAAGTTCACATTCGTCCTCGGACAAGAGTTCTAATACCGGCGGGAAAGGCGAAGAAGCAATTAAACCAGATGGGACGAAGGGAAGTCAAAGTGACGGTATAGAACGACAATGAAGTTATAAACCTATAATACATACGACTATGAAAAAGGCTATTGTTTTAGCGTGCGCACTGCTGGCGATGACGCTGTGCGCCAAGGCACAGAAGTTCGCGCTGGTGGACATGGACTATGTGATGAGCGCGATACCGGCATACGAGACGGCCAACGAACAGCTGTCGCAGTTGTCATCGAAATGGCAGAAAGAGGTGGAGGCACTGCTCATAGAGGCCCAGACCATGTACAAGAACTACCAGACGGAGCTGCCGCTGCTCTCGGACGAGATGAAAAAGAAATATGAGGAGGATATAGTCGCCAAGGAAAAGGAGGCTGAAGAGCTGAAGCGCAAATATTTCGGGCCGGAAGGCGAGTTGTTCAAGAAACGCGAGAGCCTCGTCAAACCAATCCAGGACGAGATATACAACGCTATCCAAGAGCTATGCAACACAGAGGGCTATCAGATGATACTCGACAAGGCATCAAGCTCGAACCTCATCTACGCCGCGCCTAAGCTGGATGTGAGCGACGACCTTCTCGAAAAGCTTGGCTATTCAAAATAATATGGCTAACTTTGCCTCGGATTAATTCAATATGTAATAACCAACAGACAAACGACACTATAACTATGACAAGAAAAATCGCATTGATTCTGACAATCGCGTTTCTCCCGTTCTTCGCAAAGGCGCAGGAGGTGAAAATGGGCTATATCAACTCGAATGAGGTGATGATGCTGATGCCCGAAGTGAGCGACGTGGAGAAACAGATAGCCGAACTCAACGAGAAGAACCAGAAATACCTCGAACAGATGGCCAACGAGATACAGACCAAGGCCACAAAATACGAGCAGGAGAGGGAGACCCTCACAGAGTCCATACGCAAGGCCACTGAGGACGAACTGAACAGCATGTACTCCCGCTACCAGACGACACAGCAGACCATGGCGCAGGACGCTCAGGCTCAGCAAATGAAGCTCATCGAGCCGCTCAGGGAGAAGCTGCTGGCCGCCATCGATGCCGTTGCAAAGAAGAACAACCTCTATTTTGTATTCGACCTTGCGTCAGGCGGCGTGGTCTACAAGAGCGACAAGGCTGTCGATGTAACGTCAATGGTAAAAAAAGAACTCGGTATTCTCCAATAACATACACGGTCATACCGCATCAAGAAACCAACAGAGAGGCATCCGGCAGTAATGTGCGGTTGCCTCTCATAGTTTAGATATAATCCGACGATATGAAGACCTGCATAATGACAGTGCTCGCACTGCTTGTTGCGGCAACACTCCAAGCCACGACAGACAGCACGACCGTCACGACAACCGAACCAACCGTGACAGCCGCACAAGGTTTGCCACAGATAGTGCGAATAGGCTACATAGCCCGCGACAGCGTGCTGAAGCTTATGCCAGAGACAGAGCGCATAGGGCGCGAACTGACAAGCCTCGAACAGGAATACAAGGAGGAGTATGACGTGATGGTGCGCAACTACAACAAAAAAGTAAAGGCCTACATCGAGAAAGACCGTAACCTGAACGAGACCATACGGCTCGCCCATCAGGCAGAGATAACCGAGATGGAAAAGCGCATACAGAAGTACAGGGAGAGCTACCTGAAAGCCCTGGAACAATACCGGGCGGAAGCCTACGGCCCTCTCAATGAGCGTCTGGACAACGCAATAAGGCAAACCGCTGAAGAGCAGGAGATAACAATACTGTTTGACGCATCGACACCGCTCTACACATCGGCAGACTGCATAGACCTCACGCCGTATGTCATATCAGCACTCGGACTGAAACCATGAAGATAGGCATATTCGACTCCGGCTACGGAGGTCTGACAATCCTCAGCAAAATAAGGGACAGGCTGCCCCAATATGACTATATCTACCTGGGGGACAACGCCCGCACCCCATACGGGACACGCTCGTTCGAGGTGGTTTACCAATATACTCTCGAATGCGTGAAAAGGCTTTTCTCCATGGAGTGCCGGTTGGTGATACTCGCGTGCAACACGGCTTCGGCCAAGGCATTGCGCACGATACAGCAGACAGACCTGCCGCACATGCGGGAGGGGCTGCGCGTTCTCGGCGTGATACGCCCGACAGTCGAGGCAATAGGCTCGCTCACACGGACGCGCGTCGTGGGGCTGCTCGCCACGGACGGCACAATACAATCGCAGTCATACCCGATGGAGACCGAAAAGCTCTTTCCCGACATCAAGGTCATCGGGCAGGCGTGCCCCATGTGGGTGCCGCTCATCGAGAACAACGAACACCACAGCGCGGGAGCAGACTATTTCGTGAGAAAATACACCGACGCGCTCTTCGCGAAGGACAGCCGCATCGACACCATAATATTAGGCTGCACGCACTACCCGCTGCTCATCGAAAAGATACGCCGCTATGCCCCGCAGGAAGTAAACATAGTGACACAAGGAGAGATAGTGGCAGAAAGCCTTGCCGACTACCTACGCCGCCACACGGAAATAGAGACATCATGCACGAAAGAAGGAACGGTACGTTTCTTCACCACGGAGAACGCCGAGAAATTCCAGTCGTCCGCCTCCATCTTCCTGAATGCCCCCATAACGGCGGAACACATCGCCGCGCTTTAGCTCCCGGAACCACAACGCCTTGGCATTGCACAAGAATAGCGGGCAAAATACCAAGAAACTGTTTTGATTTTCCACAAACACAGTTTACAGCCCCCTCTTATAATGAAAATAACAGGTTTTCGTCTATGGATTGTGCGCCCTGCCGGCCATATTCTGCCCTCTTGCCCTTGAAATAGCCCGCTATTACTGCGGTCACGAGAACAGAATATGTCTCAACGGTGCATCTCAATCCATATAGACGGTAAAATCAAAACTGTTTCTAAAAAAGCACAATCAAAACCACGAAATTTGGTGCGAAAGGAAAAGTTTTTGTTACTTTGCGCCGCGAAAACCGTAAGGGTAGATTTTTGACACAAACCCATATATGCCCGATACCCGCAAAAGGTCGGACGGCCATAACGGACAAGCCTGCTTCACAGCACACATATCAAAGATTTATGGATAAAAATCTGGTTATTGTAGCTGTCTCTTATACACATCTCCGAGCCCACGAGACCCTCAAGTTAT
>JADIMV010000155.1 GCA_017694515.1 Candidatus Aphodosoma intestinipullorum
AAATAGTTTAGTAAGAACGGGATCTCTGCAAAACTCAAAATCCTCTATTGCGTATCAAAAGGATGCGTGGTGAAAAACTGGCTTTCTAAAAGTCCTCAAAACGTTCTAATGTCCGTTTTGGGTTTATCATCCTCAGCCTTCCCCCACTCACATAACAAAAAAGACCGGGAGATTTCTCTCCCGGTCTCCGGCCTGAACCGACATAGGCTCAAACCTCAGCTTTCCGTCATCGTCACTTAACGATAATCTTGCCTTGATATATGCGTCCCTTGCCGTCATCCACACGCACAAGGTAAACGCCCGATACATTCAGTCCGTCGATAGTTATCGGATCGCCCTCCGGGCGGAACGACTGTATCAATGCGCCGACATTGTTGTACACGCGTACCGTCAGGCCCTCGCGCTCCTCGTCCGTAAGGTCGAGATATACCTCCACGCTCTCGCCCGCCTTAACCGGGTTCGGTGCGAGAATCATGTCGCCTATAGTGTATGTCGTGTTGTTGCCGCTCTCCTTGCCCACTTTGAGTGTCAGGTTGATAGTACCCTCACAGCCGTCGGCCGACACGGTAATCACCTCCGTGTACGTGCCTTCCGGCAGTGTTGCCGGGAACTCATGACCGAACACCGTGTACGGCAGATCCGACTTCTCTATCTCTATCGTCCAGTCCTCTGCGAAACCGTCGTCTATCACTGCAAGGTGCAGCGTCACAGTCGAGTCGCAACCGTGGCTGCTCTTCGCAGTCACTGTCGTGTACATGCTCTCCGTCAGTTCGCCGAAGATTTTGTCCGAATAGGTAGAACCCTTACATATTGCCGTATCCACTTGTGACCTGAACTCAGGCAGTACGATGAGGTTGAAGTTGATTACGGAATCGCAGCCGTTATCTGTCGACAGGCGTACCGTATTCGGACCTGCCTCGCGGTACTCTACTCCGTTGATTACAACCGAACCCCCGTAACATACCGTCGTGTCGCCCCAGTCCACTGTGACAGACTTCATCTCTATGAGGGTCAGCGTCACTGTCGAGTCACATCCGTTGCTCGATCTGAACACGTGCGTGAACACGCCGCCCTCATTGATGACCGTATCAGCCTTTGTCCACTCGTATGGTACGCCGCTGCACATCGAGTCTGTGAATGCCGACTCCACATTCGGCAGCACTGCTACTCGTATGGCAAATATCGAGTCGCAGCCGTTGGTCGTCGATGTCAGGCCTTTCTTCTTGAACAGTCCGGCCTTGTATGCCGGTATACCGTCAATGGTCGTCTCCTCACCCTCGCAGATGGTGACATCCTCTATCTGGGTAAGCCTTGCGTTCACCATTACATTCACGCTGTAGTTCGTGTCGGGCACTTCTGTCGTCGATCTGCGGATGATGTACAGATTGTTCTCCTCGCCCGGCGTGAATGCCGATGACGGGAGAGTGAACCCGTTCTCGCCTACATACGTCTCTCCTTCGCATATCTGGCCTCTCTGCTCGCTGTTGATGAACTGGTTCACCTGAACGTTGTCCAGATGCAGCTTGTACGAAGCCTGCGCCGCGAGGTCATAGCTCTGTGCGAAGAACGCTATCTTGATCTGCTTGCCCGCATACTTGCTCAGGTCTATCCTTACCTGCTCGCCGGTATTGGATATCTCGTCGAGTGCATAGTCTGCCGGCAGGTTCACTATCTGCGGGATGCCGTTGCCCCAGATGGTAGCGTCATCCTCGCAGTATGTGTACTGCTTGCCCTCGTCAGCCGAGATTGCCACGGCAAACGCCTTGTCGGTCATGCCTTTCTGGAGGTCGCTGATTGCGCTTCCGTTGTCTCTCTGCGTGAGCGCGAGGTCGAACGTCAGCTGCAGGCTGTCGCCCTCCCCGAACTCTCTCAGGTCGATGACCGGAGTTGCAAGCCATGCCTGTACCTCGTCGGCCAGCTCGACTGTCGCGTGCATACCCTCAAGTCCGTAGCCGCAATCCTCATATATCCAGATATTGCCGCCTCCATTGCCTGCGCCTACCACACCTGATATAAGCTCTGCAATGTTCGGGTCACCGACAGTACATCCTATTACACCCATACCTCTGTATGCGTCGCCGGCAACAGGATTCCAGTCGGCATTGTCGTTGATTATCCAGTTGGCCGGAGCGGTCTCTGCGGAGAACTCCTCGGTGAAGCGCACGCCCACCTTCGTCGTGATTGTCACAGGCTCTGACCACTCGGACTTGCCGTCCTCGGCCTCCGGGTCGCATATCTGCCTTACGTAGACCCTGTAGCTCGTGTTAGGCTCGAGACCCTCTATCAGGGCGTTCTCCGCAGTAGTGATTTCCGTCGGCTTCACTATCGTGTCCGCGCCGTCTGCTGCATCGGTAACCACAGCCTCCCACAGCGTGCCTTCCGTATGGCTGAACGACACCCTGACGCTCTCATAGCTTACGTCGGCAGTCAGGTTCTTCGGAGCGAAGCATGCCACCGCCGGGCCTACCACCACGTCATCGACGAACACTCGGTTGTAGTTTGAGCCTTCCGGGTTTCTCAGGGCAAGATACTTGCCCTCTGCTCCCGCGAGGTTCACAAAGTACTGTATCCACTCCTGTCCGTTCTCCGGATATACTATAGTCTCAAGGAGTTCGAACGTCGATGGCTCGTCCGGATTGCTCATTGTGCCGACCTCTACCGCATGGGCATAAGTGCTTGTTGCATAATTCTGCCATCCCAATGCCATATTGTATCCGCAGCGCATCCAGAAGCTTACCTGCATCGTGTCGAAGTCCGTCTCCATCAGCGGGAAGGCCACATAGTTGCCCGCATCGCTTGCTGCGTCATAGTTCATAACCAGCACACCGTCACCGCCGTCATCGAGGCTGTATATCGTGCTGGCTGTGTTATACTTGATGTACGGTGCTGAGAACCAGATATCGCCCTGCACGCCTCTTGCATCATAAGCCTCGCCGCCCACACTGAAGCAGGTGCTTGGCAATATGATATTCTCCTCCAGCTCTGCTTGGCCGTCTACCATATTGAATGTCCATACGAACATACCCGTCTGGTCTACGACAATGCCGTCGTCCTCGTGACGCTCGCCGTTCGGCTCCATGGCCTGACAGGCGGTCATGACATCTATCGGATTGCTCCAGCTGCTGTTGTTGCCGTCCTCTTCCGTGCAGAGTGCACGCACGAAGATGCGGTATTCCGTCTCCGGCAGCAGCTTCTCAATAGTGCAGGTCGGCCCCTGCTCTTTCAGCACTGTGATATACTCTACATCCTCAGTCGGCGGAACTGCGGTCTCCATATCAGTGGTGTAGTAGACCTCCCAGCCCTCAGTCATGCCTGTCAGGTCGTTCCACTCGACTGTTATCAGTGAGTCATACACCGCCTTCACCGCCATCTCAGTAGGCGGCACACAAGCTTTCACCTTGATTGACAGATTGTCTATTGCAGCTCCGAGTGCAGCGTTGTCGCCGCCCTCGTCGTTGTTTCTCCAGAAGATTACGAGTTTGTAGAGCCCTGCCTCGCGTGCGCTCATGTAGTACTCCACTTCGTTGTGCGCCCAGTCGCTGCTGCCGTTCAGCTGATAACGCTGTGCGCTGCTCTCGTCTACTCCTTCGAGCGGTATCCAGTATGACGGGGTCTTTTCCTCGGTACAGCCGAGTTCGTCGCCGCCTATGTTGGCAGTCCCGGCCTCCGGTGTATAGCTGTCGGGTATCAGACCGACGCGGATGTAATCCTCATTCGTCTCGCCGACTGCTCTCCAGTCATATTCGAACACGTACGTGCCTTCTGTAAACTCTATCGTCCTGTAAATCCATGCGTACGCCTCTTTCCCGGCATCATAGCCCGGCTCTTCGCCGTCCGTTGAGATATACAGGCCGTTAGTGCCCTCTTCGGCCGCGCCTGTACCGATTACCCAGCCGGCCGCGCCTTCTGTCGTCAGCGGTAGCCAGAGCTTGTTGTCGTCCGTATTCTCGAAGCCGAAGTCGTATGGCAGTTCATCCATTGTCAGCGGTGTGGAGAGGGTCGTGGCCGTCAGCGGGCCTGCCCACGTGCTCTGATCCTCCTCGCTGCATACCGACTGTACATAAATCTCGTATGTCGTTGCCTGCACGAGGTTCTTGAGCGTGTCTGTCTGGTTCACTTTCGCCATTACTGTATCCTCTGTCCCTACCTCGACATACTTGACGTTCCACTCCGTAGCCGATGCTATCTCGCGGAACTTCAGGGCTATGCTGTTGTCTGTCACCCCGGTCAGGGCAAACTCCTCGGGTTTCGGACATGACGGGGTCTCATATACCTCGATGTTGCTCAAGAAGAAACCTCCCAGATATGATGCTCCGCCTACCATCCTGAGATTCAGTTCATAACTTGTTGTCAGGACTATGTATTCGCCGTTGTAGTCATAATCGTCGAAGTTGATGAAGCACCTATGCGTCGTGCCGTACACTGTCACTGTGTCTATCGGTGTCATGCCCGTCACTGACTCTTTCGATGTGTTGTCCGTACAGATACCGACTATGACTGAACGTGGCTCTCCTGTCGCATCCATGAAATATGTTCCTGTCGCATCGAATGCCAATGTCAGGCCTTTCAGGTCGGTGACGCCATCCTCTCTTGCGAAGCGCGGCAGAGCGAGATAACCCTGCGTCGCGTTGTCCGCGAACACTAATATCGAACGTCCGCCCATAGTTGGCTGGCTGTAGTTGTCCGCATCCCATGCGCTTGCCACTGCCGGCGGATTCTCCAAGTATGCCATTCTTGCAACCGCATAGCCGTACCAGCATTCCGGGAGCGAACCCTCCTCATAGCTGTTTATCGCGTCAGCAAACGGCACTTTCACATACTCCGGACAGGTAGTCGTGAACATCGCTGCGCTTGACCACTCGCTCTTGTCGTTGCCCTTCGGGCAAGATGCCAGTACGTATGCATAGTAGCTCGTGTTCGCCTCCAAGCCGGTAAGCTCTATCGACATATCCTCCTTTGACGTGAACTCCAGCACGCCTTCGGGCTTCTCGCCGTTCAGCGTCTCCTCATCGAGTGCGCTTGTCGACACCCAGATGGTGAACGGAGCTGCGCCGCGTGTCCATGAGATGGTTGCCTCCGTGCCGCCGACCTCTTCCACTGTCAATCCTACGGCTGACGGGCAGTCGGATATGTAGTGGAACGCTACATCGTCTATCATGAAGTTATTGTCGAAATCGAAGCCCGTTGAGCGGAACTCGACGAGGCGGCCCATGTCGCCGTTGTTGTCTCCGGTATATCTGTCGAAGCTGACTGTATATTCAGTCCAACTGCCTGTACCCTCGACTACATATATCTCACGCCATGTGTCCGGATCTGCTGTCGCTGTGCGCACACCAACACGGAGTTTCGTGCCTGTCGCGCCCTTACCCCAGAACCTTACCTCTATGAATGTGATATCCTTGCCTTCTTCTATCTCGAACATGGGCGATATGGCGTAAAGTCCTGCTCCGCTGGCCGCGTTGTCGAACTTCAGTCCTTTTCCTTCATGACCGCCGCTTGTAAGTGATGGTGCAGCCGTACCGTCATTGTTCAGGTTGCCAACTGTCCAGCAATAGATGTCGTCGAACGTCTGTATGCCATCCTCGCCGGTCACGGTCGGGACGCACATTGTGCGGCATGTGCCGTAGTCGTTGGCCCATTTGCCGTATGTGCCCTCGCCGCATTTGGAGCGTACATAGAAATAATACTCCGTGTTGTCTTTAAGGCCTGTCACAGTGAACGTGTCGGTCGTCACGTTTGCATTCGGGAATGCATTGACATTCTCTATCGTCCCGTTGTTCATCAGTTCTGACCATTCATCCTCACTTGTCAGGAGAGAGTCCGTCATCAGCACCTGCCATGCGCTCTCGTCGCCGCCGCGTGTCCATGTGACGGTCGCCGAATTGTCTGTGACTGACACTAATGTCGGGTATGAAACCTTCGGACACGGGTCTGACAGGTCTATGACTACGCTGTCCACAAACCACTCGATGTCTCTCGGTGTGTAGATGGCTATCCGGTCTGTCGCGCCATTACCCGACGCTGTATAAGCCGACAGGTCGGCTACGACTTCGCTCCACACCTCCGCATCTCTGACATACACGCCTTTGATTGTCCTGAATGTGCTCAGGTCATCCGGATTGCTCATGACTCCGACAAGTATGGAGTCTGCCTCGTCCGGCCTTACGAACATTCTCAATGAAAGCTCCGCGATGTTCTTGTTCTCAAGCTCCGGGAATGCCACGTATGTCCCGCGGCCCATCTTCAGCGAGCTTGCGCTGTTGTTGTATGCGCGCTCTATCGCGATGTACGGCAGATAGTAGCGGTCATAGTCGCCCTCTATGTGGTACACGAGGTTCGACGAGAGGCATGACGGAGAGAAATACGGGCGTGTCTCCAGCAGATAATTGTCGAAGCCCTCCGTATACGGCAATGCCCTGCCGCCTGTACAGCCTGTCTCGAACTCCAGCGGGAACAGCCACTCACCGCCTGCCGGCTTGACTGAGTAACGGTATTTGTAGCCGTTCGGCTCAAGGCCTGTGACAGTGAACGAGCTGCCGTCTATTGTGACACCCTCGATGAACTGGGCTTCCGATGTCTCTATTGTCTGGTAGTCTACATAATTGTTGGCATCCCAGACTTTGACCTCCCATTCGGTATTGCCTTCACCCGGCCAGCTTACCTTAACGGTCGTCCCGGCCGAATTGTCCACCTCAAACTTGTCGGGGTCAGGCATACGGTAGTCCCCGATATTTGCCACGGTAACATTGTCTATATAGTTCTCGTTCTTGGTCATCGAGGCACGTATCGAAGTATATGAATACGATGCCCTGTCGTATGCAGCCTTGAACGCTATGAACTTTGCGCTACTCGGCACGTTGTCGAAATAGACCCAGTAGCGTGCCCAGTCCTTGTTGTTGTGTATGGTGCCGCCGCCGTAGTCTCTCCAGAAGAGCCTGCTGCTCTTGGTCTCTATCGTATCGACAGGGACGAACGTGTTCATGTCGTTAGCGTCGGTCATATATCCCACCACGAAGTTGGTCGAGTCCTCAGGTCCTTCGCCTTGCGTTCCGGCATCAGTACTGCCGCCTGTCGCCCAGAAACTGATGACCTTGTTGCTCAGATTGTCCACCTCCGGGAATACCACGCAGCCGTAGTCCTTACCTCCGCCTATGAGGTCGTCTACGGACAGCGTCAGGAGGCCGTTGGACGTACTGTTGAAAGGCAGGCTTGACGGCAGCTGGTATGTATTGCCCGCACGCGGCATGGCCGCCGCCGTCTCCGTCGATGAGTGTATCATCAGCCCGGTGAGCATATACATATTGCTGTTCTCCTCGTATGGGTAATAAACATTATCCTCCTCGGTAGTAAATTCATACGTGTACGGCAGTTGCTCCGTGGTGATGCTGCCCGGTGTGCGTATCTTGTTTGCCACGCTCCACTCTCCCGCGCCTTTCGCGCCTGTGTTGCGGGCGTAGACATAGCCTTCCGTCCACGGGTCGATGTTATCCGTCGCTTTCAGCGGCAGTGCCGATCCTGTCTCGTGTGATAGTATCTTAGTCCCGTCCACTGAAATATTCGCAAGATCCGCCGCCGTCAGCTCTTCCGTGCTGACCACTATCTCATAGCTTGTCGCGCCGCGAACGGCATCGCCGCTCCATTCCACTGTCACCGCAGTTGATGACGGGTAGCCTATCTTAAGGTCGCGCGGTTTCGCCGGATCGGGTATCTTCTTGACTTCAAGGTTGTCTATCACAATGGAGTTCGTCTGGTCGAAGTCCGACATGAGGGCTATATACCTATTGTCACCCTCATAATGCTCGAAAGAGACAATGAACTCGAAAAGCTCCCTCGTGTTCGGCACTACCACTGTGTCGATGACCTCGAACGATGACTTGTCGTTCACATCCGCCATCACGCCGACAAGTATCTTCGACACTTCGCCGCCCATATCTGACCATCCTGCATAGAACGACACCTGAACCTCGTTCATCTTCACGCTCCTGTCCATCTCCGGCAAAGCTATGTAGGCCCACTCGTTCGCCGGCAGCGGGTTCTGGTAAACAAAGGACCCGCCGAACTGATACGTGTTGTACGATGTGAACACAAGGCACAGTGTCGTGTCGGGCGAATACTTCGCCAGATAGCGGGACCCGTACATTGACAGGCCGGCATCAACAAACGGCACATCGCTGATGCCCGACGATGTGGCTGTGACATAATTCGCCGGCACCATATTTGAATAGCCCGAGTAGTCATTGAAATCCTCTTTCCACTCCAGTTCCATCATGTCGAGCGTCGAGAACTTGTACGCCTCGCTCCAGCCGCTCATCGAACCGTTCACGCAGCTTGTGTTGACATACATGTAAAACTCCGATGCCCTGTCAAGATCGCGCAGCACTATGCCTCGGTTGGGCCATCCGGCCACTGTCGTATCGGCCACGAGGCTCTCAGTCACCTCCTTATCCTCGCTCTCGAGCTCATCCGCAGAGAGCGGGGTCTTGCTCACCTTGACGGCATACTCCAGCGCGTTCCAGTTGTCTGTCCACTGTATCCACGCCGAGTCGTTCGCCACTGCAACAAGAGAGAAACCGCTTGGCACGTCGCACGATGGGTCTGACTGTATGCGTACATTGTCTATCGCAATGCCGCCGCCGAGCATATCTATACCCTCAAACGCTATCTGATACTGTGCGCCCGGACGGCCAAGGCTTATCATGACCTCCTGCCACGTGTTCGTAGCGTCGGTATAGACCCTCAGTTGCGTCCACTCAGCATCTGGCGCATTATTCCTGTACAGCACACGCAGCGAATCGACATCGCCCGACCACTCCGTAAGCATATACGAAAACATAAGCACAGCGTCCTCAAGCGTGTCGAGCTTAAGCACCGGGCTTTGCAGTTGTGTGACATAACCAAGCTGCACATCCCCCGGATGCATCAGGGCTACCCAATAGTCGCCCTCCGCAGCTGCCATGGCCACACTCCCTTCCGAGTCGGTCACAACCCAGTCTTGGTCTCCGTCCACGTTATAGACGGTCCAATTCGCGGGTATCGTACCTCCCTCGAAACTCTCCTCCAGCGCAACGCCGTAGCCTTGCGCCGTAACGGAGAACACTGACAGTAGCGTAAACGCGCCTGCCAGCAATGCTCTAATAAGATAGTTACTCTTCATAGACCATAGATTTAATTTGTTAGTAGATATAGTTAATTAAAAGTGTTCTCATCTCCATTGTAGCAGCATTAACGTTAGTCCGATCTAACGCCCACGCCTACACTCCGGCCTCTCCTTACACACATACTATAACAGCGTCAAAAACACATTCCACTCCCAAGCAACCATTCCCGGTGTGTCCGCATCCTGTCCGTAACTCACTGTAATATAAGGCATCCGGTTATCATCTACTTAGCTCTCAGCCATCTCCTCCCAATCCTCTCCTTAGCGGTTCGGCATTTTTGCGCCAAAGTCGCGCTAAAACGTGCAAATCAGAAACACCATCGTAACAGTACACATTATACCCATCCTTCAAATCAGGTGTCCATCCGTGGAGAACCGTGATTCTGCTGTCCGGCTCTCGCCATACCCAGATGTCCTGATGGCCGGGGCAAACCAGCCTTATGCCACGTTCCGCCCCACGGGCCTCATCTCACGATAATCTTGAAATGGCGCTTCTCCGCACCGTCGTCTATCACAAGCACATAGACACCCGTATGCTGAGGCATATCGACCTCGCTGTTGAAGTCGTCCACCCTTTCGGACGAATAGTACACCCCGGAAACGTCCCACACGCTCACCGTAAGCTCATCATTTTCGCCCACACCGGCTATCTTCACTCTCTGCCCCATAGTCACGACAGTCTGCACAGGATATGCCGTCAGTTCCGGCTTAGCTGCCGTCGGCACTATCGGGCAGGTAGGCAGCGTCACCCCATCGTCTGCACGCGTAAGCATGACATAATATGTCGCCGTCGTATCGAGTGCCGCGTCCGGGCCGTTATAGTAATATGAGCCTATCTCCCCGGTCAGCGGCACATCGTTCATGTACCACTGGAACGCCGCGAAACTGTATCCGCCGTTGTACCGGTCATTCTTGACGGCCAGCACATTATCCCATTTCTGTACCACTATATCCGATGCGTAATGCACCTCGAACGCCAACGGGTACACCCTCTCGTCGCAGATGATATCCTCTATAATGACATTCGCCTCATAGCGGTCAGGACGGCATGAGTCCGGCATCACTATATTCACCTCCGGCACATCGAACGTGTCTCTCATATTCTCGAATCCCGCGCTCAGAGCCTTCTCGCCATACTCTATCCTGTAGTTCGTCGCCACTCCCGCCGTAATGTTGCACGCTATGTCTATCCTCCCGTCATCGGCGCACGCCGTATAGACACCAACCGTATCGAGGTCTGCCGCCGCACACTCCTGATTTATCGTGATAGTCACAGGCTCGCTCGCGCATCCCGTCGAGTCGTAGACCACTATCTCATAGTCCCCGCCGGAAAGCCCCGTGAGCGGTGCGTTCTCCTCGCCGTTGAGCGTATACGTATATCCGTCGAACGGGACATTGATTACTATCTCGCCCGTGTTAGGCATGCCCTCAACATCTTTTTTCCCGTATGCGAACTCTATTGAATCACTGATTGTCAGCTCTATATACAGGTTGTAGTCACACCCGTACTCGTTTTGCAGCGTAATCCTCTGCCTCCCCTCTGTCCAGAACTTGTAACCCTCCACATCGAGTGTATCGCCGTAGCAGATATGCGCCGTCATAGTCGAATCTTCGGTCTCGGGAAGCACGTCGAAATTCACTATGATGATGCTGTCGCATCCCGCACGGTTCTTAAGTGTGGCCGTGTACTGACCGGGTTTGGTAAGCATCTGCTGCAGTCCGTCAAACCAGTACCCTTCGCCGTGGCACACAGTCGTGTCTATTGTCTGCGTAGGCGTAAGTATTGTCGGCACGACAAAATTCTCTATCCTGATTGTGTCCGTACATGCGTTGCCTGATATGCCGACCACTAACTGGAAGTCCACTGTGTCCCCCTCCGCCGGGAACCACACCCGTGGAGTATTCTCTCCGTAGACATTGCCGTCGATTGTCCATTCCACTGTCTCCGTAGCCTCCGCCGTCGGCACTGTGTCCCCGTCAGCCTCCACTATCGACACGAAACTCTCGTTCGTGAAGCGCACATAGTTCTCACACTGGTCAGGTGTCTGCTCCCAGCTGAACTGCGCCGTCGGCTCACGCTGTGTCACCACTGTGTTCAGGTCGAAATAGCAGCTCCTGTTCTCCTTGAAATAACAGCGGCAGTAATATGTAGTCCCGTCCGATGTCGGCGGCAGGTATGTCTGCTCATGGCTCACAATCCCCGTCGGCTCTCCGTCGGCATCAAATCCTGTACACCAAACATATTCGAACCCGTCCGGCGCTTTCAGTTCCGGCTGATTGTCTCCGCAACTGGTATTCAGTATGGCCTTCGGCGAACACCCTACCGTAAAATACGAATATGCATAGTGCGCTGATTGCGGCACTGCACAATCCTGAGATGTCAGTTCTATAATTATCCTCTGCCCGTGCATTCTCGGCGCAATCTGCACACCCACAGTAGTCCACTCTTTCCACCATACAGGATAAGGACGAACAGTACCTCCTGGCAAAGAATGCCACCCGTCATTTCCAGCAGCATCATCCGTATAAAATGTCGCCTCGCTGCATCCTGGCTCTAACACATTTCCCCATTGATCCAATATTCTCATTCCGAAATAAGGTTGATCTTTTCTATCATGGTTTATAGGATCTTCAAATACTACAGCATATTTCAATAATATAATTGTAGCGGTATCCGCCTGCGGTATCGTAAACTTTATCTGCTCTGCCTGTCCTCCAGCCACCCAGTTGCCCAGGCGTACTGACGCTACCTCACCGTCCGGTATTGTCGGCAGTTTATGCTCGGTACGCGGATCGGTCTGCCCCACCTTCCAGTACACTGTATGGCGGCTCGCCTTCTCGTCCGGGCCGAAGTTTATGGCTGCTGATGTTGAAAAGTTATTCTTCCCGGCATCTCCGGTAAGGCACTCCACATTCGGGTTTTTGCTCTGATCCAGCTCAACATAGTTCACGCAGTGGCTCTCCGGACAGAAAAGCAGCACATTATTGCAGCTCGCATACACACTCGTATCGCCCGAATTCGATATGCCTCTTACGCGGAAATCGTAAACTCCCTCGCCCAGACCCTCAAGCCTGTACTGCGGCGTTGTCGTCATCGGCTGCGCCACTGTCCATCTTTGCGACCCGCTCTGACGGTACTCCACCGAATAGTTCTCTGCGTATGACCCTAAGCTCTCCCACGAGAGTTCCGCCACATCGCACGATGCGTTGGCTGTCAGATTGACCGGGTACGGACAGGCGTTCGACCTTATCTGTATATTGTCCACGCACGCCCCTAACGTATTTGGCACTGAGTCCGTCCTGTCGTTCTGCCATACGAACGCGAGATAGAATGTCTGCGGCTGCGGAAGTGCACGCGGGAACTCATAGAATGCGGTCTCCCACTTGTCTCCCGTGCCTTGCAGGCGAGTCATAACGTTCCCGTCCGCCGTTGTCAGGCTGCACTGGCCGCCCCAGTTCGGGATGATGCTCGACCCTTGCACATCGCTCGGTGGCATATTTCCTGTAATGAGGTACATATACAGGCCGCTGTTTTCCGTGGCCTCGTTCATCCAGTCGAACGAGATTACCCACCTGCCCGCAGGGAATGTTATCTGTCGGTATGCCACAACTACATTACGCTTGAACCCGAACTGCGCATTGACCGCGCTGTCGTTCGAGATATACAGCGACCTCAATCCCTCCGACGCTCGCGCCGTGCCTACCCACCACATATCGTTGTAGCTCTGCCACTGGTTCGGGTCTCCGGGAGCGAAATGCCACTGGCTCACCTCCACCGCCTCGCTCTCCTCGAAACTGCACGTGTACGATGTGGTGAATGTCGGGGTCTGTGCCTGTACCGTTCCGGCACAGATACACAATATCATTATTATCAGGGAAGCCAACACCCCGTATGTCTTGCTGTTACTCATATCTATATCTCTTTTTTTTCTTACTGTATTATGTTTCTGCTACTTAACATCGCCGTTGACTATCACTTTCTGTACTTTCTCCGTGCCGTCAGCCATACGGAACTCCATGATATACACCCCGTCCGCAGACGGTGCGGTTATATCGGTCTGCCCGTTTACTATATCCGTCTGGCTGACAAGCATACCCGTCATTGTCCACATACGTGCCACACCGTCCACACTGCTCTTGACCGAGAACGTCCCGCCGGTAAAAGTGACTGTCGGCACGACAGTTATTTCGCTCGATGGATATTCGGTCGGGGTCACCGGACACGTATTGACCGCCACACCGTCCGCCCGCGTTATCCGCGCATGGTACGAACCTGTAAAGTCCAGTCCGTCCGGCATATAGAGATTTGACGAGTTCTGTCCCTCTATCCTGACCCCGTTTTCGAACCATTCGTATGCCACGAAATCATATCCTCCGTTCCAGTCGCTGTTGCGTATGCCAAGGACATCGTTCCACCGCTGTAATATTATGCTGTCGGGATAAAGTATATTGATATTCAACGGGATGGTGACATCATCGCAATCCATGCTCCTGAACACGACCTCCGCAGCATAGACTCCCGGCGCAACCCCTTCGTCCGGCAACGCGATTGACACTGACGAGTCCTGAGGCGTAGCCCCCGTCACTCCGAGAAGCCCATCGAGTTCCGCATCGTCGAACCGCAGGTCATACGATGTGATTAGCCCTGAAGTCACCTCGAACGGTATCTCGATTGCCGCATCATCGGCGCACGTGTTTACTTCCGATGGCACTCTCATATTAAGCGACTCATTGACTGTCAGGTCAAGCACATGAAGCATCGAATCGCACCCGTAGGCGTTCTGCTCCAAATGGCGGTACACTCCCGACTCGTAGAGCTGCTCCCCGTAGAAGTCATACGGCAGTTTGTTCGTGCACACCGTGTCCCTCACATTTGCCGAATCGAGTTCCTGAACATACAGGGCCAATGTCTCAATCCTCGGACAGCCGCTGGCGGTGTTCCCGATTGTATCGTTGTAGAAGCCGCTCTCGCGGATATACTTGTTGTCGAACATGATGCCGTCGCCCGCACAGATATGCTCCACTATCGTATCGCGCTCCGTATCTCCGGCCTCCACATCGAACGGGAAAATCTTCTCGTCCGTACAAGCGTCGGCGAGGTAGGCTCTCTGCACCACATTAAAATCACCGCCCAAATCCGGGAAGACTATCTCCGGATTCCACTCTTTAGTGGTGTATATCGTATCATTACCCTGCGTGTCTATCACAAACCACTCAAGCGAATCCACCATCGCCCCGCTTTCCGGCTCTCCGCCTTTCAGTACATAGCTCTTGTCCGTAAACGTCGCTACTGTCTGACAGTTGGCCACGCGGGTCGTATAATCCGCATCTGCCACCGGCCAGCGCACTGTCGCGTTGACAGTCAATGTATAATAACACTTCTGATTGGTCGGCTGTATGATGTCGCACTTATATATGGCCGTGTCGGTCGGGCCGTCCACTGCCTCGAACACCCTCTCCGTGGAAAGGGTATTATCCGGGTCGGAAGCCTTATACCACCGGTAAAGGAACCCGAGAGGTGCCTGTAGCCTGTTGTCTTCGCTGTTCCCGCAGCTCAGATGCTCTATCTCTCCGAACTCGCACCGTATTGTGAAATAGGCATATCCGTAGTGACCCTTCTCCGCACAGTCGTATGTCGTGAAGCGTATCCTTATATCCTCCCCATGATGCTCCGCGAGGTTCAGCCCCACAGTAGACCATGTCTTATACTCCACGGTAATGCCGTCCGCGCCCGGTGCTTTGCCCCATCCGTCGCCGTCCGTATAACCGGCGGAGAAATCCGCATCGCCGCACATATCTTCGTCGAATGCTACATAGCTCCCTGTCGCCGTCTTGCGGAGTGTCTGCAATGTAAACCGTGGCTGTGCTTTCTCATCGTGGTTAGGGTTCTGCATCACTATGGCATAGTTGATTAGCAGGATGGAATACTGGCTCGTATCTACGTGCATGTCATACTCTATCGCCTCTGCCTGCGCATTTATATCCCAATTCCCGAGGCGCACGGATGCTATATCCTCTAATGGCACTGTATTGAGCCGTCCGCCGGTGCGCGGGTCTACTTCTCCCTTGTCATAATGCACCGTATGACGGCTCTTTATCGAGGCATAGCCGTAGTCCACTGCCGTCTTTCCGCTCAGCGGGTTGCCGAACGTACCCGCATAACAGTTATCCATGCTCAGCCCTAAATAATCGATACACCTGTTGCCCGGATAGAACATGAATTTCTTGAACGACCGCCATGTGCTGCTCCCGTCGCCGCAGTTGGCTCGCACATAGAAACCCAGTTCCCCCTCATTCATCCCCTCTATCCGTATCTCGTTCCCCGTCACGCCGCTGAAGGTCTGCCATTCCGTATCGTTCGATGTCTTGCACCGCACATCGTACGACTCTGCCGTTCCTGCCCAGCTCATCGTGACTCCCGTCGCGTCGGCGTTCATCTGTATGTCATCGGGCAGGGCGCACGCCACAGGCTGTATCTCGATATTGTCTATACATGCTCCGGTCTGCACCGGCTCGAACACATAGTTCGTCCACACGAACACTAATTTATGCGCCGTGCCGTCAGATGTAATGGTTGTATTCGCGGCATTCCATGTCTGACCGTAAAGCCGCGTTGTATCTGATGAAGGATAACGCAAGGCATAACCCCTTGCAAATGTAGGAAAGCCACAACTCTGATAGTTGGAGTTCGAGCGTACATCCTCCGGCATCCAGCAGACATACAGTCCGTCGACCGTATCCCCGCCCATCGCCTGCCAGTCGAACGACAGATTATATGTGCCTGCGGCAAGGGTTATGGTCCGGTACGCCACTACATACTCCATTTCGTTGGTATAGCCTGCCGTCGCACCCCCGTCGGGCGATATATACATGGAATATTTCCCGCCGTTGTTTATGGCTGTATCTATCTCCCATTTGCTCGGGCAGTACGGGCCGTCAGGACCGAAATTGCGCTGCCATGCCGACCGTTCGTCACGGTCTTCAAAATCACAACTATAACTCGACAATGTCTGTGCCGATAAACCGATGACAGACATTAGAAAGGCAACTAACAAGATAGTTATCCGCAAAGTGTTTTCTTTCATTATTCCTGATAAGTACAATTTATTCTCTTCCTGACATACGGCACGGCCATAGGCATTGCGCCCGTGCACCGCTTTTAACAATTAAGGCCAACAATCCCGATAACAGCCCTAATTTAACATTTGAGCAACGTTTCCACGTTCCCAAAACCCTTCAATATTAACAACGTTAATCGGTTTAACATACTCGGAGGCGCATGGCCGGCATACTGAAATGCACGGCGCACCTCCACTCTTGTTCAAAGCTGTCCCCCGACAATTGGCATATCAGAACCGACATAATTACCGACATTACGGCAATATCCCGCACTATCCGCGCTTATAGGGACAGGCTGCATATAACCTTAAAATTTTGTGATAAGGTAAGACAAAATCCCCGTGTGGGCAAGCGATTTAGTCAAAAAAAAAAAAACGGTTGTGTATATTCGCCAACAAACACTTCTAAAATTAACAACAGGAGATTTCAACCCGTTTTTCGCGTTGGGAAACAGATTCTAACCCCCCGTTAGGCTTTGTGCTGATTTTCCGGTTTCTGATGTATAAGCCTGCGGCTCTCCCGAATGGGAGCGGAATTTGAAGGATGGGTATAATGTGCATCAGTAAGATGAGGTTTCAGTTCTGATACTTTTTGTACGAATTTGGTGTAAGAATGTCGAATCGCTAAGCCCAAATCGGTCATTAGACTTTGCTCTGATTTCTGTGTTTATGGCGAGTAGATTTATACGCACTTTCCCGAAGGCATAGCGGGCTATGTCGAGGAAAAGTGCGGATTTAGATACCGCCAGAAACTGGAAAGCAGCCAAATAGTTTACTAAAAGGGGATTTAGGCAAAACTCTAAATTCTCTGTTGCATATCAAATGGATATCTGGTGAAAATCTGGCTTTCGCAAACTCCACAAAACGTTCTAATGACCGTTTTGGGTTAAAAAACGCTGGAATACGAGTCTGACCGGCATATCGGACTGAGGCATTACTCTATCGCGCCGCCTTCCCCGCAGGACACACATCTATGGAAAATCAGAGAGACAGGTCGTCGAGCTCCAGCCAGCGCATACCTTTCTCGTCGAGTAGTTCATTGACCTCCTGAAAGCGCGTCGAGGCCGAGATTATCTCATCGTTCGACAATGAGCCGGACGACAGCCGCTCCTCTATCGCGGCCTTTTCAGCCTCGAGAGCCTCTATATCTTTCTCTAATTGCGCCAGCTCCATCTTCTCCTTGTACGTGAGGCGACGCTTGCCGTCCGCATTGACTTCCTGCGCTTTCCTTTGCTCTGGTTTGGCTTTCTGTTTCGGCTGCTCATGAGCCGCCGCCTCGCGCTCCTCAGCCTGTTTCAGTTCGCGCCACTCACGGTAATCGGTATAATTCCCCGGAAAGTCCTTAATCTTGGCATCCCCCTGAAAAACAAGCAGATGGTCAACCACCTTATCCATGAAGAAACGGTCGTGGCTGACGACTATCACGCACCCCTTGAAGTTTATAAGATAATCCTCCAGCACATTGAGTGTCGCTATGTCGAGGTCGTTGGTCGGCTCGTCGAGTACGAGGAAATTAGGGCTTCTCATCAGGACAGTGCACAGATACAGCCTGCGCTTCTCGCCGCCCGAGAGGTTTTCTATGTAGTCGTGCTGCTTGGCGGGCGGAAAGAGGAAATGCGTCAGGAACTGAGATGCGGTCATGCGCCGCCCTCCGCCGAGGTCTATCTCTTCGGCTATGGCGCGCACAGCGTCGATGACCTTCATGCCCCCGCTGAATTTCATGCCGCTCTGGCTGTAATAGGCGAACACCACGGTCTCGCCTATGTCGAAACGCCCGCTGTCGGGCTGCTCCTCGCCGAGAAGCATCTTCAGGAATGTCGATTTCCCTGTGCCGTTACGCCCGATGATGCCCATCTTCTCATAGCGGGAGAAGTTATAGTAGAAGTTGTCGAGTATCCTGATGTCGCCGTACGACTTGCTGATATATTGCGCCTCGAATATCTTTGAGCCGAGATATGCCGACTTGACGCCGAGCGACATCCGTTTCTCCTCCATGCGCATCTTGGCGCGGCGTTCTATCTCGCTGAACGCGTCGATACGGCTCTGCGCCTTATGCCCCCGCGCCTGCGGCTGACGGCGCATCCACTCCAGTTCCTTGCGATAGATGTTCTGCGCGCGCGAAGTCTCGGCGTTGAAATTGGCGATGCGTTCTTCGCGCTTTTCGAGGTAGTAGCTGTAATTGCCCTTGTAGTGATAGAGCCTGTGGTTGTCTATCTCGAGTATGTCGCTGCACACACGGTCGAGGAAATAGCGGTCGTGAGTGACCATGAGCAGGGTCATTTTCGAGTGGTTGAGCAGCTCTTCGAGCCACTCCACCATCTCAAGGTCAAGATGGTTCGTAGGCTCATCGAGGAAAAGCAGGTCTGGCTCTGTTATCAGCACATTGGCCAGCGCGAGACGCTTCTGCTGCCCCCCGCTGAGCTGGCTCACGGGCTGTTCGAGGTTGTGTATGTCCAGTTTGCCGAGTATCTGACGGATGCGTGTCTCGTAGTTCCACGCGTTCAGGCGGTCCATGTCGGCCATCGCCGTCTGTAGTTCGTCCTCATGCCGCCCGTCGCGTGAGTGCTGTTCGAGCAGCTCCTCATAGTGCGCTATCGCACGGACTACGTCGCTGTTTCCGCTGAAACACGCCTCGGAGACTGTCATCCCGGGCTGGAACACGGGGTCTTGCGGCAGAAAACCGACCCGTATGTCATTGCGGTAGGTGACTGTCCCGCTGTCCATATCCTCCTCGCCGTTGAGTATCTTCATCAGTGTGGACTTGCCAGTGCCGTTCTGCGCGATGAGGGCCATGCGCTGCCCCTGGCTGATGCCGAACGAGATGTCCTCGAACAGCAGCCGGTCGCCGTATGATTTCGTAAGGTTCTCTACCTGAAGATATATCACTGCCGCACCTCCCCCTACCTGAACAGTTTGAGTATGTCGTTGCCGTTGGCGAATATGAGCAATGCCAGCAGGAGGAGCATCCCTATGTTGAGCGAGACCTCCATAAACCGGTCGCTTGGCTTGCGCCCGGTAATCATCTCGTACAGGAGGAACAGCACATACCCGCCGTCCAATATCGGTATCGGCAGTATGTTCATGAAGGCCAGCATCACCGACAGCAGTGCCGTCATGCTCCAGAACGTGGCCCAGTCCCACATCCCGGGGAATATATTGCCGATGGCTATGAAGCCGCCCACGCTCTTCGCCCCGGCCTCGGTGAACACGAGACGGAACTGCTTGACATAGTTGGCCAGGGTCTCCCACCCGAGCTTTATTCCGGCGGGTATCGACGAGAAGAACCCGTACTCCAGCCGCTTGGTCTTGAAATACTGCATCGGGTCGGCTATCATAACTCCGAGCTTCGCGTCCTCTTTAAGCGTCACCTCCACGCTGTGCAGCGAATCGCCTCGGTAGAACTCCACGCCGATGGGCTTCGATGCACACTGCGCCAACTCTTTGACTATGTCGCTGTATGCGGCGAGGCTCTTGCCGTTGATGCCCACCACGCTGTCTCCCTTTTCTAATCCCGCCGCCTCGGCAGGTGCTCCGGGTGCTACTTCATTGACGACAAACGGGAAACGGGGCGACATGAGCATCGTCTCCTCAGCCTTGAGCATACTCTCGCCGAAATCCTTCGGTATGGTGAGGAGCAGACGCTTGCCCCCGCGCAATACCTCTATCTCTTCCCCGCCCTCGATGACTATCGTCTGCATGGCGTCCTGCTCCGTCTCTACCGGCTCTCCGTCCACCGACAGTATTATGTCGCCGTTCCTGAACCCGTAGTCCAGCGCGGTCTGGCAGTAGTCATAGCCGAGATAGGCGTTTCGCAGCGGCAGATACTCCTGACCCCACGTGAACAGCATCATCGCGTATATCACAATGGCGGTGATGAAGTTCATCAGCACTCCGCCGGTGATTATGAACAGCCGTTTCCACGCCTTCTGCGAACGGTACTCCCACGGTTGCGGCTCAGAATGTATGACCGACGGGTCCATCGACTCGTCTATCATCCCCGCTATCTTGCAGTAGCCCCCGAGCGGCACCCATCCTATGCCCCACTCCGTCGTCTCTGGATACTTGCGCCAGTCGTCATCGTCAAGCTCATCGAGCGGCGCGGGGACATATATCGTGTTGCCCTTCTTGTCTTTCTTCTCCATGCCGTTCTCGTCCAGCAGCGGTTGCAGATGGTCGGGCAGGTTGGGCGCGAACCAGCGGAACTGCCATTTCCCCTTCACTTTCTTGCAGCGGAAAATGGAGAAACGCGGATTGAAAAAGAGATAGAACTTGTCCACACGCACCTTGAACAGCCTCGCGAAGCCGAAATGCCCCAGCTCATGCACGAAGACGAGTATGGACAGTGAAAGTATAAGTTGAAGTACCTTTATAAGAACTGTTTCCATCTGAACTACAATGTGTTATCTGATTAGCTCCCTTGTGACGGCGCGCGCCTCCTTATCGCACTCCACATACTCCTCGTATGTCGGGTGTGCCGTGTACGCGGCTCTGCCTATGACCGTCTCTATTATATCGCTCATCTCTGTAAAACCCACTCTGTCATGAAGATATGCGTCTACCGCCACCTCATTGGCCGCGTTCATCACGCACGGGATGTTGCCCCCGCGCCCCATCGCCTCGTAGGCTATCGCAAGGTTGCGGAAACGCGCCGTGTCCGGCTGCTCGAACGTGAGCGACGTACACCGCGTGAAGTCCAGCCGCTCAAGCTCCATAGGCCGACGCTCCGGATAGGTCAGCGCATACTGTATCGGAAGCCTCATGTCCGGCCACCCCATCTGCGCCTTCACGCTGCTGTCCCTGAACTGCACCATCGAGTGTATGACCGACTGCGGATGCACCACTACCTCTATCTGCTCTGGCCTCAGCCCGAAAAGCCACTTCGCCTCTATCACCTCGAAACCCTTGTTCATCAGCGTGGCGGAGTCTATCGTGATCTTCGCCCCCATGTTCCATGTCGGGTGCTTGAGCGCGTCAGCCGCACGAACTCCCGCCAGCTGCTCCTTCGTATACGTGCGGAACGGCCCCCCCGATGCCGTGAGTATCACCTTCTCCACCTCGTTCTCATGCTCCCCCACTATGCACTGGAATATCGCCCCGTGTTCCGAGTCTATCGGCAGGATGCTTGCATGATGCTCCTGCACGAGCCTCGTAATCAGCTCTCCCGCCACTACGAGCGTCTCCTTGTTCGCGAGGGCTATCTTCTTGCCCGCCTTTATCGCCGCTATCGTCGGACGCAGGCCGGAGTAACCCACCATGGCCGTCACCACTGTGTCTATGCACCCCATCGCCGCCGTCTGCGCTATCGCATCTTCCCCCGCAAAAACCTTTATCGGCAGCGGCGCGAGCGCATCCTTCACCTCCACGTAATGCGCCTCGTTCGCGATGACCACAACCTCCGGCATGAACCTCCGCGCCTGCTCTATGAGCCGTGCGGCGTTGTTGTTCGCCGTCAGTGCATACACCTCGAAAAGCTCCTCATTGCGTGCCGCCACATCAAGCGTCTGTGTGCCTATCGACCCCGTAGACCCCAGTATGGCGAGCCTCTGCCTATGCTGTTTATGCTGTGTCATAAAATAAGCATAATCCGAATCTGAATCTGAATTAAGGATAAGAATATAAATCTAAAAAACGATATACTCCTCCGGGTCAAGCGGCATCCCGTTTTTCCACAACTCAAAACGGACGCTGCACGCCCCGTTGTCCCCTGCCGCGTCGGCAACGGCTATCGCCTCTCCCGCCGAAACCCTCTCATTGACCCTTTTCAGCGGATGGCCGTGACACCTGTACAGCGACACATAGCCGTTCTCATGCTGCACCGCAATAACCCCCGCATCCTCCGCCACGTCAGCCACATAAAGCATCACGCGACCGTCAGCCACGGCCATAACCGCGCTCTTCGGCTGCACCGGTATCTCCACGCCGTGAGCCCCCTCTCCCGCGCCGCGACCCTTCTGCGGCACACCGTCGGCAGGCTTGACAAACACCGTCCTGTGCTGCGTCTCAGCCGCCGGGACAGTATTTATCGTACTCAGGTTGTACATGCTCTCCTCCTCGAAACGCTTGGCGAACTCCGACTCCTCCTCGCTCCGCTCCAGCGGCAGGTCAGCCCACGACGCTATGGTCAGCGAGTCAGCCCCCGCCACCGTATCGAACGTAAGAGTACCGTTTATCACATGCTTCATCACATTGATTTGCTTCATCTGTAGCTCCACGCTGCGCGACAGCGAGTCAATCCTGATAGTCTCCGCTATCAGGTCCTTCTTCGCCGACACATCGGCATATCCGGGCAGGAAATGTTTAAGCGGCGTAGCGAAAATTATCACCGATATCAGCAGAAACGATATCAGCGTAAAAATGCACACGAACAGGAAAAGCGACAGCTGCGAAAGCCTGAAATGGAACGTCTCCTCCAGCGTGTTCTCATTCAGGATAAATATCTTGTATTTGAAACGAATTCTCTGTAAAAAGCGTGACCCCCAGTTACTCATATCCTATTAAAGCATAAATGCACAACGCACGGCAAAGCCGCCACACCTCCATTCCACACCCCGCACCCACATCCCCTCCCTCAGCCTCCCAGCACAGCCACTCCGCCGTCCGGCACATGAGGAATGCGCAGCAGCGCACATCGGTTGTCGGCCTCCCGTCCCGTCGCTGCAAAGGTACGCTTTTTTTTCCGAAGATAGCGAAAGTCGAGAGCAGAAGCAAAGTTTACTTTGATTATGCCGAGACCGAGCTATCTCGTACCGTCAGGTACAATGATAGCGAAAGTCGAGAGCAGTGTTATTGGCAAAAACGTCTTGCCATGCCCGTAAGCTCACCCTTTCAGCCCCCCGATTTATAAACTGCATAACAAACCGTTGCCCGCCGTTCCGCTCACTCAACTTTTTTTGCTACCTTTGTAAACGGATTGGGACTCAGCGTCCCGTCCTCACATACGTAGAAGCGTTATGCTCATCTTGTAAATCGGAAACCTAGGAAATTTTCAGATTTGGCACAAGAGGCGGCATAGTGGTTCTCGCGCTTCATAAGCGTGGGCTGCTATCTCCACATTTGTGCCAAAGGTAATTCCTAGGACCTTCGATTTACAGCGTGGCGTACAGCTCCACGCTTCTCTCTTTTTAACAATTCTCTTGGAGCTGGAGAACACATAATATCATCTGCTATGAAAAAGACCATTCTCTCACTGCTCCTCACGCTCGCAGCATTCATTGTAGCCCCCGCTCAGGAAACCTCCGCACACTTAAAGTTCAAAGGAGTCCCGATTGACGGCACATTGGCCGAGTTCGTATCCAACATGAAAAAAGTCGGCTTCACCCACATCGTCACACTGGACGAAAACGCATTGCTGACAGGAGACTTCGCCGGATTCAAAGAATGTACCATAGTTGTCTACTCGACACCCCAGCCGCAGGAAAAAGTACACACAGTCGCTGTCATATTCCCCGGACATGATGACTGGCCATCACTCCAACGCGATTACGAGACCCTGAAATCTATGCTCTCTGAAAAATACGGCGGCCCCGCCGAATGCGTTGAGACGTTCCATAGGGACAGTTATACCCCACGCAGCAACTCCGACAAACTGTATGAACTGAAAATGAACGAATGCACATGGGTCTCCACATACACCCTCCCCGAAGGCGACATATACCTCTCGATAGCGTCAAATGACTTGTTATCAACATTCGTCATTCTTGGCTACATCGATTGGAAAAACACCGAGGCCGTAAAAGACAAAGCAATGGACGACATCTGAAGTGACCTCCCCCCCCCCACACAGGCCGGAGACCCCGTGTCCCAGCCTTTTTCCTTCTATACACAACCCGCATCACCTGTCCATAGGTCATAGGTCAATTCATATTCATAACCGTACCAACCACACCTCCCCGCCTCACCCGCACCACTGCCTAATATCCCCTTTCCCATATCCCCACACCATCCCCCCAAGGCATCACTTCCCCCTCCCCTTGGGGAGGTGTCGCGCAGCGACGGAGGGGTATAGAAAATGTCCAACCATTCCCCCTCCCCTGCCCGCACCATCCTCCCGAGGTATCGCCTTCCGTCCTCCCCTATCTTAGGGGAGGTGGCCGTCAGGCCGGAGGGGTATAAACACTGTCCCAACCGCTTTTTCTTTCCCGCCATTATGTCGCAGCAGCGGAGAGCCGTGCAGACGGCGTTAAACAAGTCCGTGTGTCTGAAGCCGCAGCGCGTCAGCGCAAGGCAAGTTGAGGACTTGTAGCCGTCTGTGCGCAGCTCGTAGCGTTGC
>JADIMV010000156.1 GCA_017694515.1 Candidatus Aphodosoma intestinipullorum
CTATATTACCATTGAAAGGAGAGTGCGCGCACATTTCTCTGTGACAGGCGGCAGGCCCGCAAGAAAATCAGGAGGTAATGTCATTTGCCCGTACCGCGCTACCCTTTCGCCCGACAGGCAACCGTCCGGAGAAATTAAGCTTACAATTGATTTTTCGGAGATACACGCGGCTGCCCGACAGCAGGAACAAATGTTAAACATATTAACCAAGCAAAAAAGACAGGGCAAATGTGCCGGCAGACCGACAGATGAAAGTTAATCTTAACATGAATGCGACATCACGCCGCCTTCTGTTAATCCGAATATATGTGCAGGTCAGGTCTGCCGTACGGCATCGGAGATAATAACAATAACGACACAACCATAAATCCAACAGCTAAGCCATGAGACAAACAAGCTTACACCACGTGTTTCACAGACTACCTCGCCGCTTCCGGCAATACTTGCCATTACTGGCATTCATATTACTACCCGCAACCGCTGCATACGCACAAGGCGCATACTCGTGCGATTTCGAGGATGAGGCTGAGAACGGCAACTGGACTCTCAACTCCGGGGCAAACAGCGGTGCGCTCATCAACCGCTGGTTCATCGGCACAGGGACGAACAACGGCGGCAAGAAGTCGTTGTACATATCGTCCGACCCGGCGGGCGCAACCACTGACTATATGGCAAAGGGGCAGACAGCCGTGGCATACAGGGAACTGACACTGCCTGCCGGGAGCTATGAACTGTCGTTTGACTGGCAGGCTGTCGGGTTGCCGAGCGACGGTCTGTATGCCTGCTGGATGCCCGCCGCAGAGCAGACCCCGTCGATGACCTCAAACGGAAATCTCCCTCCGTGGGTCACCATCTACGCATCTGAATTCGATGGGACTACAAAACTGAATTCTTCTCCATGGAAAACAGTGAGCGATACAATTGTCTCCGACGGCGTTACGACCTACAAACTGCTGTTCGCATGGAACAACGGCGATGTGGCGACAGCCCCTCCGGCTGCGTGTATAGACAACATATATATCCTGCCCGTAAGCTCATGCAGGAAGCCCGAAAACATAGATGTCACGTCAGACCACGGGAACGGCACTCTCACCATCACATGGGACGGCATGGCCGACTCCTACGATGTGCGCTGCATGATGCCGGGAAAAGACGAATGGCAGGAACAGACCGGCATAACAGGCAACAGCCTCACGCTCGACAACCATGCCGAAGGCCCTATATATGTATATATACGCTCCAACTGCGGTGGGGTGTACACGTCATGGGTGTCGTATAGCCACTTCGTATGGTTTCCGGGTCTGAGGTGCATAGAGCTGTTCGACCTCAACGATGAGAACTGCTTCATCGGCGGCGACCTCGACCCGAGAGCCACGACACAGAAAGTGGACTTAGGATATAAAAACCGCGCCAGCCGCCACACAATACACTATGACATATACGAGACCGACCCGCGTACAGACGGCAACCTGCGTACCGTGCCGGAAGGCGAAATAGCCTCGATACGCCTCGGCAACTGGAACATAGGGAGCGAGGCCGAATGCATAGAGTACCAATACACAGTGGACACCACGGACAACGCCATACTCCTGCTGAAATACGCAGCAGTGCTGCAAGACCCGGGACACCCGGCAGAGAACCAGCCGAGATTTACACTCAGGGTGCTTGACGAGGACGGGGAGTCTCTCGACGAGACCTGCATAGACGCTGACTTCGTGGCAGGACTGAACACTCAGGGATGGATACAGGCCGTATCGTGGGGCGAACGCCCGATACCGTCACAGCTTGAAGGCTCAGAACCCCCGAAATGGAAAGACTGGACTACAATAGGGGTCAACCTCAAAGACCACCACGGCAAGAACCTCACCATATCGCTCCGGACGTATGACTGCAACCAGACAGGCCATTACGGCTACGCGTATTTCACCATAAACTGCTCTGACGCGAAAGTGCGCGGGCTGAGCTGCGGGGAGATGGATGAGAACATATTCGAAGCACCGGACGGATTCCGATACCTGTGGTATGTCTACGGCGACGAAAGCAAGACACCAGTCAGCACGGCGCAGAGGCTCGTCATAAACGATCCTACAGACACACGCACATACGCCTGCGACGTAATATCACTGGCGCACAGCGAGTGCTACTACACCATCTATGCAAGTGCGGAGCCGCGCTACCCGTGGCCGCACGCCACATATACAGTGTCTGACGCGGGTTGCCAGAACACTGTGACATTCACCGATGAGAGCTGCGTCATACGCATAAACCCGGAAACGGGCGACACCACATACGAGGCACAGGAGTGCGACTCCGTATTCTGGAATTTCGATATGGACAACGGCAGCGAATGGGTCAGAGACGAAGACCCGGTACACCTGTATCCGCAGGAGGGCGGGACGTTCAGGGTAGGTATGCGTGCGCACCTCGCCGAGTGCGTGGAATACAATGAGTTTACACTGACCCTACCGGAACTCGGATATAAGCGCGACACTATCCACGCGCATATCTGCCAAGGGGAAGGGGGCATCGAATTCGGCGGCGGCATCTACGGCACTGCGGGATGTTACAGCGATACCATCCCGCTGCCCGGCGAGGCGTGCGACTCCATATCGACACTCGACCTTACAGTAGGCATAAAGACAGACACCGTCATCAGCGACACCATCTGCACAGGCGACATGCCTCATGAGTTCATGGGCGAGACTTACACAGAGGGAGGCTCTTACACCATTACAATAGACAACTCATTCCAATGCGATTCTGTCATCACCTATAACCTCATAGTCAATGAGTCTCTCGACATACAGATAGGAGAGGAGGCCGAGGCGTGCGCGGACGACGGGGAGATAGAGATACCCTACACACTGGCCTCTGGCATTGTAAGCGGCTTCGATGTCACATTCAGGGAGAGCGGAATCAACGAGATGATGGGGATAACCGACGGCGAGGCCGGGACTGGAGTGATAGCGATACCGATGGCCGAGGGAGTGATACCCGACCACTACGTGGCCGACATTCTTTTTAAGAATATGGAGTGCGGAGACACTACCATCGCGGTCACAATCAACATCAACTACCCGGACAGCATTGTGATACAGCGGTGGAACGATGTGCTCGGCATACGGAACAGCACGTACAATGGCGGTTACGAGTTCGCCGCGTTCCAATGGTACAAGGACGGGCAGCCCATAGAGGGGGCGATACACCCCAACCTCTACCAGTCGGAAGGACTCGATACGAATGCCCTGTACCACGCGGCGCTCACCCGCGCCGATGACGGCGCGACAGTGCTCACCTGTCCCATACAGCCCATACGGCACGCGGATACGGAAATTGAGGTGACACCGACGGTAACATTCGCGGGCGGCAGTGTGGAGGTAAAGAGCCGGGCAGAAGGCGAGATACGCGTATGGAGCACGGCGGGGACAGCTGTCAGCCGCACCCGCACCGACGGCACTCACACGACAATCAAAGCACCGTCCGCCGCCGGGGTCTACATTATAGAAATCACACTGGACAACGGCACGAGGCATACGGAGAAAATCATTGTCCGCAACATCAATTAACCACAAACAAAGAGAACACATGAAAGCAAAAGCAATAAAATGCGCTGTCATATCAGCTGTGATGATTGCCATGGCATCGGCTGTCACGCTCAATGCCCAGTCAGCGGCACAGATACAGTTCCCGTACCGATGCAGTTTTGAAGACCCGGCGGAGAATGCGAACTGGGTGCTCAACTCGCCCAACCAGACCGATATGTGCCACGACAGATGGTACATAGGCCAGGCCACATTCACAGACGGGCTGAACTCCCTTTACATATCGTGCGACGACGGCAACACAACTAACCACGGCTTCACACGCAATGTGGTAGTGGCCTATCGCGAGATAGAAATCACGCAGGCGGGCTACTACACATTCACATTCGACTGGAAGAACGATGCGGATGAAGGCAGCGGGCTGTATTTCTGCCTGATACAGAAACAGAAGGGAGCACCGCAGTCCATAGCCGGGAGCGCGACCATCCCGAACGACCTGTACCAGTCGGCACGTCCGGTGACACGGGAGGACGGAACTACGACTACCTGCCTGCGCGGCACAACCACATGGGAGATGGCCAGGTACTCGCTACAGATACAGCCGCAGTCGCTGTATGTGGCGTTTGTATGGCAAAACGCGAAGACAGACACCACGTTCAGCCCGCTGGGTGCGTGCATCGACAACTTCCAAATCGTATCGAGCAAATGCAGTATGCCGACAGAACTCAACATAGAGACGGGATGCGACACCGTTACCCTCTCGTGGTACGGCACATCGGCGGAATACTCTGTGGAGTTCAAGGAGAACGGCACACAGAACTGGCGCAAGACGGACGGGATAACACAAAGGTCATACCGGATAATCGGCCTCGCCGAAGGGACATACGACTTCCGCGTGCGGGGCATCTGCAACGGTACGGACACGAGCGCATACATGACAAAGAACGGAGTGCCGGTGTTCTGCGCCGCGAACCACTGCATAGACTATGTGCATCTCGACAACAAAGAAGTGGTGACCTGCTATACAGGCCATGCCGGCAGCACGGGCTTCGTGCCGTGCGCCCCGATAGACAACGGGGCGGACAACATCAAAAGCCGCCATACGACATACTGGGTCAAAAACCAATACGACCCGCTGACAGACTACGGACTGAAGACCATACCGGACGGCGAGTTCGCATCGGTGCGCCTCGGCAACTGGAACGTCAACCGCGAGGCGGAACGAATAGAATACAAATACCATGTGGACAGCATCGACCCGGGGATACTGATACTCAAATATGCAGTAGTGCTGCAAGACCCGGAACACCCAGAGAGGGAACAGCCGTATTTCCAGCTCACCCTGCTGAACGAGAAGAACCAGGAACTCGACCCCACGTGCGGCAAGGCACAGTTCACGGCGGACAGGGACATGGAAGGATGGAAAACCGCAACGCCGTATTCGGACAAGGACAATGTGGTGACCTACAAAGACTGGACTACCCTCGGCATCAACCTCGACGACTATAAGGGGCAGACCATCAAGATAAGGCTCACGACGCAAGACTGCCTGCAAGGCGCACACTTCGGCTACGCCTATTTCACACTGGGCTGTTCGACAGGAACGATAGAGAGCGTGTCATGCGGGGCGGAAGAAGACCAGGAGATAGTCGCGCCGTTAGGCTTCGACTACCAGTGGTTCAAGGAGTATGACGCAGACGGAAACCCGGCGGAGGTGAGCAGCACGGAACGGGAGTTCATCGTGCCGCGCTCGGACGATGACCCTTACCACTGCCGGTGTATGTTCAAGGAGAACCACGGGTGCTATTTCGACCTGCACACCATCGTATCGCCGCGTTTCCCTCTGGCGGACTTCGCACTGGAACACTGCCCGGAGAACTGCGAGAACAAATACCGCCTGCGCAACAAGAGCCATGTCATCCTGGACTATGGCGACTCGGTGGTACACACGACAGACAAGGTGGACACCTACTACTGGTACATGGAGGACGGAAGCGTCATAACGGACGAAAGCCCGCTGTTTACTGCCGCCAACGAGGGCGACACGGTGACGGTAAGGCTCAAAGTCGGGATAGCCGACGACGAGTGTACGGACGAGATAGAGAAGCAGATTATCATCCCAAGCATCATCAGCGAACCGGTGACAATAGACACGACGATATGCGCCAGCGATTTCCCGTTCTACTGGGAGAGCGCGGTGCAGTGGCTCGGCGAGGCGGGAACGCACTACGACATGAGGAAAAACTACGCGGGATGCGACAGTATCACCATACTCAACCTCCACTCCACGCCTGAGATAGAGGACACGTATGTGGACACTACCATCTGCTACGGCGACTCCATAGTCCTGACAGACACGCACGGGAACATGGCCGTGTACTCCACTACGGGAGAATATACGGTAAGCCTGCTGTCAGAATACCGTTGCGACAGCGTAATAATACTGTCGCTCACCGTGAGGGACGAGGTGACTTTCACCACGGAGAAAACAGACGTGAAAGGTGCGCCCAATACGGGGAGCATCACAATCAAGGATGCCCCGGAGGGATACACATATACGCTCAACGGACAGCCGAACGCGAGACTCACGGGTCTTGGAGGAGGCACATACGAGATAGTGGTCATCGACTCGGCAGGGTGCATGAGCGACCCCGTGGAGGTGTTCATAGACCAAGAGTGCATAGAGACTGACCTCGATCTGTCGTCCGCACTGTACGCGTGCGCCGATGATTCTGTCATCGTCATCCCGTGCGGCTTCACGGCGGGAGCACCGACGACGTACAGGATAGAGTACGGGGCGGCGGCCTCGGATGCCGGTTTCACGGAATATGAGGACACGTTCGATGTGAATGAAATCACGATAATAGTGCCGGACTCATGCCGGCCGGGACACTATGATGCCACGGCCGTCATAGAAGACATAATCTGCGACGAACAGCGTTTCCCGTTCGAGTTCGACATCTATTATGCCGCCGACATCGTGGTGCAGAAGTGGAACAATGTGCTGGCGGTCAAGAACGAGAAGTACAACGGCGGATACACATTCGCGGCGTTCCAGTGGTATAAGGACGGCGCACCGCTGACAGGAGAAATCGGGTCGTACTATTACGCGGGCGAGGGCGAGGCTCTCGACACGGCGGCGACTTATCATGTGGTGCTGACAAGAGCTGACGACGGGACGAGCATAGCTACGTGTCCTGTCACACCGACGGTCAAGAGCGACATCAGCGCATACCCGCAGCAGACCGTGGTGCAGGCAGGTGCGCCACTACGGGTGATGAATGTCAAGAGCGCGGCGCGGGTCAGCCTGTGGAGCGTGTCGGGAGTGTACTGCTCCTCATGGGATGTGGACGGACACAACAGCGACATTACCGCACCGCTTACCCAAGGGGCATATATCATGGTAATCGAGAGGAACGGCGAACGCCGTCAGTTCAAGATACTTGTCATGTGAGCGCGGAGTGCCGACAAGGGTTTCCCGACCCGGCAGGGCTGCGGACAAGTGGGCAAAACAGGCAGCGAGACGACAGAGTTTCACTTTTGACGCTTTCCGCAACAATTTGGATGAAAAACAACGAACCGCTAAGGAGAGGATAGGGAGAGGATAGCTAAAAGATAACGGGAGGTTACGTAAATACAGTGTATATCAACGATTTAGAAGAACAAAAGCGCACACAACGACAATGGTCAATCAGAATAGAGTGCTTATTTGAAACATTATGAATATGCAGAAAATAATGGCAGAACGCAGTATCCACGAAGGCGCGGGACTGAGAGCAGAGACAGAGCGTGGCCACGGAGAGAGCGGATGCAAAAGAGAGACGCATCATTAACAAGATTGTATAATTTCAAAAACCGTAGAACTATGACAAAGAAGTTACTATTGGCGGTAGTGGCAGTGCTGACGGCACTGCTTCCGCAAGGGCTTTTTGCTCAGGCAGAGATTCCTCTGTCCGAGAGTTTTGAGGACGGCTGGCCTCCAGAGGGGTGGATCGTCGAGATCGATGAAGGCAGCGGGCTGAGCTGGTTCGTCGAGAGGGGCGACACATCCATGTATCCGGCCGGAGCGACTGACGGCACGATGCGCGCCGCCTTCCGCAACACCACAGGAATAGAGACGCACGGGAGGGCGCGGCTCATATCGCCTGTGTTCAATCCCAACGACCTTACCACGCCGGTGCTTTGTTTCTCGCACGCCGCCGCACGGTGGGGCGGGGATTTCGACACGCTGTATGTGAAGTACCGCAATGTGGGGCAGGACGACGACAGATGGATTGACCTGCACCGCTTCGCAGTACACAGCAACACATGGTCATACGACACGATAGACCTTCAGGCGTGGACAGACAAATATCAGATAGCATTCGAGGCTGTGGATAATCTCGGGCGCGGAGTCGTGATAGACAACGTTGTTGTACGGTCAAAGCCGCAGTGCGAGATGCCGTCGACGCTGCTCAGCGACGACTTACAGGCCAACAGCGCACACCTGAGCTGGGGCGGAGGTTTCTCGCAGGACGGCTTTCATCTGAAAGTCAGCACTGTGCCGCTGCAATCGTATGAACTCACAGACCCGGAGAGCAGAGCCGATGTGATTGACACTATATTGAGCGGCAGCACATTCGAGTTCGACCTGACAGGGCTGAAACAGGGAGCAGCCTACTATTGGTATGTGAGGACGATATGCGGCAATGACGGTACGGAATGGGCGCAGGGCAAGGAGTTCCGCACGCCGAACACGATAGCGGCAGAGTTTACGGAGGACTTCAACGACGCTACCGTGGGCGAGATGACCCATCCGGAGAACTGGTACTGGGGCAACTCGTTCGGCGGCAATGTGCCGTTCATCAACGGGCATACAAGCCAATATTCATTAGATTATTTCAGTCTGGACGCAACATATTCGCTGATATTCGGCATAGACAGGAACGGCAGCGGCGAATGGGGCTCTTTCTCGGAACTGGATGCAGGCGCATGGGCATATATAGCCTCGCCGGAGATACTGACCGAGGACATAGCACTACTGCAAGTGACGTTCGACATGGCGTTCGACTCATGGTCCGTAAGCCAGGCGGAGATAACCGTGGGTGTCATGACCAACCCGGACGACATCAGCACATTCACTGAAGTGGAGACCGTAAGCACGTCACGTCCAGGCACTCATACAGTGCAGCTCGGCGGCTATATAGGGGCGGGCAAGCACATCGCCTTCATGTCGAGGAGCGAGGCGGCCAATCTTGTAGCCATAGACAACATAGCGGTCAGCACCGCACCGACCTGTCCAAGGGCGGCAGGAATAACCGCACTGTTCCCGTCGGCCACAGAGGCGATAATCAGCTGGAACGGCTTCGGCAAGGCCGAGGGCGGACAGATAGTCGTGTCGGAAGGACGCATAAGCGGCGAGGATATAGAGAACGCGGAGAACGTTGTAGCGAAGTTCGATGCCACCTCGATACCTTTCACGATAAAGGACGAGAACATCAAGCCGGGCGGAACGTACTACGTCTATGTCCGCAACAAGTGCAGCGGCACGCTGTCAGAGATGTGGAGCAGCGAACCGCTGAGCATCACTATGCCGGACACCATACAGTCAGTGCCGAAGTCGCGGATGAACACCGTCCAGAGCGGAGAGTTCACGGTGCTGCCGGAGCTTGTCGGCCTCGACATCACGACGCTGGAGCTCACCTATCTGGGCAACGGGACAGTATCGGTAGGCGTGCTTGACACGATTGGCAGCCTGACCTCGTACACCCGCGTGGGCGGTTCAGACGGGACAAACGCCATACAGAGCGTTAGCTTCGAGAAGTATACGGGCGACGGCAAGTTCATCGCCGTGCAGGGAAATGCATCGGACATGGAACTCGACATCATCTCCAACTGCGAGATGCCTGAGGGCATAAGCGTCACTCCGGGCGACACATACGCCGACTTCAAATGGGAATCGGGCAACGCGGCAAAATGGGAGATACGCATATCTGCAACCGATGCCTATGACAATCTGGATGACCCGGAGCAGACATGGCTCGCCAGTGAGACGGTGGAGACTCCGGAATACCATGTCACTGGACTCGAAGCAGGCCAGGTCACATACTATTATTACATCAGGACCGTGTGCGATACAGACCCTGAGAACGTCACGTATTCCGACTGGACATACACCGCATCGTTCGCCACACTGTGCCCGGCAAAGAACGACTTGCCGTATATACTGGATTTCGATGCCATGGGAGACTATGTGGAGATAGAGTCTTGCTGCTTTGTCGCCAAAGAGGCCAACAACTATCCTAACATAGGCTACGCATATACCGACAAGCAAGGCTATAACCTTAATCTCAGAACATTCGCAGGCAATGCAACATCAGATGACAACTATGTGGCATTCAATGAGATGAACATTGACGATGTATCTGACCTCGTACTCACGATAAACCTGTGGAACGGCTCATCAAATGATGACTGGGCTGAAGATGCGCTCGAGGTAGGTTTCCTTAAGGAATATGGTAACTGGGAGACCTTCACACCATACACGACCATCAGGTCAAGCGAGGTACGCAAGTGGGAAGAACACAGCGTCGCGTTCACCGACTATACCGGCGAAGGCAAATATATCGCGCTCCGTGTGGCATGGGAAGACGATGTAAATTTCTGCATCAGCAAAATAACGGTAACGGAGAACACGGGCTGCGTGAAAGTGCCTGCTCCAGTAGTTGGTAGCGTAGGGGCGGACAACGCGACCCTCTCATGGAGAAAGAGCCTCGAGACAAGCTGGGATATCCTCCTTGCAGACAACTATCTGACGGCTGAACAGCTGGCAGAGGCAACGGCTAAAGCCGAAAGCTCGGAGTTCCCGTTCACGATGACGGTAAGCCCGGGCCAGTGGATGGCAGACATAGAAGTGACAATATTCAACTTGGTCAAAGACGTTACTGTCAACACCAACTACAATCTGACAGACCTTACGCCGAACCAGAATTACTACGTATATGTCCGTTCGGTATGCGCTGACGGGGAACACGGCCCGTGGTCAAACCCGACAAGGTTCGCCACTACCTGCCAGTCCATGACCCCGGAAGAGATAGGGACATTGACATTCGAGGTAGAACCATCGGCATTCACGTCATGCACGACATATCCCGACTGCTGGAACTGCACCAATACGGTAAACCCGGAAGATTGGTCTCCCGTCATAACCGACGAGTACAGCTACGAGGGTAACTATTCGCTCAAAATAGGCTCGGAAGCATCGACCACAGACCCGATGCGCTCATACGCCATCATGCAGGAGCTGGAGGTGGAGGACATCAACAACGTTGAGATGACCTTCTACGGCTCGTGCGGCGAGATAGACTATGACGCCATGGCCTACTACAACGCATGTATGCATCCGCAGCTGCCGCGCAAGGGGCAGGTGATAGTGGGACTGACGGCATCGGTATCAGACCTTTCGCGTGTTGTCAATGTGGACACCATACAGGGTTACAAAGAATGGCAAAAATTCACAGTGAATTTCGACCGTTACACTCAGGACGACTACGGAGAGAAGGGACGCTACGTGGTCTTCATCTCCGATTTTGACCAGAACAATGTGTTCTATATAGACAATATCAGTTTCAGAGTCATAGGCGAAGGCGAATGTACGGCCCCGACCCACATAGGGCTAGACTCTGTCGCAACGGACTATGCAAAAGTAGTATGGGAGGCCGGTGAAGCTCCGTTCACTCTCAAACTGGCAGGACGTGTACTGTCCGATGCTGAACTCAATTCGGAACTCGACCTGAAAGGAGTGCACACCATCAGCGGCATAGAAGAGCACAGCTATGAACTGGAAGAACTCGAGACCGCAACACACTATTACTGCTATGTGGGCTGTGAGTGCGGCGGAGAAATGCAGTGGTCAGAACTCATGCGCTTCACCACAAACTGCGGAGAAGCGATGCAATTGCCATACACGGAAGATTTCGACGCATACACGCCGGGATTCGGTGTCGTACCGGCCTGCTGGACAGGAATATTCACACAGTACAACCAAATCAACAAATACCCGTGTATAGTCAGCGACGGCAAGACACTGAACGGACTGTACGTATATACAATAGCGGAAGATGTTCCGTCATACGCCATAATGCCCGCCATAGATGCCGACATCACCACGCTACAGCTCACGCTCGACCTGAAAGGTGATGTGGACAACTATCAGCGCAGCCTTGTGGCAGGCGTAGTCACAGACCTCAGCAGCGATATAACCATACAGTCATCGTTCATACCTGTCGATACCGTTATAGTCAACGGCAGTGAATACGTACACGCCGTAATATCGCTTGCCAACACTACTCCGTCGGCCAAGGCCATAGTACTCACGTCGTCATACAATCTGAACTATCACGAGACCCTGAACAGGTTCGGACGGTCTGCCGGCGTGTATGTGGACAACATAGAGGTAACCACGATAGGCACATGCGCCAAGCCGGAAAAAGTGACCGTAACCTCTGTAACAGAAAGTACAGCCACAATCCATATAGACGGAGAAGCGGAGCAATATGCCGTGTTCCGCGGGACGACAGACTCACAGCCCGATGCCGGTCAGGCGGAGAAAATAGCGACAACAGACCATACGCTCAACATCAGTCAACCATCGGACATCTACGTAAGCGCAGTGTGCAACGGAGAGACCGGGCTATGGTACGGTCCGATTAGTGTCACACCGCTGCATGACCCGATGCCCAGCATAAGCGAGGAAGGTGCGGAAGAAAGATTCGAGGGTGCAACCGACGGATGGGTGCTCGTAAATAGTGGTCAGGCTAACAACTGGGTCATCGGTACGGCACAGCATAACGGCGAGAGCAGCACCAAAGCCCTGTATGTCTCCGACGATAACGGCACGACAGCCAAATATAACGCGGAAATATCGTCAAGCGTATGGGCTTACCGCACGATGAAACTCAAACCAGGCCTGTACACATTTGCATACGACTGGCTCTGCGCAGGCGATGCGCCGGCCGACTACATGAGAGTCGGGCTGTTGCCTGTTGAATACACATTCAACTCAGGCTCAAACATGGTAATGTCTCCGGAAGGGACGGACGAAGTACTCTCGGCAGAAGCGGCACCGTCGGGCTGGATTTCACTCGAAAGCGGCAAGACCCCACTCGCGGGACAGGATGCATGGAGCCAGTCTGTCAACGAGCTGATTATGACTGACCAGATGGCCGGCACATACAACCTCGTAATCTATTGGGAGAACAACAACGACGGAGAGGGGACACCGGAACCATCGGCTGCCATAGATAACATCAGTATCAGCTACGAACCTTGCGTCAATCCCATCAATGTGAAAGTCAGCCGCGTGACACACAACACGGCACACATCGAATGGGAAGACGTAAAAATCGAAGGCCTCACAACACAGGACTTCGAGATATATGTAACAGCCGATGTAGAGGCGGCAAGCCCGGAAGCAGCGGACACGGAAGTATTCAACAAGACTTACAGCGACATTACCAAATGCATTGCCGACATTGACGGACTCATCGGCGATACGCCGCTGGCTCTTTTCATACGTACACATTGCTCGGAGGCGGCAGATGATTACAGCGCATGGAGCGAAAAAATCACATTCACCACGCTGTGCGACCCGCAACCTGCGGCGTATGTCTACAACTTTGACAATGAGGAAGAGCTGACAGTACTGTCGTCAGGATGGAGCGGCAGCACATATTCGCCAAACTGCTTCATACGTGGTAACATGAACGGCGGCTCTGAGACCTATGCACCATATATAGAGCCGAGCGGCAGTTGCGGGATGTCGCGCTCAGGTGGTAACGCTCTATCCATCAATGGTGTGAGTGGCACATCACAGGCTCAGTCCGGCGGTTACATTGCCATGCCGCTCATCGATGCCGACCTCGACAATATGCAGCTGACTTTCTGGATGCGCGTAATGACTACAGGCTATGAAGGACCATTCTATAATAGCAACAGATGCCTGCAAAGCGCAAAGACAGTCACTATCGGCGCAATGTCTGACCCGAACGACCCGACCACGTTCGAGAAGATAACCGACTGCGTATATCCGTATGGCATCACGGACATAACCTCGTCAACACTCCCGTCGGACGATCCGAACGGCAATGAGTTCTGGGTTAAATTCATCGTGCCTCTCAGCGGGTATGACGGCAAGCACATCGTCTTCCTTAACGACGACTACGGACAGGAGCAGAACTACTTCTTCATAGACGACGTAATAATCGAAGAATACACGCCGTGCCAGCCGCCTACGTCGATATCAATCGACAAAGTGACAAGTGACAGCGCGGTAATCTCGTTCGATCACAAGACAGGCGACCGTTGGCTTGTAGAAGTATCCGACCAGAGGAACATGAGCGACATCACTGATTCCATAGAGACAAGCTCCGATATAGTGTCTATAACAGGATTGCAACCCAACACGACCTACTATGTCGGTGTGCGTCAGCTCTGTGACGGACAGCAGAGGTCAGACCGTTCGATAGTGGCATCGTTCACGACAAGCTACAGCCTGCGCTTCAACGAGACATTCGGTGAGGATATGCGTATGCCTGCTGACTGGGACTTCACAAACGGTATTGTCAAAATCGACGAGCTGTTCGCCGGGAATGTCGATATGATTTCGTCCATACAGACCAGCGGCTTCGAAGGCATAGGATGGCTTCATGAGTCTATAAGCGAGCAGATGTCCGCCCACAACTACATGAACTGCACCGGCTCAACCACAACGGTAATCGGTTCATACTGGATGCTGTCGCCTACCATCTATGTGCGCGAGGGCGAATCGGCCAACCTCACTCTCGAAGTGGCCGTGACCCTGCCGGACAGCTATGACCCGATGGCAGAGACGGACAAGACTGTACCAACAAGCCGTTTCGTCGTAGCCGTTTCTGACGATGAAGGCAAGACATGGAAACGCGAGAACGCATTCATCTGGAGCGATGACCCGGACGAGAACGCCGACTACAAGTTCAGCGAACTGACAAACCGCTTCCAGCGGTTTACCCTCGACCTGAGCAAACACATGGACAAGAACATACGCATCGGCATGACCACCGAGTCACGCACAGATGCCATAGACTTTGCTGTTCGCGTGGATAATGTAATTGTCAACACTATGGAGATAATCAACATCGACACCGCCATCTGCGGCAATGAAGACTATGTGGGCTACGGCTTCGACATACCGTTCGAGGAGATGACTGCCGGCCAGGTCTACACGAACGAACGCTACGGCTTCTCCACTACACAGGGACCGGACACACTCTACAAACTGAATGTGGCCGTAAGCTCCCCTGTCATACAGACGGAGACCGCCTCTATATGCGAAGGCAGCGCCTACACAGAGCACGGATTTAATGCTACGGCAAGCGGCACGCTCACTAAGCGTTGCACTCTCGCCAACGGCTGTGACTCCACGCTCATTGTAAACCTGAGCGTAATACCGGCCAAACGCGAACTCCTGCACGCCACAATCTGCCGTGGCGCGAAGTACGACTTTAACGGGAGAGAGCTCACCGAAGCGGGCAACTATCTCGACACTGTGCCGTCGCTCACCGCACCCTACTGCGACTCTATCATCACTCTGCAACTCGAAGTACTCGCGGCTGAAGAGCATTTCGACACCGTGACGATATGCCATGACGAGGAATATCAGTTCGGCGAACAGGTACTCCGCAACTCCGGCGACTACGAAGAGAAGTTCAAGCAGGGCGAGTGCGACTCGATAGTCAAGCTGCACCTCATCGTACAGCCTGAATTCATCGACATAAAGGATGTTGTCATCTGCAACGGCGAGACTTATAACGACGATGTGTTCAAGGGTCTTGACGAGACATTCTCTGACACCGTGACACGCCAGTCCGTTGACGGATGCGATTCTCTCGTCGGCCTGAACCTCGTGGTCATCAAGGACGGCGAGACAGTCGATGTGGAACGCACCATCTCAGTTGACGACCTGCCGTTCACATACCACGGCTACACGTTCGACGAAACCACGGCCGAAGGCACTCACACGGCGGACATCAACGTGACCTCGCAGTCCGGCGAATGCTCCGGCGTGATACACCTCACGCTCCACGTCGGCACACCCACATTCGTGGATGAAGTGTATGGAGACAGGCGCATCATGACCCTCACGCCTAACCCCGTCAACGTAGGCGACGAGATTACTCTCGGCATCAACCTGACAGAAGCAGAGCGCGAAGGCGCGACAGTAAATGTTTACAGCGCATCCGGCGCACTCGTAAAGAGCTTTGCACCGGGCAATGCCGACCCAATTACCATGAAGTGCTACTTCTCACCGGGCATATACATTGTCCGTCTGACCAGCGGCACAGGAGCTCAGTATCAGGGCAAGATAATTGTAAAATAACCATAGATTAAATGTTTAACCAACTCTCCTCCGCTGCGGTGCTCGCGCTGCGGCGGGGGAGATTAAAAAAATCAGACAATGAAAAAGACACTGAGTTTATTCGCGGTTGCCCTTGCGGCAATCATCTTCTCGCTCTCATCAATGACCTCATGCAAACCGGGCGGCGAAAACCCTCCCGACGACCCGGACAAAGGCAAGGACTCCACCACTACAACCACTACCGTATATGAGGAAGTGACCGATGAGGAGTATGCCGTCACATGCAAGGCATACGGCCAGTCCGGAGGCGCGTACCGCTTCGTCATCGAGATGCAAGACCTCGACGTGCTGTCGCTCTTCGGCATGATTGTCGGCGGTCAGGGCGACATCCTTACCCTCGACATCTACTCAAAGACAGGCGACAATATGCTGCCCGAAATGGCCGAATACAAGATAGGCGGAAGTTCCGCGCCCTACATGATGAAAGGCAACGGCACATCGGGCTCGATGGTCAAGGTAGTCGACGAGAATGACCCTGATAAGATACAGGGCATAGACGTGAATGTCACCTCAGGCTCGGTCACTCTTGCCAAAGAGGGTTCGGACTATAACATCAAGGTCAGCATCACCCTTGCCGACGGCACTACCCGCGCACTCTCCTACACAGGAGCGATGACCGCCGAAGATGCCGGCCCGTACAGCGGCGAAGGCGAACAGACCACTGCCGAACTTGAAGGCGTGAGCATCGAGAAAAGCAACCTGGGACAACAGGTCAATGAGAACACCGACGTGATACAGCTCGGCCTCTACGGCTCTAATGGCGAGGGGACAATATGGCTGCTCGTCCCGAAAGGAGAAACAAATCTCGTGCACCACTACGAGTTCAGCAGCTCCGGCGAGGCATGGACAGCCTATGCAAGCCCCGGAGCTGTCAACGGCGCGCCATCTCCATCGTATGTAGTACTCATCATACAGCAGTATTTCCTAACCGGCGGCACTCTTGACATCACTGCCGACGGCATGACCATGAACGCCACGACAGCCAAGGGAAGTACCATAACAATCAACTACACAGGCAGTATTTAGGACATACACTCTCATCATTAACAGACTTCAAGGTTGCGGCCCGATATGACATCAGGCCGCAACCGCTTTTTTTTACCCATATCCCGCCCTCATATCAACAGTATACAATATACACATCACTTCTACAACCTCCACTCTCAGTACCCGCGCTTCGTCTCATTCAAGACCCTGATACACACCGCCTTTCCCTACCCTCTCCTTAGCTCTCAGCAAGCCCCTCCCAATCCTCTCCTTAGCGATTCGTCATTCTTTCGTCAAAGTCGCACTAAAACGTTCAAATCATAAACCCCATCGTCCCGCTGCCTGTTTCACCCACTCTGCGATTTCCGCCCGCACGCTTGCCGATACCCCCGCATTTGCCTAACTTTGCAGACCGTCGGCCGCCACGGTCGTCACACGTCCATACACTTGACAATGACAGACATACGCAACCTCACATCCGGCCCCATACGCCGTCAGCTCATAGGGCTTGCACTGCCCCTGATGGGTACGTCGTTCATACAGATGGCGTACAGCATGACCGATATGTTCTGGGTAGGCCGTCTCGGCAGCGGTGCTGTCGCGGCAATAGGCGCGGTAGGCATACTCACATGGATGATGACCTCCGTCTCCTACCTGACCAAGGTAGGCGCGGAAGTCAGCGTCTCGCAGAGCATCGGCGCGGGAAGCGAGGACGAGGCTCACGCCTTCGCCTCGCACAACGTGACGCTCGCCCTCATCATCTCGCTCACCTGTATGGCGGTGCTTTTCCTATTTGCCGACGGCATAATCGGCCTCTACGGCATGGAGGAGGATATTTCCCACGATGCAGCCGACTACCTCCGCGTGATTGCCACAGGAGTGCCGTTTACTATGCTATCAGCCGCGTTCACCGGTGTCTACAATGCCGCCGGGCTGACGCGCATACCTTTCTTCATCAGCGGCACAGGCCTCATCATGAACATGCTGCTCGACCCCCTCTTTATCCTCTCCTTCGGGTGGGGCACACAGGGCGCGGCGTGGGCCACATGGCTCTCCCAGCTAACCGTCCTGCTGCTTTTCGTCTGGCAGCTGCGCTTCCGCCGCCCGCTCTTCGGCCGCTTCCGCTTCCTGACACGGCTGACCGCCGGACGCACGGCGCACATACTGCGTCTCGGTACTCCCGTCGCGCTCATGAACGCCCTCTTCGCCGTAATCAACTTCTCCATGGCACGCATCGCGTCGCTCCACGGCGGCTACCTCGGCGTGATGGCGCTCACCGCCGGAGGGCAGATGGAAGCCATAGCGTGGAACACCTCACAGGGCTTCAGCACCGCGCTCAGCACATTCACCGGACAGAACTACACCGCCCGCCGCTACGACCGCATACGCCGCGCCTTCCGCAGCACACTCGCCATGACCGGCGTGTGGGGACTGCTCACAACCCTGCTGTTCGTACTGTTCGGTGACGAGGTATTCGCCCTCTTCGTCGATGAACCCGCCGCCTATACCATCGGAGGCTCGTTCCTCCGCATAGACGGCTACTCCATGCTCCTCATGATGGTAGAAATCACAATACAGGGACTCTTCTACGGCACAGGGCGCACCGTGCCTCCGGCAGTCATCAGCGTCACATTCAACCTGCTCCGCATCCCGCTCGCCATACTGCTCGCCACAACGCCCCTCGGCGTACACGGCATCTGGTGGGCAGTCAGCCTCTCCAGCATGGCAAAGGGCTGCGCGGCCTTCATCTGGTTCATGCTACTGCAAAAGAAAATACTAAGGCAACCTGTAAATCAGCAGATATGATACGTACTCTCCTACTTATCGGCACAGGCAGTTCCATCGGAGAGACCGTACGCCGAAACACGTACTCTCGCCCTGTCCTCTCCCAGTCACCTCGCCTGGTTCTGGTGCGCATTGCAGTAGCCGTTGGCGTTGCGCGTCATGCTGCGGCAACGCTTGCCGGTCGATTTGGCTATGCCCTTGCACTGCACGGTGCGGGAGAGCTGTCCGTCCGCAGAAGTTCCATTCTCTGAGCCTGCCGCCGGACGCAGACAGAGCCACGCGGCACAGCCCGCCACGGCTTCGAGCCTATCCTCCACGCTGTCAGGCAGCTGGCTGAAAAAGTCTATCCCTGTCACGGCCTCCACCGAATCAACCGCCACGGCATACTCTGACCACCGCCCGAGACCGGCGGCATTAGGCAACAGGAATGCCGCCATCATACCCCCACGGGCAGGCGAATACAACACCTTGTAATAGTAGCCCGGCACAGTGACGCGGCTTGCGCCTATCGCGCCGATATTGTCCACAAAGACAGGGCCTGTAACCACATAGACCGAGTCCAGAGCCAAAGCCCACTGCCTCACCTGACCTTCGAGCGATGACCATACGCCACGATTGAACGCCCCCACCTGCGGCGACATATTAGAAAGGAAAAACGTCTCGCTCATGGCCTGCCGCGACTGCTTCATGTCACCCGCCGGACAGAGATGCCCACGGTCATAACCGCTGCCCTTGTAGTCTGACAGCTGAGCCGAGCCGGTAGAGACCGCCCCGTCGGGGCGGAAATCGTTCGTCCGCTTCACCCCGCCGCTGACGTACTCGCTTTTCAGCAAGTAGTAGACCCACTCAGGCTGCTCATGCTCCTCGATGTACGAGAGCGAATAGCAGGTGTGGCGCACAATCTCGCCACGCGCCTCCGGCTCATAACACTGCGCGGACAGGCAGGATACGGCAAACAGAGCCAGCAATGTGATAACGGTACGCCTCATAGTATGCTGAACGGGGTAAAGTCCGTGGGGTTCATCCTTATCCTCCACGCGGACGGGTAAAGGTTGTTGCAGCGGTTGCCCACATTCTTTACAAAGCCGAGCGGCTGCCCCCTGTAAGTCACTAAAACGAAACCGCGCGGCGCATCGGCCAGCGTCATAGCCTCTGCACGCAGGAATGTGACGGCCTGGCGGTAATCGAGGCCGCAGGCGGGAAACGCGCCCTCCGCCAGCAGGCCGGACAGGGCAAGCCCCTGCTGCGGCACAAAATCCTTGCCCTTGCGCACCGCGAGCGGCACTCCGCACTGCAATACATTGAGGTTCTGCGCCATAGACAGCACCATCGGGTAGCGGCTCTCCTGCACGGCATAATAGACATCCTTATGCAGCAGCGTCGTCCAGCCACGGGCATCTATCCACCGCAACAGCCCCTCCTCCTTCTCCGGCAGACGCTTCGGCAGGCGGAACGCCCTGTCGCCGTCGCGCTCCCCGGGCTTGCGCACCGCCGCCATGAAAAGTCCCTCGCCCAGCGTACGGTGAGGCATGAAACGGCAGCCGCACTCCGTGCGCCATACGCCCCACGACCCGTCAGTCGCGACATCGAGGAGTTCCGCGCCGTATTCCGCCATGAGCCACTGCACATTCTCCTCATTCTCCATACGGTTATACGTGCAGGTGCTGTACACAAGCAGACCGCCGGGCTTCAGCGCATCCCACGCCGACGAGAGTATCTCCCGCTGACGCACAACGCATTTCGCCACATTGGCGGGCGACCATTCGGCTATCGCGCCCTCGTCCTTGCGGAACATCCCCTCGCCCGAACAGGGCGCATCGACTACAACGGCATCGAACAGGCCGCCGTACTGACCGAAATGGGCGGGCGCATTGTTCGTCACAAGCGTATTGCCCCTGCCCCACTTCGATATGTTCTCCGCAAGGATGTTGGCACGCTGAGGCACGAACTCATTGCAGACAAGGAAACCGCGCTCCGAGAGAAAGCTGCCTATCAGCGTGGACTTACCGCCCGGCGCGGCGCACATATCCAGCACAAGCCAGTCGGGCGCGGCGTGCTGCACCAGCACCTGCCACAGGAACATGGACGACGCCTCCTGCACATAATACGCCCCGGCGTGGAGCAGCGGGTCAAGCGTAAACTGCGGCCGCTCAGGCAGATAGTAGCCGTCAGGACACCACAGCACGGGCCGCCACGACGCGGGTACACCGCTACACCCACCGACACTCCGCACCTTACGGCTAAGCCTTACGCTCACAGGGGGGTCGCTGTCCAGAGCCGACAGGAACTCATCCGTCTCCGCGCCCAGCAGCGGGCGCACGCTGTCTATAAACCCGACAGGCAATCCGCGTACAGTATTCTCACTCATAATCCACAAGTCATTCCGCAGCGGCGGCACGCATATCTTCGAGTTCGCCGCTCACTATTTCCCATTCGTACATCAGTTTATCAAGCTCATGCTTGGCATTGTCGTATGCCCTCATCAGCTCCGGAGCCGACTCACCGGCGGCGAAACGCCCCTCCATCGCGGCGATTTCCGCCTCCGCCGCACCAATCTTAGTCTCATAGTCGGCCACGGTACGCTCCAGCTTTTTCAGTGCGCGTGCGGCCTCCTTGCGCTGCTCGTATGCCAGACGGCTGTCCGACACCGCAGGCGCAGGGCTGTCCGGCGCAGCATGCTTCTCCGGCTGCCGGGTACGCTCTATCTCGTGAAGG
>JADIMV010000026.1 GCA_017694515.1 Candidatus Aphodosoma intestinipullorum
GTGGATTCACTTCCATGCCGGTTCGATCCCGGCTCCGGGTACTTATAGGGACGGATGCAGTTCAGCATCCGTCCCTATTTCTTTTTCTCCAGACATATATCCGTCCATCGGATTCCGCCCTTTTGCAGAACCAATATTTTTTATTACGTTTGCATCAAATTCATATCGCGGCATAAGCCACGGTTACCGGAATGTCTCCCCGCTTGCGCAGCGGAGTCATATACCCGAGCATCGGCATTGCCGTCAGCATAAGCATAAAATATTGGAGTACAATGAAAAGCATAATCAAAAGCATCGGATTGGCACTGGTCATCGCCGTATGCGCCATGGCTGTATGTTCGTGTGACAAGACCATGACTCCGAGCGAAGTTGTCGGCGCATATTTCAACCAGTTGCAGAAAGGCCATCTGAAAAAGGCATATTCATACACCTGCTGGGACAAAAAAGAGGTGGAAGAGACAATAGAGAAACTCGAAGGCCTCAACATCAGAATCAAAGACTTCGAAACGCTCTCGGAAGTGATAGCCGATGATGGCGAAAGCGCAGTTGTAAATGTCAGATACACATACGTATACGCATTTGACAACAGCGAAACGATGGAGGACACCGTTGAGGAGGAGATAAATCTCATCTTAATTGACGGTCAATGGAAAATAAGTTGATGTCTTAACGTCAACCAGTTGTCTATGAACGCTTCCCAAATAGTCCCCATAGCACGTGCAGTAGCTTTTGCCGGTCTAATCATACCGCTCGTCCTGACAGGATGCCGCAAAGGGGGCGGAGAATTCTCCCTGCCTCAGGACGTATGCCTGCTCACAGGCGACTTGGTGCTGCGCTCAGGGACAGGAGTGGACAGTCACGCCATCACTGCCGCCGACAGCGGCTGCCCCTACTCGCATATAGGCATGGTAGTCAATATTGAAGGCCAACCGTTTGTGATACACATAGTTCCGGACAGTAGCAATGCTGGCAGCGACACAGTGAGACTGGATTGCATAGAAGATTTCTTTCACCCGCGCCGCGCAACCCACGGGCTCATCTGCCGCGTAGGAAAGGTTGACAGCGCACGCCGCCGTGCATTGGAAGAGACATCGCTCAGCCTCCACGGCAAAGGACTGGCGTTCGACCGTTCTTTCAATACACTCGACCACTCGGCGTTCTATTGTACCGAACTGATATGGTACATCTACAAAGAAGCCGCAGGCATAGACCTCACCCAGTCGCGCCGCCACACACTGCCGCTCCTTCCGCCGCTGATTTTCTGCTCCGACATAACCGGATACAACGACAAAGAACTTATATACAAATTCTGATGCCATGAAATACGACATAGTGACCATACTCGGCCCGACAGCCACTGGCAAGACCGCCCTCGCCGCCAACATAGCCCATAGGCTCGGCGGAGAAATCATCAGTGCCGATTCCCGGCAAATATACAGGGGGATGGACATCGGCACAGGCAAAGACCTCGACGAATATGAGATTGACGGAGAAATAGTCCCGTTCCACCTCATCGACATAGCCGATGCCGGAAGCCGCTACAACCTCTTCGAGTACCAGCGGGATTTCACGGCAGTGCTCGCCGACCTGCGCTCACGCGGGAAACTGCCAGTATTGTGCGGCGGCTCCGGACTCTACATAGAGGCCATACTCGACAGATACAAAATGGTAGAAGTACCCGTGAACAGCGCTTTACGAAAGAAACTGGAAAACAAGGACATCGGCCAGCTTGAAAAGATACTCCGCAGCTACCCGGAACACCACATGCACAACAAAACCGACCTTGACACCCCCCAGAGAGCCATACGTGCCATAGAGATAGCCGAATACTACTCCAAACACGGAGGGCGCGACTCGTCAGTTCCCCCGCTCAATCCGGTCATAATAGGCATAGCCATCGACCGCGACACACGCCGCAAACGCATCACCGACAGGCTTCATGCGCGGCTCAAAGAAGGGATGATAGACGAAGTGCGCGGCCTGCTCGACAGCGGGATAAAACCGGAGGATCTCATATACTACGGGCTGGAATACCGATACATAACCCTCTATCTGACAGGCCAGATGGAATACCCCGATATGGTATCATCGCTCGAGACGGCCATACACCAGTTCGCCAAGCGGCAGATGACATGGTTTCGCGGGATGGAGCGGCGCGGATTCAAAATCCACTGGATAAACGGCGACAAGAAACTGCCTGAACGCATAGAGGAAGCACTCGCAATCATACAAGGCTGATACACCGCGCCGTTTTACTTGGCCAATAAGCCGCCCATAACATTAATGCAATAGCTCCACGCCTTGCAGACGAGCCATGTCTTGCAGCCCGATAAAGATATGCAGGTAAAATTTGGCCGATAAGAGAAAAAGCGTTACCTTTGCACCACTTTTAACAGCATAGTCTATCCAACGTCCGGGGTGTAGCGCAGTCCGGTTAGCGCACCTGCTTTGGGAGCAGGGGGTCGAAGGTTCGAATCCTTTCACCCCGACAGTTTAAAATCAGGCACTTACAAAAGTAAATGCCTGTTTTTTTTGTTGTTAAGCGCCGCTATTTGCAACTTTTTTGCACGTGCTGTATTGTCCAATCATATACATAGCATATTTTAAGTCATATAATCCATTGTATTACAACAACCTTTTCGTATCTTTGTTTCACGAAGACAGTGTGGTCTCGGCATAGCCAAATTGGAAACAAGTTTTCATTTGCCTCTGCTCCCGACTTTCACTGACTTTGTTCTTGACAGAACAAGATAGGGTTGACAGTTTCCATTGCCGGCACAGACATAGGCTGCCCCTGCACCGATACACTGCATGAGACAGATTATTAAACAAGAAGATATAACATGGTGAAAATAAAAGTCATAAACAAGTCAAAGCACCCGCTCCCGCAATATGCGACCCCCATGTCGGCAGGTCTCGACATCAAGGCCAACATCAGCGAACCCGTTGAGATAAAGCCGCTTGAGCGCAAGCTGATACCGACCGGCCTGTACATCGCCCTGCCTGAAGGCTATGAAGCACAGATGAGACCGCGCAGCGGTTTGGCGATAAAACGGGGTATCACACTGCTCAACAGCCCCGGCACGATAGATGCCGACTACCGTGGAGAAATATGCGCCATACTCGTCAACCTGAGCAACGAGCCATTCATCGTGGAAGACGGCGAGCGCATCTGCCAGATGGTCATCGCCCGTGTCGATCAGGCCGAGTGGGAAGAGGCCGATATACTCGACGTTACAGAGCGCGGCTCTGGCGGCTTCGGCCATACAGGCACAAAATGACAACATATTGGCTAACATAAGCATGACAATAAAAGAGTTGATAGCGAAACTCATCGTGTCCGTCATCCTCATGGTGGCCTTCGACACGGCGGTGAAGGCAGAAATACCTGACTCCGTGTTCGTTGCGCTCTATGGTGACGAACAGATAAAGGACAGCACAGGGCAGGAGATGTTCCTCGCGCGTTTCTACGACGGGTTGAAAGCTTTGCACGACATGGACTTGGCGCGTGCCGAACAGAAGTTCAACGAATGCCAGGCAATACGCCCCACCGCAGCAGTCCACTATGAACTTTGCCGCATCTGCATGACATCGCCCGTCCGGCGCGAAGAGGCTTTCTCCCATATAAAAAAGGCTGTTGAGATTGCCCCTGACAATACGGAATACCGTGAACTGCTCGCCAACTTCCATATCGTCATGCGTGACATACCCTCAGCCATAAGCATATTCGAGCAACTGAACAGGGAAAAGCCCCAGTCGGTCTACTACCTCGAACAGCTCATCTCCCTTTACGAAAAGCAGGAGAACATAAAGCGGATATTCTACTATCTTGACAAACTCGAAAAGATAAACGGCTACGACGAGTCCATAGCCGACTACCGCATATCCATCTTCACTCACGAGCAGAATGCAAGGAAGTTCCAGTCGGAACTGAAGCGCGCCATAGCCGAATTCCCTTACAATGTGAAATACCGCGTGCTGCTGGCCGACTACTATATGCGCCTTGCCGACTACTACGCCACCCATAAACGGGAGAAAAAGGCCATTCGCACCAAATCGGACGCATACGCCATATACATGGCCGCACACAGGATTGACCCCAACAACGGCTTTCTGCTCAATGCGCTGAGCATGTACTACAAGCCTACCGATGAGCACAAGGCCGACTCGCTGCGTCTCGCCGCCGTATTCTCCAGCCAGCTCAACTCCGTGGACAAGCTCCAGTTTCTCAGGCCGATAGTCGCCGACCTCTACCAGAAACAGGACACCTGCCGCATCGACTCCATATTTGCCGACCTGCTCAAAGTCTACCCGGAAGACTACAGCATAAGGAAATACTTCACCGAATACCTCTCACAACGGGGCGACTCTGTGCGCCTGCTCGAACAGTACGGCATACTCCACAGCCAAGTCCCGCAGGATGAGGACATCGCCGTCAAGATACTCATGTCGAAAATCAGCAGCCCAGAAGAGTATTACAAATTCGCCAAGCACTCATACGGGCTTTACAACAACGATATGTGGCGTTACTACTATGCCGTCGGCATAGTCAACCTGAAAGACTCCGCCATGATACAGACCGCAATAGACAGCCTGCTGCCCACGCTTGACAGCCGTTACGTCGCCTCGCAGCTCTACATGATTTACGGCGAATACTTCATAACGAAAGAAGCTGACACGATAAAGGGGCTGAGCCTCTACGACCTCTCCCTCGAAAAGAACCCGGACAACGAATATGTGCTGAACAACTACGCCTATTTCCTCTACCAGATGGGAGGCGACATGAACCGTGCTGAGAAGATGATTACCCACGCGCTGGAAATCAAGCCTCTTGAAGCCACGTTCCTCGACACATACGCCTGCATCCTGTTCGCCAAGAAGGACTATTTCCTTGCGAAATTCTATATGGAAAAGGCGATAGAACAAGATGGCGAAGATGCTGTATATTACGAACACTACGGAGATATACTCTACCACCTTAACCGTCCGGACGAGGCCATAGAGCAATGGAAGAAAGCCAAGGGTCTCGGTCGCGATGACGCTCTGCTTGACAGGAAGATAGAAATAGGACAATATTGCAGATGACAATGAACAGACACACCATATCGTGGGTATCCTTGACCCTCTTGGCCGCACTTCTCATCCTCTCCGGGTGCAAGGGGCGGCAGGCCGTCACAGGGCGCACACTGCCGCCCGTGCCCACAGACCGCATAGTGGAGAACATACTCGCCGCACAGCCGCAGTTCCGCACGATGAACATTTCTAAAGCGGACATCAGCCTGCACTACGGCAACTACGATTTCACATTCCGCAGCTCTGTCAAGATGGTGCGTGACAGCATCATAGCCGTCTCCATACAGCCCGCCATCGGCATCGAGATGTTCCGCATTGTGCTGACCCCCGAGGGCTTCACCGTCATCGACAAGATGAACCGCCGCTACGCGGAGAACCCCTACGAGTATCTGCGGCTGAAATATGGCATTGACGTGAGCCTCACCCACTTTCAGGAGATGCTCTCAAACCGCCTGTTCTGCATTGACGGCGACACTGCGGCCATCTCGGAACACGCATTCACTTCCGTCGCCACTGGCGACACGGCCGTCATCCGCGATACCACCGCGCTCACCGGCCGCCGCTCTCTCTTTTTCACTGTCACACGTGATTACCGCATAGCGGAGGCCACGGTCGGCACATACCCAGACATACCTGACGTTCAGGCCCGCTACGCCGATTGGCGTGACTTCGGGCGCATCTCGTTCCCCTCGCGCATGGATGTCAGTGCAGCCCTGCCGGGCAAACGCCCGCTCAGCGCGGAAATCACTGTAAACAAAGCGGAGTTCGGCTGCGCGATAACCGTCCCAGATGCCGACCTCTCTAAATACAAGAAAGTGACCCTCGGCAAGCTGCTGCCATGAACGCGGACATCATAAACAGAAACAACAGACAGACACACCATATTATGAAACATATATCGTACATCTTGCTGCTCTTTGCTGCTCTGCTCCTCCCCGCCCTGTCCGGCGCACAGACCATCAAGGAGCTCGAAGCGAAAAAGAAAAAGGCGTTGCAGGAGCTTGCCGTGACAAACAAGCTGCTCAACGAAACGCAGAAAAACAAGAAAGGCACGGAGAACAAAATATCTCTCCTCCAGCGGTCCATCCGCAAGAGCAACGAGTACATCAACGCGCTGAACAGCGAAATATCGCTGCTCGACCGTAACATCGACTCGCTCAAGGTGCAGAAGGACGATGCCGAACGGCGGCTCGAACGCCACCGTCAGGAGTATGCCCGCATGATACAGGCCTCATATTTCCAGCGGAAATACTTCTCTCCCCTGCTCTTCATCCTCTCGGCCGACAACTTCTCCCAGGCCATACGCCGCTTCCGCTATATGCAGGAGATGGCCGGTTTCCGCCGCCAGCAGGCCGAGGAGATAATGTCGCTCACAAGCCAGATTGCCGCGCAGGAGGGTCAGCTGCTCAACGACCGTATGCAGAAGGAGACCGCCATGAGCGCGAAGGAACTCGAGTCGCAGCGGCTCGAACGCCAGACAGTCCAGCAGCGCGAACAGCTCAAGGCTCTGAAGCGCAAGGAGTCCTCCCTAAAGCAGAAACAGAAAAAACAGCAGCAGCAGGCCGACCAGCTCAACAGCCGCATTCAGAAACTCATTGCCGAGGAGATAAAGCGGCAGAACGCCAATAAGTCACAGGGCGGCAAGGCCATGAACCGGGAGGAGAAACTCGTGGCCGGCAACTTCGAGAAGAACAAGGGCAAGCTGCCCCTCCCCGTCGAGAAAGGCTTCATATCTGGCCATTACGGCATACAGCCGCACCCCTTCCTCGACAAGGTGCAGGTAAACAACAAAGGGACATACATCCAGACACCCGCAGGCTCCGATGCCCGCGCCATCTTCGAGGGCGAGGTGACCCAGTGCTTCTCCGTGCCGGGTTCTAACAACTCCGTCATAATCAAGCACGGCAACTACCGCACGGTCTACTCCAACCTCACCACCCTCTACGTCAAGGCCGGTGACAAGGTCTCCACAAAGCAGAAGATAGGTAAAGTCTTCACTGACAAGGAAAACGACAACAAGACCGAACTCTACATCATGGTCTACAAGGACACAGAAATCCAGAACCCCGAAGCGTGGCTCGCCCTATGAGGAATATAAGGAACGCCCTGCCAAGTCTACCGTTTGACAGGGCGTTCCTTCAAAAACTATTAGTCGAGAAACAGCGGCCTCACCATTCCTCTCCAAGTGTTATCAACGTCTTCTGAGCCTCCTTATGTCCTTGCCTCGCTGCAGCCTTATACAGTTTCACTGCCTTATCCTGTTGATAGAACTTATAATAATAAAGATCAGCTAAGCGATACTGTCCATCTGCATCTCCCTGCTCCGCAGCCTTGTGAAACCAGTATGCTGCCTCGGCATAATCCTGCGCTACACCTTCACCGTTATAATAGCACGTGCCAAGGTTATATTGCGCCTCAGCATTTCCCTGCTCCGCTGCCTTGCGCCAGCACTTCACCGCCTCGGCATAGTCCTGCGCTACACCTAAACCGGTATAATAGGACAAACCAAGATTATATTGCGCCTCAGCATTTCCCGGCTCCGCCGCCTTGCGAAACCACTTCACCGCCTCGGCATAGTCCTGCGCTACACCTAAACCGTTATTATAGAACGCACCAAGATCATTTTGCGCATCGGCATTTCCCTGCTCCGCCGCCTTGCGAAACCACTTCACCGCCTCGGCATAGTCCTGCGCTACACCTTCACCGTAATGATAGCACTCCCCAAGTCTAGACTGCGCATCGGCATCTCCCTGTTCCGCAGCCTTGCGCCACCATTTCGCCGCCTCAGCATAATCCTGTGGCACACCTAAACCGTTATAATAGCACATGCCAAGATTAAACTGCACATATGCATCTCCCTGCTCCGCCGCCTTGCGCAACCACTTCGCCGCCTCGGCAGAGTCCTGCGCTACACCTAAACCGCTAAGATAGCACATGCCAAGTTTATATTGCGCATCGGCATCTCCCTGCTCCGCAGCTTGTGTCAGCCTATGGACATCGTTAGTCTGCCCACAACTTATTATCGCAAAACAGGACAGCAACAAAACGAAAAATACCGTTACCCTTTTCATCTCTTTCATATTTTATCGGTTACACTTTTCGCTAAAATCATCTACGATAAACGAAATGCCAGCCTCTCTAAGACATTCGAATTGTCCCAATATCTTATCTAATCTGCTGATCTTTTTTGGCTTATCTTTTGACTTGCCATTCGCATTATCTCTCTCGTGCCATAACACTTCCCCCTCAAACCTGTACACCTCATACACAAAGAGCCAATAACGTTCAAAGTCCTTATCACGCAATTCCTTTGCCTTGATCACCATCTTGTCCTTAGCTGCATCATCCCCATCTTTCCTTGCCCTCAGATAAGCCAGCAGCATAAATATGCAGTCCTCACTTCTGACAGCCTCCTCGGCTATATTATCACCTCCAGCCTCAGGCTCATATCCGTACTCTATCGACCAGTACAGCGCATAACTGCACGCCTCCCACAGACGTTTCTCTTTGCCAACCCGATACAGGTCATCGCCCATCTTCTTTATATCCTCCACCTCTACACCTTCCATCTTCAGTACACACCCATCCACCACATGAACTAAATAAGGATAAGCCAGCAGCAGATGGTGCATACGGCTCAGATACCATCTTAAAGCACTTGTGTCCAGTTTAACCTTTCTTTTTTCGTCATCATCGTCGCTTTTTGAAGAGAGCATCTTGACTGCGTATGTTATAACAGCGAAATCATCTTTCCGCTGCGCAAGGTTCAGGGCTAAGTCAAGGAATGCCTTCACCTCTTTACGTGTCAATTCAATCTCTTTCTCTTTTGCTCTCCCGCAAAAGGCAGGAAAACTGTTCAGCTGATTGATCCAATCCTCCCCTGCCGCCGTAGGCAGCTCCACTATCCTTGTCTTTTTTATATTGAGGGTCAAGTCATACTTCCTCAGTTCCTTTGCAAGGTCGGTCAGAAATTTCTCTGCATCGTCGGATGTCTGCACATAGCAGGTGTAGTCGCCTATATTGCGGATATATTTATATTTCTTGCTGAGCTTGCTGTCTACGGCAGTGAGTACAATCTCCGACAACAGATTTGATGCGTGAGGGCCTATCAGCAGACCGTTCGTCTCCATATATTTGATATTCCGCACGCATTTGTCTATCTTGTTGTACCACACTCTATCTCCCCGATTAATCT
>JADIMV010000157.1 GCA_017694515.1 Candidatus Aphodosoma intestinipullorum
CGGTTGAGGCCGCGCACGTCCTTGCCGTATGAACCTGCCTCGCGGCGGAAGCACGCCGAGTAGGCGCAGTTCTTCACGGGCAGATCCTTTTCGGAGAGTATCACGTCGCGGTAGATGTTCGTCACAGGGACTTCTGCCGTGGGTATCAGATAGAGGTTGTCCGCCGTGGCGTGGTACATCTGCCCCTCCTTGTCGGGGAGCTGCCCTGTGCCGTAGCCCGATGCCTCGTTGACCACATACGGTGGTTCTATTTCGAGATAACCGGCCTCACGTGCCTCGTCGAGGAAAAAGTTTATCAGGGCGCGTTGCAGCCGTGCTCCCTTGCCCTTGTACACAGGAAAACCCGCCCCGGTGATTTTCACTCCGAGTTCAAAGTCAATCAGGTCATATTTCCTTGCCAGTTCCCAGTGGGGCAGCGGCTTGAAGCCTTCGAACGCGGGAGTCTGCCCTCCCATGCGCTCCACTTTGTTGTCCTCCGCGCCGTAGCCTTCGGGCACTGTCTCGTTAGGCAGGTTAGGTATCTGCAACAGCAGGTCGCGTATGGCGTTTTCATCCTCCTCCATGCGTGACTGCAATGCCTTAATCTCTTCTTTGTATTCCGAGGTCTTGGCCTTGGCCTCATTTGCCTCGTCCTTTTTGCCCGCCTGCATGAGCGCGCCTATCGATTTGGAAAGCCGGTTCATCTGAGCCTGCTTAGCGTCGAGTTCTTTCTGTGTCGAGCGGCGGTCTGTGTCGAGTTCGATGACGCGGTCTATCATCTCTGCCGCCGGCTGGAAGTGCTTTTTCCCGAGACGGCGCACCGTTTCGTCGCGGTTCTCGGTTATGAATTTCAGTGTAAGCATCTTGTGTAGTTTGTTTCTGATTGTCAATTGCGGGAGTAGCACATTCGCGCTCCTCTGCCATGCAAAATTACAACAAATATTATAAAGTGGGCTGTACGGTGCTTAAAATATTGGCCGTCATCACAAATATTTCCTCTGCCTTTGCGCGTGATTTCAGGCAAAGCCCCCATAACAACATCTCCATAATCCCGTCACGTAAAAACCTCCGTCCGCCTCCGTCGGAACTCATACCTCTCCGCCAGCCTCAGCCTCTCATGCAGACGCGCCTCCGCAGCCATCATCCTCCTCATAACCTCCTCGCTCACAGGCCTGTTCATCTCCTCCTCCATCTCCTGCCGCCTGCGTTCGCGCCTTGCCCGCGCCTCCTCGGCCCACGCCCGCAGAGCCTCCAGACTCCGCTGCCTGCGCTGTTCCGCCTCCTCCTCGGCCTTGATTCTCCTGATATGGTGCGCCACGCACGCCCCCCTCGCCGTCTTATACCCCATCTCCGCTGCATGACTGTCCCAGTACAGCCGTCTCTCCGGGTCTTGTAACTCCTCCTTCGCTGCCGCGCTCGCCCGTGCCATCACATCCCTTGCCCGCAGCTGCGCCTCCGTCTCCGGCTGCACACACTCCACCGCCGCCACAGTATATATCTTCCCCCAGCGCACCGACAGCCTCAGTCCGCTCTTCCTCATCCTCCGCCTCACATACGGCAGATACCCCATCGAAACCAGTCCCAGCTTCATATCTTCAACCAATTAAAATCCAACTCATTACATAATAACAAAAGCCGCCTCACCCTCACCACGTCCTCACCACGTCCTCTCCTCGTCCATCTCCTCGCGGCCACTGAACTCCGCGCCATCATCCCACACCACAAAATTACCCCATTCCTCCGAAACCTCACAATCCTAACCCATAAATAAAGTTAAAAACGCCTACTCTCGCCGAAGCGACAGGCCAGCCCATAGCCAGACCCCGGCCAGCCTCAAGCCAATCCTGCCCCCGCCGCTGAAGTTTCCCTTACTTTAATTTTGTCCGCATTGTAGCTCTTATTCGGAAAAATCCGTATCTTTGTATCTGACGATACAGGATATGATGCGGTCGGGTCTGTCCGCATCTTCCCGAACATCGGATAATCTGTAAAATCTTTATATCTATGAAAAAAACATTCTCTCTTATTGCAGCGGTACTTCTCTGTGCGTCGGCTCTGCACGGAGCTGTCAGTGAAGACCGTGATCTCGGCAATTTCAGCGCGGTTGTCGTCTCGGGGCCTGTCGAGATAACCTATTCACAGGATGAGGTCTGCGGCATTTTTGTCGAAAGCGCGGTGGACGAGCGCATGAAAAACCTTATAACCGAGGTGGACAAGACCGGATGTCTCACCATCAGGCCGAAGCCAATAAACAAACGTTTGGTGGAGGATATACGCGGCATAAAGATTACGCTCTCATCGCCTTACCTTTTCAAAATCCATTGTTCTGGCGAGTCCTCATTCACCTCCCTGACCGATATCGAGAACGGCAGCCGTCCGCTTGACATAAAGGTAGCCGATGAGGTCACGATGAAGCTCCACGCCATCACTGCCAGTGACTTGAAGATTGTCTCCGACGGCTATGCGCGCTGCACGATTGACGGTGACATCAACGCCGCATCGCTTTCTGTGGAGTCTGCGGCGGAGGACGGCGTAATACTTCAAGGTGTGTCGGTCGAATACTATGTCAATTTCTCGGTCAATACCGTCTCCAAGATACAGCTGGCGAAGGATCTCGAGTGCGACTCGCTCAACGTCACCGTCCTTGGTACGAGCGGAGTGCCGAGCCGCGTGGATTTCAACAATATAACCACACGTTCGTGCAATATCTTCGCCGACGAGAATGTGAAAGTCAATGCGGATATAGTGGAAGTGAACAACATAGGCATTGAGGCCAACCGTTGCGAAATCAATATACAGCAGATACCCGAGGCCGAGTTCTTCTATGTCATCGCCGACAAAGGCGCGAAAGTCAAGGTGGGCAATGTCACTTCAGAGCAGGCAAACTTCAATCTGCGCCGCAGCAGCCGCCTCGAGACTTCGGGTATCATAGGCATCATAAAGACGAAGCTTGACCGCACGTCGAAACTTGACTACACTGACCTCACTCCGAAAGAGGAGGAGCTTGAGAAGATAGACGAGAAAGAGGCCGAGGCCGCTCTTAATGCCGCCACTGGCGAGTCCACTGCCGCGAAACAGACGGCTAAGCAAGGCGATGACTCAAAAAAACAGTCTGTGGCACAAGGCGATGACGCGAAAAAACAGACCGTAGACAAGAAAAAGGACACGAAGAAGAAGCCGGCAAAGAAGAAAAAAAGACCGCGCCGTCCGAGAGGCTTCAGATGATGAGCACACCTTTCATCGTGTCATAACGCAGGCGGTCTATGCCTTGAAAATCATAGTTTTCATACTTATGGCCATACTCCCCGCGCTCTCCCTGTCGGGACAGCGTGGGGAGATTGTTCCCGGAAGTTACGTGCCGGGGCGGGCTGCCGCAGCATATACAGGCCGTTGGCAGCCGATGCATAACCCGTCGGCTGCCGCTGTAGCCAGCCATACGGAACTTTCTGTCACATACGAGAACCGGTATATTACGCGCGAACTCTCGAACAAGATGGTGGCGGCAGTTGTGCCTACTCCCTATTTCAACATATCGGCGGCGTTCAATCATTTCGGTTACAGTGTTTATAATGAGATGCTCGCGGCAGTAGGTTTCTCCCGTGATTTCGGCGGGTGGAGAGTCGGAGTGGAGGCCGATGTCTATATGGTCTACCTCTCGCCAACGGAACGCTATGCCACCACTGTAACCGCCAATGTCGGTGCGCAGGTCGATGTGTCGCCCGCCGTCACTCTCGGTTTCTCCATGTTCAATCCCTGCTTTTCTGCCGTCCGTTCTTCCCCTGTGCAGAATCTCCCCGTGACAGTGGCTGTCGGTGTCAACTGGCATATCCATGAGAAGGTGGACTGGCTCGTGGAGCTTGACCGCGAGATAAGCACGCTTTTCCATTGGAAGACGGGTTTCGAGTATCGTCCCTTCGATGTCTTTACGCTCCGTGCCGGGGTGTATGGAGCGGATTATGCCATACCTACCTTAGGTGTCGGTTTCAGCATCGATGATTTCAGGTTCGAGTTTCACAGTGAGTTAAATCCAAGGCTCGGCGTGACGCTGTTAGGGTCGTTAGGCTATGATATATAGGCTGATATTCATCGCGGTGGCCGTGTCGTCCGTACTTGTGCCGCTCCGCGTTGCGGCTCAGGATGTGGGCAGTTTCTCGGCTGATGAGATAATCACCCAGATAGCCATATACCTTGCGGAGGAGGAGAATGCCGAAATACCGGATTATGAGTTGCTTGAAGAGCGGCTCAATGCGCTCATATCCAATCCGGTGGACATCAACCGCACCACTCGCCGTGACTTGGAGCGGTTGCCGTTTCTCGATGACACCGAGGTTGAGGCGCTGCTCCGTTATGTCTACCTCTACGGCCCGATGCAGAGCGTCTATGAACTGCAACTCGTTGACGGTCTGCGCCCCCTGTCCCGCAGGTTTATCATCCCTTTCATCTCTGTCGGTGACGCTGTCGGAGATACTTCTTGGAGCGATGCGCTCCGTGAGGCAAGTCATACGCTTTTCGCACGGGTCGGTACTGAAGTGGAACAGAGGGCGGGCTATGCTGACGGCAGTTATCCCGGCGCACCCGTCGGCGGAATGCTGAAATACAGGGTTCAGGCGGCAGACCGCCTGTATGCCGGCATAACGCTTGAACACGATGAGGGAGAGCCGTTTCTCTCTCACGGTGCACACGGGTTTGACCTCTGCCGTGCATACGTCAGGGCGCGTGCAGGGCGGCATGTCTCGCTCTTTGCGGGCGATTTCCGCGCATCGTTCGGGCGCGGCTTACTGTTCGGCGAAAGGGCATACGGCGGTATGATGGACGCACTCGGGCGTAGCGGTGCAAACGGCAGTGGCATATCGCATTACGGAGGTGCGGATGAGACTGATTTCTTCCGTGGTGCAGGCGTGTCCGTATCGTGGGGCGGATGGCGTGTAGATGCGTTCTATTCGTTCAGATATTACGATGCCGACACTACTGGCGGCTTTTTCCCCACATTGCGGCAGGGCGGACTGCACCGCACTATGTCGGAGAGACGCAGCCGCCATACGGTCGGGATGCACACTGCGGCAGTACACGCCTCATACGCAGGCCGTCATTTCGAAGTGGGGCTCACGGCAGGAGGCTCATATCACAAAATCAGCCGCAGATTGCCGGACAATCCATATTACAGGCCGATGTTTTCGGGCAATATGCAAGGCGGCGTAAGCACGGACTATCGGCTGTTTTTCCGCACCCTGCGTCTCTATGGGGAGACTGCCGTCAATCAGGGTCTGGCCGTGGCTACGGTCAATACGCTGGCTGTCTCGCCACTTTCTTTTCTCGACATCTATCTGAATCACAGATACTATTCCCCTCGTTATGATATGTATTTTTCTAACGCCGTCGGCAGCGGGTCGAGGGTGAACGACGAGCATGGCGCGACTTTCGGGTTTTCTCTTTCCATGCCGCGTCATTGGTCGCTTGACGCGTATGCCGATGTATACAGGCGGCGGTGGGTCTCTTACCGCAATGCCGCTCCGTCGTTGGGATGGGAGGCTCGGTGCGATGCGGAGTATGGCCGTGGAGAAAGGCTGACGGCCACTGTGTCTGCGCGTTACCGTTTCAGGGAGATTGAGAGTGGTGCCGTCCGTCCGGTTGGGGCCGGAGTGCATTCAGATATGTTTTCGCTGCGGGGCGTGGTACGCTACGGGGCAGGG
>JADIMV010000158.1 GCA_017694515.1 Candidatus Aphodosoma intestinipullorum
CTTTTGATGTTCAACAAGTGCGGTTTAGAGGTTATATAGAAAAAGGATGAAACCTTCAGGTTTCATCCTTTCGTTAAAAATGCCTCACTCGCGGAAGCGGGGGGATTCGAACCCCCGGTACGGAAAAACCCGTACGTCAGTTTAGCAAACTGGTGGTTTCAGCCACTCACCCACACTTCCTTGTGTGTGCAACGCACCTGTCTCGTAAGACTGTGCAAAGATAGGGCATTTTTCCGGATTACAAAAATTTTCAGGGCGTTTCTTTTCAAAAAGAATAATGTTACCTTTGTGCGCCAGAGTAACGGGCTTTTGCATGCTGGCCAGTATGGGTGGCAGACTGATATGCCGATGCCTCCAGTAAGCTGTGTGTCAGGTGTATGTCGGTAATTAATATACGTAGTATGAGCAGGAAAAAACTGTCTGTTATAATAGGCATAGCCGTAGCGGTGCTGTTTGCGGCAGCTGCTGCGGGGACGGCGTTTGTCTACTCTCTGTTTCTCAAACCGAATTTCAGAGCGGATGCCGGAGGTGTGTATATCTATGCGCGTGTAGCTGGAGATTTCGATTATATAGTAAGGCAGATAGAGGATGCGGGGTGTGCTGTGGATGTGAAGAGTTTCGTCCGTGCGGCGCGGCTACGCCATGCAGATACGGCTTTGCGTCCTGGACGTTACAGTATAAAGGACGGAATGTGCAACAGGGAGGTGGTGAATATGCTTAACGGCGGGATGCAGACTCCGGTCAAGTTGCGTATAAACAATATACGGCTGCCTGAACAGCTGGCGCGTAAGTTGGGCGCACAGCTCAGGGCGGACTCGGCGCAGTTTATGACACTGTTGGGTGACAGCGCGTTTCTGAAGAGGTATGACGTGGACTGCCGTAATGTGCTGAGCCTTTTTCTCCCAGATACATACGAAGTGTATTGGACGATAGAACCGGAGGCTCTTTTCGACCGTATGTGCCGCGAGTACGGGCGTTTCTGGAATGACGAAAGGCGGAAGAAGGCCGAGGCGGCCGGGCTGACTCCGCTCGAAGTGTCGGTGCTGGCTTCTATTGTTGATTCTGAGACCAATTCCAGAAGGGAGAAACCTACGGTGGCAGGGCTGTATATCAACAGATTGAGACGTGGCATACCGTTGCAGTCCGACCCGACAGTGAAGTTCGCTGTGGGAGATTTCTCCCTGACACAGATACTGTATGAGCATTTGGATGTGGAGTCGCCGTACAATACCTATAAATACGCCGGCCTGCCGCCCGGACCTATATGTATGCCTACGAAAGAGGGTATAGACGCGGTACTGAATTATGAGAAGCATAACTACCTGTATATGTGTGCCAAGGAGACACTTGACGGGGAACATAATTTCGCCGCTACGCTGTCGGAGCATAACCGCAATGCTGCCCGTTATCACGCTGCGCTGAGGCGGTGGATGAGGCAAAACCGGAAATGAGAAGCGTGTGAGTGCATTCAGGGTTATTTTAATACAGTTTTTAGATGTACTGTATCGAATAATTGTGTACCTTTGCTTCGCAAGACAGGATGCGGTTCGGCATAGCCAAATCAGTGAACAAGTTCACATTTGTCTCTGCGCTCACCTTTCACTATCTTTGAGTGCCTAAGCACTCAAGACAGGAGGCGTGTGCCGGTGACAGTTCCAGTATTGGGACAGTGATTGTGCATAAGGTTTTAACTTAAATATAATACGACAGAACATTATGAAAGTTTTAGTAGCAACAGAGAAGCCGTTTGCGAAAGCAGCTGTGGACGGCATTAAGGAGATTGTCGAGAAGGCTGGTGGCGAAGTTGTCCTTCTTGAGAAGTACACGAGTGTGGATCAGTTCTATGCTGCTGTGGCAGACGTAGATGCGCTTATCGTCCGTTCGGACAAGGTTACGAAAGAGGTTATCGCACACGCGAAGAACCTTAAAATCGTGGTACGCGCAGGTGCGGGATATGACAATCTTGACCTCGCTGCCTGCACGGAGCGCGGCATCGTTGCAATGAACACTCCGGGTCAGAACTCTAATGCTGTGGCTGAGCTGGCTCTCGGCATGATGGTTTACATGGCACGCAACTCGTTCCATTCAGGTACGGGCTCTGAGCTGAAGGGCAAGACTCTCGGCATACACGCGTTCGGTCATGTGGGCCGTCTTGTGGCAGGCATCGCAAAAGGATTCGGTATGAACGTGCAGGCGTTCGACCCGTTCGTTCCGGCGGCTAAGATAGAGGAGGCCGGTGTGAAGGCTGTCTCTTCAATCGAGGAGCTCTATTCGACATCGAACTATGTTTCGTTGCATATCCCGGCAACAGAACAGACCAAGAATTCTATCAACTATGAGCTTCTGAGCCGTATGCCGAAAGGCGGTACGCTGGTGAACACGGCGCGTAAGGAAGTCATCAACGAGGCTGACATGATGCGTCTGCTCGAAGAGCGTCAGGACTTCAAGTATATCACTGACATAGCTCCGTCGTGCGCTGCCGAGATGGCTGAGAAGTTCGGCACACGTTTCTTCGCAACTCCGAAAAAGATGGGTGCGGAGACTGCCGAGGCTAACATCAACGCAGGTCTGGCCGCTGCAAACCAGGCTGTCGGCTTCCTCAAAGAGGGCATAGACCGTTTCCGTGTGAACTGATTCAGTTTATGAGGTTACAATAAGAGGAAAGGAATCCGTAAGGGCGGCTGGGATGGTCGGAACGACTGTCGCGGCCGCCCTTTTCTATTTAGGATGGAGGAGAGGGGTGGATACTGACAGTGTAGTCAAGCGGTACAGGGCGTACCTTAAATTGGAGAGGTCGTTGTCTGACAATACGGTGGAGGCTTATATGCGTGACTTGCGCGTATGGCTGCGCTATATAGGCGATGTGCATATAGAGCCAGATGAGGCACAGCTCCCTATGTTTCAGGATTTCCTGATAGAACTGGCAGAGGCGGGTCTCGGCGCACGGTCGCAGGCGCGGGTCATGTCGGGGCTGAAATCGTTCTACAAATACCTGCTCTATGCCGACATTATGCAGGATGACCCGACGGAGCTGCTTGATATGCCGAAGTTGCCTGAGCATCTGCCGGAGGTGCTGTCGCTCGACGAGATAGAGGGGATGGAGTGGCAGATAGACCTCTCGAAACAGGACGGGCATAGAAACCTTGCCATCATCGAGACGCTCTACGGGTCGGGGCTGCGGGTGTCGGAGCTTGTGGGGCTGAAAATGTCGGACATACACGCCGATGAGGGTTTCATGGTCATCACCGGTAAGGGGAACAAACAGCGGCTTGTCCCGGTCAGCGGCGAGTCGCTTGAGCAGATAAGGCTGTGGCTGATAGACCGGAACGCTTACCCGGTGAAACCCGGATGCCAGGATTTTCTGTTTCTGAACCAGCGAGGCGGTCAGCTGTCGCGTGTGGCGGTGTTCAACATAATAAAGGATCTGGCGGCACGCGCCGGAATAAAGAAGAGCGTCAGCCCGCACACGCTGCGCCACTCGTTCGCTACGCACCTGATAGAAGGGGGCGCGAACCTCCGTGCGGTGCAGGCCATGCTTGGTCATGCTGACATATCGACTACGGAGATATATACGCATATAGACACTACGCGGCTGAGGGAGGAGATTATCAATTTCCATCCGAGAAATCTCGGCAGTCAGAGTAGGCGTGCGGAGGAAGAAGTTGAGGATTGAGTGAAATAGCTTAACCGTTTTGGAATTATGCGGGCGGTGCAGGGACGTGATTGGTCTCTGCACCGCCCATTTTTGTGCGTTTCAATGCGGAGGCTTTCGCGCAGCATTCCGTTAATGCGGTCAGTGAAAAGGTATGAAATGCTGATGGCAGATGTGTTTTTGAGGTCAGATGTATGGATGGGGTCAGGGAGGGGCTTCGAGGGGGCTTCGGGAGGGCTTCAGCGAGAGTACGTGTTTTTAACCTAAATTTATAATTGAGGACTGGGAAAAAGATGAGGTCAGTATTGGGTGAGGGTGGGCGAGTGGGGTGAGGTGACGGACGGTTTTATGGTTGAATGCGGGCAATAAAAAAGGCAACCCCATAAGCTGGGATTGCCTTTTGAATGGATAGCCGAAGTAGAAACGGCTTGCCGGACTGGTTCGGATTTACCTGTTCTCGAACGCGAGTGCGCCGTCGTGGGCGGTTATCACGATGGTGTGAGCGGAATCGACTTTGCCAGCGATAATCTGCTTGCTCAACTCGTTGAGCACCATACGCTGGATGACACGCTTCACAGGACGTGCGCCGAACTGCGGGTCGTAGCCCTCGTGCGCGAGGTAGGAGACGGCCTCCGGCGTTGCATCGAAATGTATGCCGTTTTCCGACAGCTGTTTTTTCAGTCCGTCTATCTGCAAGCGTACAACCTGCTCAATCTCGCTCTCGGTGAGCGGAGTGAACATTATGAGCTCATCTATACGGTTGAGGAATTCCGGCCTGATGGTCTGTTTCAGGAGGTCGAATACCTCGTGGCGCGTGCGTTCGATGACTTCTTCACGGTTGGAGTCCGTGATGTTCTCAAAGCGTTCGCGGATGAGCTGCGAACCGAGATTCGAGGTCATGATTATGATGGTGTTCTTGAAATTGACCGTGCGCCCCTTGTTGTCGGTCAGACGGCCATCGTCAAGCACCTGCAAGAGGACATTGAACACATCGGGGTGCGCCTTTTCTATCTCGTCGAACAGCACAACGGAATAGGGCTTACGGCGTATGGCCTCGGTGAGCTGTCCGCCCTCGTCGTAGCCCACGTATCCCGGAGGCGCACCGATAAGACGGGTCGCGCTGAACTTCTCCTGATACTCGGACATATCGATACGGGTCATCATGTTCTCATCGTCAAACAGATAGTCGGCCAAAGCCTTGGCAAGCTCCGTCTTGCCGACACCGGTCGTGCCGAGGAAGATGAATGAGCCGATGGGCCGCTTGGGGTCCTGAAGGCCTGCACGGCTGCGGCGTATGGCATCGGATACGGCCCGTATGGCATCGTCCTGCCCTATGACGCGCTTGTGCAACTCCTCCTCGAGATGGAGCAGCTTGTCGCGTTCGGACTGCATCATCTTAGTGACCGGTATGCCAGTCCACTTGGACACAACCTCCGCAATGTCGTCAGCATCAACCTCCTCCTTTATCATGGCGTGGCCAGCCTGCATCTCCGCCAGACGTTTCTGCGCATCGGAAATGGCTGTCTCGCACTCCTTTATCTTTCCGTAGCGTATCTCAGCCACGCGGCCATAGTCGCCTTCGCGCTCCGCACGGTCGGCCTGATACTTGAACTGCTCGATGTCTATCTTCTTCTGCTGTATGGTGTCAATCAGCTCCTTCTCGCTGCTCCACTTGGCGTTCATCTTCTTCGCCTCCTCGCGCAGGTCGGCAATCTCCTTGGAGAGACGCTCGAGTTTAACCTTGTCGTCCTCGCGTTTGATGGCTGCACGCTCTATCTCGAGTTGCTTAATGTTACGCTCGATGGTATCGAGTTCCTCCGGCACGGAGTCCATCTCGAGACGCAGCTTCGCGGCAGCCTCATCCATGAGGTCTATGGCCTTGTCCGGCAGGAAACGGTCTGTTATATAACGCGATGAGAGCGTTACGGCCGCGATGACGGCATCGTCCTTGATACGCACCTTGTGGTGGTTCTCGTAACGTTCCTTAAGACCACGCAGGATGGATATGGCCGAAGCCTCGTCCGGCTCATTGACCATCACAATCTGGAAACGGCGTTCGAGAGCCTTATCCTTCTCGAAGTATTTCTGATACTCATCGAGGGTGGTCGCACCGATGGCACGGAGTTCGCCTCGCGCCAGTGCCGGTTTCAGTATGTTGGCGGCATCCATCGCGCCCTCGCCCTTGCCTGCGCCGACAAGCGTGTGTATCTCATCGATGAAGAGAATGATTTCCCCTTCGGACTTAATCACCTCATTGACAACAGACTTCAGCCTCTCCTCAAACTCACCCTTATATTTCGCCCCGGCTACAAGCGCACCCATATCAAGCGAGAATATCTGCTTGGTTTTCAGGTTTTCAGGCACATCGCCACGGACTATACGGTGGGCAAGCCCTTCGGCTATGGCCGTCTTACCAGTACCCGGTTCACCTATCAGGATAGGGTTGTTCTTCGTGCGCCGGCTCAGAATCTGCAATACACGCCTTATCTCCTCGTCACGCCCTATGACAGGGTCGAGCTTGCCGCTACGGGCTTTCTCGTTGAGGTTAATCGCGTATTTCTCAAGCGACTGGTAGGTCTCCTCGGCTGTCTGGCTCTTGACGTTGCTGCCCTTACGGAGTACCGTTATGGCCTCACGCAGAGCCTTTTCGTTCGCGCCCGCGTCCTGCAACATACGCTGCACGGAGTTTTTCGTGGTCACGAGCGCGAGGAGTATGTACTCAATCGAGACAAACTCGTCGCCGTCCTTGTGCGAGAGGTTCTCCGCCGCAAGGAACACATCGTTAGCCTCACGTCCGAGATACGGCTCACCGCCGGAGACTTTAGGCAACGACGCTATCATGACATCGGTTGCCTGAATGATGCGGTTCATGTTGACCATCATCTTCCCGAAGAGGAACTGAACGACATTCTCCCCTTTCTCAATCACCGCCTTCAGTATGTGCGGGGTCTCAATGGACTGCTGTCCATTGGACGAGGCGAGTTCAACAGCCCGCTGGACCGCCTCCTGTGATTTTACTGTAAACTTGTTGAAATTCATATGGTTGTTCTCCTTTATTTTCAATTATTGTTATCGTGTCCACCGTGTCAGGGCGGACACATGAGTGTGGAGCAAAAAGCGTTCCGAAAGAGAGATTAGGTGTGTTTAAGACAAAATGGCATAAATAAGACGGGTGTGTGCTGTCATTTTGTCTGCATGAATAAGTGGGGATATAGTTTACTATGTGGAAGAAATTGCCTAACTTTGCGTGTTTGCACACGCAAGATAGGATGCGTCTCGGCATAGCCAAACTGAGAACGAGTTCCCGTTTGTCTCTGCACTCGACTTTCGCTATCTTTGTTGCACGAAGATAGGATGCGCCTCAACAAAAGCTGTCAAACAAGTTTGCCGCTTTTGTATTCGACTTTCGCTATCTTTGTATGCTGTCGCATACAAGATAGGAGGAGCTAAGGCGAAAGTACGTGTTTCGCTGTTGCAGACATGGAGCAGATGGCTTGAGAGTACGTGTTTGGCAGTTTGCGGATGGCTTGTGGGCAGGTCGAGAGTACGTGTTTCGCGGATTGTTATGCCTGTCGTGCTGCTATCCCTCCATGAGGTGAGAGGGGAGGTCTTGTATGTCAGCGGTATCAGAGAAACTATATGGCGAAAAAGGAGAGCCGCCAGAAAAAGGGCGGCAAGAAATCAAAAATAAGGGCTTTTCTAACAGATGAGCGTACACATGTGGCAATGGGCATAGTCCTGTTCCTGTGTACGCTTTACGTGTTTCTGGCTCTCATATCGTTCTTTTTCACGGGCGCGGCAGACCAGAGCATAGTGCTTTCGCCCTCGGCCTCGAGGGAGGAGATGAAGCGTCAGGTGCTGAACTGGACGGGCGTGAGGGGCGCGATAATGGCGGAGCGGATAGTGAACGACGGTTTCGGCATAGCCGTCTACGGTATGTTCCTTTTCCCGTTCGTGCTGTCTCTCAGACTTATGGGGCTGCGGGTGATGTCACTGTGGAAATCGTTTTTCTTCCCGGCTCTGTTCATGCTGTGGGGGGCACTGTTCTTCGAATTCTGTTTCGGTGGGCTGATGTCCGGCTCGTTTCTCTGCATCGGTGGGGCGTTCGGCGAGAATTTCTGCGACTGGCTGATTTCCAATATAGGTTTTCCGGGGACGCTGTTCGTCATATTGGGGACGGGGCTTGTGTTCGCCGTGTTCGCTTTCAGGGCGACAGTGCCTGCGCTGAATAAGGTGTTCGGCAAGATAAAAAAACACCATTCGGATGGGGGGCAAAAGCAGGAAAAAGAGGCGGAGAGGGAAAAGGCAGTCAAGATAGGCGATGATATAGTGCCGCCGGAATGGGTGAAGAAGGACGAGGACGAAGAGCCTGAGGCAGAGACCAATGAGATAGTCATAGAGACCACAAGGGCGACAAAGCCCGAGACAGGCAGTGTGCAGATAGAAACCGTGAACAGGGAAGAGAACGATGACCTTGTGGACGAGACAAAGGACGGTACGGACGATAAGGCACCGGCAGTGGAGACGGTTGTCCCCGATGACGGGGAGGCCGTAGAGGAGAATATGGAGCCGTATGACCCGACGCTCGACCTATCGACGTACAGATACCCGACTCTGGACTTGCTCAAAGAGTACCCGCAACCTGCCGTTTCGGTCACGAAGGAGGAACAGAACGCCAACCAGCAGAGGATAATAACCACGCTGAGGAACTTCGGCATCGGCGTCAAGAAGATATTCGAGACCATAGGCCCTACGATAACGCTCTATGAAATAGTGCCGGAGGACGGCATACGCATCAGCAAGATAAAGAATCTGGAGGCGGACATAATGATGAGCCTTGCGGCGATAGGGATACGCATCATAGCACCTATGCCGGGCAAGGGGACTATCGGTATAGAAGTGCCGAACAGCAATCCGCGCATAGTGAGCATGTACGCGACCATTGCCTCGAAGAAGTTCCAAGAGTCGACATACGACCTGCCTGTCGCCCTGGGGCGCACCATCACGAACGACGTGTTCATGTTCGACCTGTGCAAGATGCCGCACCTTCTTGTGGCGGGCGCGACCGGCCAAGGTAAGTCAGTGGGGCTTAACGCCATCATCACATCGCTGCTTTACAAGAAACACCCGTCGCAACTGAAACTCGTGCTGGTAGACCCGAAGAAAGTGGAGTTCAACATATATGCCGGGATAGAGAAGCATTTCCTTGCCAAGCTGCCGGATGAGGAAGAGCCTGTAATCACGGATACATCAAAGGTGGTGCAGACGCTCAATTCGCTCTGCAAGGAGATGGATGCGCGCTACGATCTGCTGAAGCTCGCCCATGCGCGTAACATCAAGGAGTATAACGAGAAGTTCATTAACCGGAAACTCAACCCGCTGAAAGGCCACAGGTATCTGCCGTATTTCGTGGTGATAGTCGATGAGTTCGGCGACCTGATAATGACGGCGGGCAAGGAGGTGGAGCTGCCGATAGCGCGTATAGCGCAGCTGGCGCGTGCGGTGGGCATACATATGATTCTTGCTACGCAGCGTCCGTCGGTCAACATAATCACGGGCATAATCAAGGCCAATTTCCCAGCGCGGGTGGCGTTCAAGGTGTCAAGCGGAGTAGACTCCAAAACGATACTCGACGGGCCGGGAGCGGACCGACTCATAGGACGGGGAGACCTGCTGTTCTCTCAGGGTAATGACACGACACGCGTGCAGTGCGCGTTTGTAGACACGCCTGAGGTGGAGCGCATAGTGAACTTCATCGGAGAGCAGAGGGGCTATCCGTCGGCCTTTGAACTGCCTGAGCCGGATATGCCGGACGGTGAGAATGACCTCAGCGGAGTGGACATGAGCAAACGCGACCCATATTTCGAAGAGGTGGCGCGGTATATAGTCAGCTCGCAGCTCGGCTCGACATCGAACATACAACGCAAGTTCGAGATAGGATTCAACAGAGCGGGGCGCACCATGGACCAACTCGAGGTGGCGGGGATAGTAGGCCCGGCCAAAGGGAGCAAGCCGCGTGAGGTGTTGGT
>JADIMV010000159.1 GCA_017694515.1 Candidatus Aphodosoma intestinipullorum
TTGTATGTAATCCTGAATTTCATATCGCCACCAGGACCAAGCGGCGATAAGTCTTCGCAATGCACAGGTGTATCCATATACAGATAGCCTCCTGACGTTCTGTAATAGTAGCACCGTCCATTAATAAGTGGGGTAAAACCAACGTCACCGGGGTTTGATTCTATGCTGACCATATCGGAGTCGAATTTGATTATAAGCCACATGGAGTTATCCACATAATGGTCATTCACACATATCCAAGAACCAAGCAGTGCATTGTCAGAAATGTAATGGCATCCTGTAAACAGGAATGTCAGCAGGAAAAGGCCTGTAAGTTTTCTCATAGCCGTAAATCTTAAAGTTTAATGAATCTATAATGGTCAGCCTTAGTGCCTATGACAGGTATGTCATCCCGTTGCTCCAACAGAAGGGTGTCGCTGTCGTAGGAGATATTGAATGTAGGCTTCTCCCCGATTGGCAAGCCGTTCTTATGAAGTCTTCACAGGGTCTTGTGTGCCACAAGTACATCAGTGAACCTTTGATTTTGTAGCTGCTGCAATAAGTCCCTCCGCCTCCCAAGTCAAACCATGTTCCCACATCACCTCCAACTACATTTCTGTCCATATCTCTAAAGGTATTGACTAAAGAGTTTTCACAGGTGATTTTCCCGTTGCGGAAACGGAGGATTAACTCCCCATCGTAGTACTCTTCTGAGTAGTCTATGCATTTCCACGTGCCGTTCAGGTCATTGCGGCTTATGATATCTTCTTCGCACCCGCATAACATCATCAGCGGGAGCGAGAGGATGAACAAGATGAATTTCTTCATGATTATTTTCTCCTTATGTTTAAGTGATTTTACGTCCTGCATGATTTTGTGGCCGCCGTCCCGGTTGTCAGGCTTTGTGCGCGGGCGGGACGCTGATGAGTGGCTTTACGCGGCGGCCTGACCCTGTGATACGCCGCGTCGGGCTTGTTTTTGTTGTCGGTCTGCCGGGCTTGGCGGGAGGGGACGCGCCGTGCAGTGTCGGCGGCCTCGCGTCAGTGGCGGGGCAGACCCGAGGTGTCCCCGCGATAGGGAAGCGTATGATGTAGCTTGTAGATTAGGCGTGTCATGGGCAATAGATTTAAGCTGTCAGTATTAGTTCTGTTATTGACAAAGGTAGGTGTTTATTTCCGTAAAAGCAATGACAGTATAGTTGGTTTGTATATCTTTAACCTTTATAGGGTTGCATAATCGGAAATGGCATTCAGAGTTTAACCCGATATGCTTGCCAGGGCTTCCCCTCCTCTTACCTCCACACCCTCCGCTGACCTTCTCCCCTCCCCATCTTGCAATATAAAAATAGGTTAAAAACACGTACTCTCGCCGAAGCCTCAAGCCAGCTCCTCCGAAGCCCCTCCCTACTATCACGCCTCATTCCCCGCAAAACTCCGTCCCCGCCTTCCGCACCCCCCGCACCCCTTCCGCGCTCTTGCCCGTTTCCCGCAGATTGCCTATCTTTGCTCCTGCATAAACCATCAGACATGATTCCTATGACCAGCGACACACCCCGCCCGCGCATAGCCGTCATAAACGGCCCGAACCTCAACCTCACGGGCATACGCCAGCCCGGTATCTACGGCACGACGGGCTTCGACAGTTACATCCCCGCCTTGCGGGCGGCATATCCCGATGTGGAAATCACCTATTTCCAGTCGAATGTCGAGGGTGAGATAATCGATGAGCTTCACCGCGTGGGTTTCTCCGCCTCAGGCATTGTCCTCAACGCGGGGGGGTACACCCATACATCCGTGGCCATCGCCGATGCGGTTGCCGCCATAACCGCCCCGGTAGTCGAGGTGCATATCTCCAATGTGTTCTCACGTGAAGAGTTCCGACATAACTCTTTGTTGTCCCCCGTCGCGCGGGGGACGATAAGCGGCTTTGGCCTTGATTCATATCGCCTTGCGGTCGAGGCGCTGTTGGCCATGCCCGCGTCTGTCGGGAATATATGATTAAACTTTGTGCGGTCTTCACAGTCTAATCCTCAAAAATATACAGAGCATCCATACACAAAATGAAGAGAATACTGTCCTTACTGATATTCGTGACGTCGGTCTTATCGCTTGAAGCCGTGACGGTTAAGGGGCGGGTGATAGACGAAAATAAAATGCCTTTCGGTTTTGTCAATGTGATATTGCGCGGTACGGAAGCCGACAACTCCGGCCCGTATGGTTCGGCCACTGATGACAACGGCTATTTCTCTGTATCTGATGTGCCTGCCGGAGAGTACACCTTGGAAATATCCTTTATTGGTTATCAGACAATTACGAAGAAAATAACCATCGCTGCCGCCCAATCGGTCTACACGGCGGGCACATTCACGCTCCGCGAAGATTCGCAGATGCTTGATGCCGTCGAGGTTGTAGGGCAGGCCTCGCAGATGCGCTTCGAGATTGACAAGAAGGTTTTCGATGTAGACCAGAATCTCGCCGCCGCTGGCGAAGGTGTCTCCGATGTCCTTGAGAACATACCCTCAGTCGAGGTGGACAACGACGGTAATATCTTGCTGCGCAACAACTCCAATGTCGAAGTATGGATAAACGGCAAACCCTCCGGCCTAAACGAGGATAACCGCGCCCAGATACTCGAGCAGATGCCCGCCGGCACCATCGAATCCATCGAGCTGATCACAAACCCTTCCGCCAAATTCGACGCTGAGGGTTCTGCCGGCATCATAAACCTCGTCCTCAAAAAAGAGCGTCAGGCCGGATACTTCGGCAGTGTAAACGCATCGGTCAACTACCCGGTAGGCTCACTTCCCGGCACACGTGTCGGGGCTAATTTCAACTACAACAGCTCCAAAATCGATGCCTATGCCAACATCGGTTTCCGTTACCGCAATAACACCAGCAAACGCTACACTGACCGTTATTCTTTTACGCCCGGCTCTAACCCTCAGGACACGACATCGTTCCTTTCGAACGATGACCTCGGGAATCGCCGTAACCTCGGTGTATTCTTCCGTGGCGGTTTCGACTGGTACATAACCAAGAAACACTCCCTCGGTATGTCCTTCATGGCAAACTTCGGAGACAACTATTCGAATACAACCAACAACTACACCCGTGTCGACTGGACTCTCGCTGCCGGGATGCCGTTCGACACTACAGTCTACCGGAAAACCAACATACAGGACGGTGACCGCCCCTCCATCTCTGCCACTCTTGATTACTTGTGGGACATCAACGACCGCTCCGACTGGCGCACGTCTCTCGAGTTCTCATGGAACCGCCGCTACAACGACTACTATTATGAGCAGATAGCAGACCGTGGCGATGTATCCGAGTATGAACAGCATCAGTACTCTGACGGCGCACGCCAGTCTCTCCGTTTCAAGAGCGACTATACGTTGAAAGTGCTTGAGTCTATGCGTCTCGAAGCCGGTGTCGCTGCGTCATGGCAGAACCGTATGTCCCCGTCACGCACATGGAATGTCGCCGATGACGGCTCAGAAGAGCTCGAACAGTACAACGACTTCGACTACAATGAATGGATTGCCGCAGCCTATGCCACCTATGGCGGCACATTCGGACGTTTCAGTTTCTCTGCCGGACTGC
>JADIMV010000160.1 GCA_017694515.1 Candidatus Aphodosoma intestinipullorum
TGTCTTGATAAATTCAACGTTATAACTGGTGACAATAAAGTCGTTGTCAGGACCAGCAGCCACAGATTGCCCGTCAGCGGATTGTATGCTGCGAGAAGTTCCTCTGCCGTATTGCTGCCGGCCGCTACTGCCGCCAGTTCAAAAACTACAGTCATGACAGCCCAGCATATCCCAGTCAGCCAGCAATCCTTGCTGGTGCAGGCTTTAACTGCCCGGGGCAACAGTGCCAATGTTATCAGGAAGATGCATACGCTTAATATTATCCCGCTTACAGGCAAAGCCCACTTTTCCCCAATCGCCTCTACCAATACATATTCCCGCAGCCCACCGTTGAGGATTGCCACAGGTATAAAGCATAGCCATATCAATAGCGACTTCAGAATGTTCATATAAGCCCGTTTATGAATCTTTCTATCATTCTGTTCACTGTTTCCGGTTGGTCTGTGTTTGAATTATGTCCTGCTCCGTCTATCCAGTGCACCTGTTCTCCTCGCCCGGCTGCCCATTTCCTGGAGTATATGTTTGTGATTTGCCTGTCCTTCTTTCCGCTTATCAGAAGTGTCGGGCACTCCGGGCTGTATGGTTCGGCAGCCAGGCATTCGGCTAATATCAGGTAGCCCCTTGCCGCAAGCCGGCAGTATTCTTTCTTTCCGTATGACAGCATCATCTCACGCATAAGTCCCCGCCCGTATGGCGTTTCCGCGCAGCTGTATGAGCCTGACTTGACCAGCAGCCGCCATGGAAAGCACATATAGAACCAATAAGTATGCTTGAGAAGCCACAGTTCAGCTTTTGAATAGTACTGTCTGTCGAGCGGGGCTGAATCAATGGACACGAAGCCACGGACAATGCCTTTGAACCGTGACATGAACGCCTGTGCCACATATCCGCCGAACGACTGTCCGACGAGTACGCAGGAGCTGACACCCTCCTTCTCTAAAATCTGATACAGCCACTCGGCAAGGCTTTCCAGTGTAAAATCCAGTTCGAACGGCCTCGATTCCCCGTGAGCGGGCGGGTCCCAAACGAGGCAGTTCCACGACTTGCTGAGATATTCCGTCTGTTTCTCGAAAAGCCGGTGGTCGGCGGACAGTCCCGGCAGAAACACAAGCCATAGCCCGTCGTCGTCCCCAGCAACAGGTCGCGGCGGACAAAGCGTCCGGTACACTATCTTGCCGTTACTAGTATTCAACGTGTTCTTTGTCATATTACTTAGAAGCTGTTTTGATTCGATTCCCATTCCTCCCGAATCATCCTCATGAAATGTACAGTGCGTGCCTCCTCCTGTGGTTGCGCATCTTCCCTCTCCGTATGGTGAAAGCGGAAACCGCACTTCTCCATCACGCGGCGTGATTTGCTGTTCCCATCATAATGTCCGCACCAGACGGCCTTCATCTCCAGTTCCTCGAAGCACCTTCGCAGCAGGCGGCGCACTGCTTCCGGCGTCAGCCCCTGCCCCCAGTACGGCTTGCCTATCCAGTAGCCAATCTCCGCCTCGTCATCCTGAATTTCGGCGCAGTGTTGCACGTTTCTCGCCACTATTCCTATGCATCCGACAGGCTCACCGGTCGATTTCAGGACGACGGCGTATATCTCCGGTGCAGAAAAGACAGTGCGGATTACATTCAGGCTCTCCTCCACGGAACTATGCGGCGGCCAACCCGCAGCAGTCCCTATATCCGGGTCTTTGGCGTATTTGTACAGTGATTCCGCGTCCGATTCTTGCCATGCGCGCATAATAAGCCGCTCCGTAGCCAACTGTAATGTATTCTCTTCCATTGTGGTGCTTGGTTTCTTTTATCGGTAGCCGTGGTGCTGACAACATTGCCGGACCGTATACCGTCTCATACTCAAACTGTCAGGTACAAAGTTACAAATTTAACCCGAAACGGCCTCTCCCTTTGGCCAGTATCTCTGATTAGCTCCACCGTCGCGCTAAAATAGGTTAAAAAGACGTACTCTCGCTGTATCTCCTCCCTATCCTCTCCTTAGGAAAGACGTACCCCCTGGCTAACCTCACCTCACAGACGGGCAGTTTTCTTCCATCTGCCGCACCGCGCAGCGGTTCATCTCAGCATACGGCGTGTGCAGGGCATAGATAGGGTCATGTATCCATATGTCAAACAGCAGGTTATAAATAAATTGCAATTTTTTCTGCAAAAAAGTGCCGCGAAAATTTTGCCGTTATGCGGAAAGTGCGTACCTTTGCATCCGCAATTGAGAGATTGCCACGGTCCCATAGCTTAACTGAATAGAGCATCGCACTACGGATGCGAAGGTTACAGGTTTGAATCCTGTTGGGATCACAAAGGAGACCCGGATATCGTCTGGGTCTCTTTTTTTATTGTCCCCGCCCGCCACATCCCCCCGCTTCCGCCCGTGCATCTTCTGTCTGCTCCCCGTTTGCGCGTATGCCGTTTCGCTCACAAGCCGTGTTCCCCTCCCCTTCGCTTTGTTGCACATACAGCCTATTCTGTGCACACTTAAGGTAAAAATGTGCATATTTCCCTCCCGAAATTGCACACCTATGGCCGGAAATGTGTAACTTCGCGGCCAAAATATGCTTCCCGGGCGCGGTCGGCGCGTTGATAGGGAGCGCATTGTTCAAATACATTCAACATTTATCTTATGGTCAAGGAAAATTTCATCAGGCTCTTCGAGAGCAGCATCAAGGAGCATTGGGATATGCCCGCGTTCACGGACTATATAGAGCAGCAGACCTTCACATTCGGTGATGCCGGTACGGAGGTTGCCCGCCTGCACCTGCTCTTTGAGCAGATAGGCCTCGAGCGGGGCGACAAGGTCTCGCTGATAGGCAAGAACGGCGCACGCTGGTGCATGGTCTATATCGCTACAGTCACATACGGTGCGGTGATAGTGCCGATACTTCAGGACTTCAACCCGAACGACGTGCAGCACATCGTGAACCATTCGGATTCCAAGCTGCTCTTCGTGAGCGACAATATATGGGAGAACATCGAGGAGGAGAAAGTGCCGGACCTGCGTGCCATATTCTCTCTTAACGACTTCCGCTGCCTCCATCAGCATGACGGGGAGCATATACAGAAGGTGGTACGTGCGCTGCCCGACGAGTTCGCGAAGCGTTATCCCAACGGCTATACGGCTGCCGATGTGCTATATCCCACGATACCCAACACGGAGCTTGTCTGCATAAGCTACACATCGGGGACAACGGGTTTCTCCAAGGGCGTGATGCTCTCCGGCAACGCCCTTGCGGGCAATGTCGCATTCGGCATAGGGACGAAGCTCCTCGAGTGCGGCAACCGCGCATTGGCCTTCCTGCCTTTGGCCCACGCCTACGGCTGCGCGTTCGACTTTCTCACGTCGTTCTGCGCCGGGTCTCACACCACTTACCTCGGCAAGATTCCCTCGCCTAAGGTGCTGCTTAAAGCCTTTGCCGAAGTCAAACCCTCATGCATATTCACCGTGCCTCTCATCATAGAGAAGATATACCGCAAGCAGATTATGCCGATGCTGGAGAAGCGTTCCATGCGTTGGGCGCTCAGTGTGCCGCTGATAGACAGTGCGATACTGGCCGCCGTGCGCAACAAGCTGACCGAGGCTTTCGGCGGCGAGTTCTCTCAGGTGATTATAGGTGGTGCGCCGATGAACCCAGATGCCGAGGCATTCTTCAAGAAGATAGGCTTCCGTTTCACTGTCGGCTACGGCATGACGGAGTGCGCCCCCCTCATCAGCTACACCCCGTGGAATGAATATAAGCTCACATCCGTCGGGCGTGTGCTGCCCGCCATGGAGGCACGCATCGAGAAAAGGAACGCTGACGATGAGGTTGGCGAGATACTCGTGCGCGGTGAGCACGTGATGATGGGTTACTACAAGAACGAGGAGGCCACACGCGCCGTCCTTGACGACGACGGCTGGTTGCACACGGGCGATATGGGCATGATGGACGACGACGGTACTCTCTACATACGCGGGCGCAACAAGACAATGCTCCTCGGCCCTTCCGGACAGAACATATACCCCGAGGAGATTGAGGCCAAGCTGAACAATATGCCGTTCGTCATGGAGAGCCTCGTCCTCGAGAACTCCGACCATAAGCTCGTCGGTTTCGTTGTGCCTGACTACGATGCGGTGGACGAGGCCAAGCTCTCGCACAAGGAGCTTGAGATGGTGATGGAGGAGAACCGCAAGAACCTCAATGCGATGACGGCCTCCTACGAGAACCTCGTCGCCATACAGCTCTATCCCAAGGAGTTCGAGAAAACTCCGAAGAAGAGCATCAAGCGTTTCCTCTATGTGAACCTGCTGAAGTAGCGGTATCGGCGGGACAATAAACAGCAAGGGCGGCACACTGCAAACGAGAGTGCCGCCCTTGCTGTCTTTCTTGAAGAGGCATATTATACAATGAAAACCCTGTACAGTTTCTCCGGCCTCTTTTTGTTGCTGAGCCATGAGGAGAGGAAATACAATGCCCAGACTATGACCAGTGCGAGCATCACGGCGTACAGCGCGGTGCTGTGCGGCACAATTGCATATATTACAAACAGCGCGAGCAGCGAGCCTGCCATCGCCGCCGTTCTGCGGCGGCTTGACACAGTGTCGTTGATTATGACGATAGAGTTTGCCTTCACTTTCAGCGGGATAAGATAGCTGTTCATGCCGACAGAAATCTCCCCTTCGCTCACGCCGTCAATCTCTATCGGGTCGTCTGTCAGCGTTCCCTCGTAGAGCGTCTTGCCGTTCTGGCTCACCGATATTCGGTTTCTCAGCTGCGGGCGTATGTTGATTAATAGTTTCATATCTCTATGGTTTATAATTCTTAGTATTGATATCCTGCAAAGTACGGCAATATAACAGGAACTGCCAGTGGTATTAGATTTATTGTTTGAGATGTTCCCTCTCTGCCATTTATTGTTGTTTGGCTTTTGATTGAATCCACCTTTGCCAGATGTACTCTCCTGCTCCCCATACAGCGGCGATGCATATAGCAGCTACCACTGATCTCACATGACTGTGTATTATAGGCTGCAATGTCAGAAACTCCGTGATAGCAAGCAACGGTACTCCGTAGATGAAGAAGCGGCGGTTGCTTTGCGGACAGAATACGTTTTTATATAGGATAAAGGTTGTGACGGGGTAAAGAAACATCCAGTCATACCACCGTGTAGCCGTGTTGTTCAGGCTTAGCAGATATGTCATAGCCAATATGATAGCAAAATTCACCACTGCAAGCACTGCAAACTGGGCTATCTTAATTTTGGCTTGTGTTTTCATCATTGTTTTTGCTTTGAGGTACTGCTGTCGTGTATGCGTGTCCTAACATAATATCAGTGGCAATGTTTGTTATACATGCAGTCATCGAACTTATTAGTGCTGTTTTTAATGTCGTGGCGAGAATTGCTGTTCCTGCGGCAGTATTAACACCAGGAATAGTTATGGCTGGCCCAACTGTAGATATTCCGATAAGAGCACCTTCTAATGCACCTACAGCATCGCTAACAGCAACATTTTTTAAATCATCCAACCATTCTGTATCTCCGTTGTCTTTGTCTCCGCCACCTTCTCCATCGCCAGTTCCACCTTCATTTCCGTCTCCACCTTCATTTCCACTTCCCTCTCCCGAATAGTTTTTCCCAGCTTCTAGCATAGGTGTTGTCCAAAAAATGGAATTGTAATGCCAGTACTCTTGTGAATATTCGAACATTCTCTTACAGCATATTAGAGGTAAGACAGACTTGAAATTTCTATATGGCTCACAAATATCGAAAATGTCCCTATCCATGTTAGATATGTATGTGTACAGCTCTGCGTCTTTTTCATTATATAAATTTCTTATATGAGAGATAACTTCTTGGTATCTAGGACTGTTAGAAATCGCATCATTGATAATCAACTGACGCGTGAAAGGTTCGATTTTATCGATCTCTTTAGCCACGGTCAAAGCATCTTCCCCATATGCTATAGCCGTATATTTCTCTGCCATGGATGTTACGAAATACTCTCGTATTTGTTCGTTGAACATGACAAGATATAGGTCTACTCCGATTTTACCATCATATATCATGTGACCAATTTCTTCCATACACAGATTATGCAATAGTGCCATATTTTTTGCCAAACTGTCTGCTTCCTCATATGTATATATCGGGTCTGAGTACAGCGCGTATTTGATATCGTCTTGTGTAAGTTGTATTAAAGACTTAGTGTTCAATACATCGGAAGCCTCTGATAATGTCTCTTGTCTGGTACAGTCTGTAAAAAGTGCAGCTGTGATGATACACATTAATGTAACTCTACAAAATAATTTAGTTCTCATGTTATTAGTTTTTTTGATGTTAATAAAATAGATAGATACTCTATCGTATGTTTGTGCTGTTTTTATCATTGGTAATTTTTACAAAGGTAGTGATAAAAGCGGAACAAACAAATTTGATGAAAAATGTGCGACTGCGTAGTTGCTTTAATCGCGTTAATTTACAATCGTTTTTTTTTTTGACAAATTCGCTTGGACGTGCGGCAGCGATGAATTATATTGTGACAGCATAAAATGCTGCTGGTGAGCTGTGGGGCGGTGCGGAAAAGGGTAGCGGTGGAGGCGCGTAGCGGTGCGGTTTCTCCCTGTTGCGGCAGAGTGGATGGACGATGGCTTGCCGGTTAGACGGCCGGTCGGAAATGAGATGAATTTGCCCGACAATCAGACCGTAAAGGACGTGTCAGGACTTCTGTCCGGATGTTAATGCCGTTAGCAATGTTAATGTAAAGGTATGAAACTGGTATGAAACCGCTGTGTAGAGGGTTAATTCTTAACTAAATGGAGCAGTCAAAACTCGAAGTGTTAAAAATAACGGCGGTTTCAGCATGATGAAAAATTCAGTCAGGATATAAAATATGAAAAGTAGGACTATCATTTGTGCAGCAGCGTTTCTCTTCGCGCTTGTATGCAGTGTGCAGGCCAGTGCGCAGTCTGCCTATACGTGTGATTTTGAGGATGATGCGGAGAATGCTAATTGGGTGATGAACCGTGGCCTTGTCGGTGAGAACCTCTGGTGGATAGGCTCTGCGGAGAACAACGGCGGCAGCCGCAGCCTCTATGTGACGGCCGACAGCGGCTCTACGGCGGGTTATGTGAACACGCAGACGCTTGTGACGGCGTGGCGTTCGCTGACGTTGCCCCCCGACACATTCGAGTTGTCGTTCGACTGGCAGGCGTTCGGTTTCGATGAGAACGATGCGCTCTATGTCTGCTGGGTTCCTGAGAGCGTGCTGACCAATTCCAATACTAACGGCATAGTCGCCGGCTGGATGACTAAGTACGGCGTGACTTTCAATGACTCCACGAAGCTCTAAGGCTCGACGTGGCAGGCCACTTACGACACTATTGTCTCCGACGGCACACCGCATAAGCTCGTCTTTGCGTGGGTGAACGGCAATATGGCCTCTGTGCCGCCCGGGGCGTGTGTGGACAATATAAACATAGTGCCGCTCAGCACGTGTGAGAAGCCTTACGATATAGAGATGACGGCTACCGACTCCAGTGTCTGGGTCACATGGCAGGGCACTGCCGACAGCTACGACATACGTGCGACGTCGAGTGCTAATCCCGGCGTGTGGGTTGAGGCGCAGAATGTCACGGGCAACAGCTACGAGGTGAAAGGCTTCGGCGAGGGGGTGATGACCGCCTATGTACGCTCTAATTGCAGCGGGGCGCACACGGTCTGGATTTCGTACAGCCATTTCATATTCTATCCCGGCACTCGCTGTGTGGACTATATGGCTCTCGCCGACTCCAACTGCTGGATTGGCTCTAACGCCAACCCGCGTCAGGAACGCCGTATGGTGGACATGAGCTATGTCTCTAAGAACAGCCGCCACACGGTGCACTATGACAAGACGGAGACCGACGTGCGCACCAACGGTGTCCTGAAGACTGTGCCTGACGATGAGGTGGCCTCTGTGCGCCTCGGCAACTGGGAGGTGCATTCCGAGGGCGAGGCCGTGGAGTATGACTTCACTGTCGATGCCGAGACCTCCGGCATACTGCTGCTTAAATATGCCGTTGTGCTTCAGGACCCCGGGCATGATGTTCAGAGTCAGCCCCGCTTCCAGCTCACCGTGATGGACCAGTCCGGACAGGTAGTCGGCAAAGAGGGCTGTGCCGACATCGACTTCATAGCCGGGCAGAACACCACTGGCAGCGAGTGGATAGAGGCCGCGCCGATTGAGGGCAGTGCCGACGATCCCCCGTTCTATAAACTGTGGACCACTGTTGGTGTGAACCTTCAGGACTATGACGGCCAGACGCTTAAAGTCCGCGTCAGTTCCCACGACTGCGGCGAGGGGATGCACTACGGCTATGCTTACTATACTCTTGGCTGCACGGGTGCTTATCTCGAAGGACTCAGCTGCGGTGAGGACGCGAGCAATGAGTTCAAGGCTCCCGACGGCTTCGACTACCGCTGGTACAATGTGCATGGTGAGGTCAGCACGGAACAGGTATTGACATTAGAGCCTACCGACACTCTCACCTATTGGTGCGATGTGATGCAGAAGACCGATCACGATTGTTACTACACTCTGGAGGCGAGTGCCGTGCCGCGCTTCCCCCATTCTGAGTTCACCGCTTCGCGGGCGCAGAGCCGCGACTGCCGCAATGTGATGGAGTTCTCCAATACAAGCGGTGTCATCCGGGTCAACCCGATAACCAACGACACTACCCGTTCCTCTGAGGAGTATTGTGACAGTGTGGTCTGGGACTTCGGCGACGGCACGACCTCCACATCGTGGTCTCCCGTCCATGAGTTCCCGCTTGAGGGCGGCACATTCACTGTCACGCTGACTTCTCACCTCTCTACCTGCACCGATGTGCGGACGCAGGAGATTTCGCTCCCCGCCCTCGGCACTGTGCGTGACACCATCCGTGTCGTCTGCTGCGAGGAGAACACTCCCTATGAGTTCAACGGGCTGCACTATGTCTCGAGCGGCTGTTTCAGCGATACGCTTGTCAGCACGCTGACCGGGTGCGACTCCATTGTGACTCTCGACCTCACAGTGCCTACGGACAACTGGCATGAATATGGCGATACGGTCTGCACTGACGACCTTCCCTATATGTTCAACGGGCGGGAGTGCTATAGTTCGGACACTTACATCGACACGCTGCGCAGTTCCTACGGCTGTGACTCGGTAGTGGTGTGCCACTTGCTGGTCAATACGTCCCTCAACATCGATTTCCCCACGGAGCTGACCGCCTGTGCCGACGACGGCGAACTGGTAGTCCCCTACACGCTGACCTCTGGTATAGTCACTTCGTACAGCGTCCGCTTCGGCAGTGAGGCCGCCGCTCCTATGGAGGTGGAGCGCGGCGAGGCTGCCGATGGGCGGTTCACCATACCTCTGTCGGACAGTGTGCGTCCGGCCACTTACGATATGAGCATCACTTTCGCCAATGCGGCTTGTGGCGATGTCGTCCGCAGCGCGACTCTTCGTCTTGACTACCCTGACTCTATACTCGTACAGCGGTGGAACGATGTGATAGGGGTCAGGAATGCCCTGTGGAACGGCGGCTACGACTTCTCTGCTTTCCAGTGGTATGCCGACGGGCAGCCCATTGACGGGCAGACCGCCTCTAACCTCTATCTCCCTGACGGCCTCAATCCCGATGTGCTTTACAGCGCAAGGCTGACGCGGGCTGATGACGGCGTGGAGGCTTTCACCTGCCCCATACAGCCTGTCGTTTATGCCGACATAGAGCTTGTGCCGACTGTCACGTTCGCTGGCGGCAGCATCAGTGTCAAGAGCGGCAGCGCGGGTTCGGTGCGGGTCTGGAGCGTCAGCGGAGTGCTTGTTTCCCGGACGGAGATAGGGGAGGGCATGAGCCGTCTCGCCGCACCGCGCACGGCTGGCACGTATGTGGTGGAGATACGCCTCGCTGACGGCACACGTAAGATTGAGAAACTGATAGTCAAGGAATAAACATATAACCTTAATATTATAGGTAATATAAGAAATATCATTTTGTCATTCGCCCTCTTTTTCGGGGTGATGCAGCTTGCGGCGCAGGGCGTGGCCGTGACGCCCCCGTATGCCTATGGTTTCGAGGATGACGGCTCGTCGGAGCGGTCTCTGTGGACACTGCTGAATACGGGGCAGGACGGCACTCCGTGTCCCGACCAATGGTACATCGGCGCGGCTGCGGCTAAGGACGGGGTCAATTCACTCTATATATCCTCCGACGGTGGCGCGACTGTCTCCTATGGGCGGAATGAGAACATCGTGGTGGCCTACCGCGAGATGGAGCTGCCCACTGGCCGCTATAATGTGACGTTCGACTGGTTCAATCTCGCCGACGGCAAGATAGGCGACCGCGAGAGCGGCCTCTTCGTCTGCGTCATACCGTCGGCCAACACCATCTTCGCCCCCTATTCCGAGTCCGGGCCGAGTGATCTCCCGATATGGATGGTTCAGGCGCAGACCTGTACCCTTGCCGACGGCTCTTCTGCCCGGTGTCTCAAAGGTTCGCGCCAGTGGCAGAGTGCACAGTTTCAGTTGCCCGCCACGACCGGACAGACCTTCTATCTGCTCTTCGCATGGGTCAATACGCAGACTCTCCCCCAGCCTTTCCCGATAGGCGCGGCGGTGGACAATATCGAGATAACCAATGCCACTTGTCCGATACCATACGGCCTAAGCGTGGAGGGCGACTGCTCCCTGACCACTGTACGTTGGGAGGGCACTGCCGGCAACTATGAACTGGAGTATCGTCCCTACGGTGTTGTCGATGGTTGGCGTCGTGTGTCTGTCCGCAATGCGAAGGAGCATCAGCTCTCCGACCTCGCCGAGGGATACTATGATTTCCGCGTGCGGGGCGTGTGCGGCGGCGGTATGTACAGCAACTGGCACTCTCTCTCCGGCCAGCTTGTCTTCTGCCCCGGGAACCACTGCATCAATTACATCGACCTCGACGCGCCGGGAGTGCAGTGCTATGAGGCCAATGTCTATCAGGACTTTTCGCCCTGCGCACCGATAGACAACGGCCCGGAGAGCGCGGACAGCCGCCACACGGTGCATACTACGATGGACGAATATGACCCCCGCACTGACTATGCTCTGCGTACCATTCCCCCCGAAGAGTTCGGCTCTGTCCGTCTCGGCAACTGGAAGGCCGATGAGCTTGACCGCATAGAGTACACCTACACTGTCGATACCAATGAGGCGGCGGTCCTGCTCCTCAAATACGCCATAGTCTTCGAGCAGCCAAACCATGAGATAGAGAACCAGCCCTATTTCAACCTCGTGATTCTCGATGCTTTCGGCAATGAGCTTAGCCCTCTCTGCGGTAAGGCGGAGTTCTACGCCCAGCCCGGCGTGAACGGTTGGCAGACCATACCCGGTGTCCTGGGCGAGAGCGAGGATATAGTCTGGAAGGACTGGACTACTCTTGGCCTGAATATGCGCCCCTACCACGGGCAGACTGTCCGCATTCAGATTACGACACGTGATTGTAATTTTAAGAGCGGCCATTTCGGCTATGGCTATTTCACTCTCGGCTGCGCCAAGGGCACTATCGAGGGGCTCAGTTGCGGTGCGAGCGAGTTCATGGAGCTGAAAGCCCCTGACGGCTTCGACTATGAGTGGTCTGTCAGCACCGACCCCGGCACTGTCATATCCACAGACCAGATATATAAGGCTTCCGCATCTGACACACGCGAGTATATCGTGAAGTGTATGTACCGTGAGAACCACGACTGTCAGTTCGAGCTGCGCACGAAGGTCTCGCCCCGCACGGCCAAGGCCGATTTCACCTATGAGTTCGTGCCGGAGGACTGCCAGAACATAGTGAAGATAACAAACACCAGCCATGTCGTCTCCCGCGATGAGGAGGGCAACGTCGTAGACCTCTATGACGACCGCATATCCGACATCATCTGGGACTTCGGCGACGGCACTCCCGTCTACGAGACCTCCCCCCGCTGCACTGTTCCGCAGGAGGGCGGCACGATAAGCCTCTACCTTCACGCCGCCCTTTCGGGCGAGGATGACGGCTGTTCTGACGATACGCTCTATACTATCACAGTCCCATCTATCCTTTCCGACATAACGGTGAAGGACACCACTGTCTGTTTCGGTGAGGGCGTGCAGTGGGGCACAAAGCTCTACAATGCGAGCGGCACTTACTACGACACCTGCGTCAATATTGCCGGGTGCGACAGCGTTAATCAGCTCAACCTTACAGTCTTGCCCCGCATCGATGAGACCGAGCGTTGGGATACCGTCTGCTTCGGCGATGTTTTCACTGCCATTCCGGGCTATACCCTTGACCGTGACAGCACCTATGAGCTGACGTTGACCACGCCCCACGGCTGTGACAGTGTGGTCATTGTCCATCTGCACGTCATGCCGGAGGTCACTTTCTCCGTGGACCATACCGACGAGGAGGGAGAGCCTAACAGCGGCTCTATTACGATAACCGATGCCCCCGAGGGCTACTCTTGGTCTCTCGACGGCGTGCCGTCCGCGCCGCTCACTGGCCTCTCCGGCGGCACATATAAGCTGGTGGTCTACAACTCTTTCGGTTGTCCCGGTGATACTGTGACCGTAGAGATAGAGAGCGACTGCCTCGATGTGACGTTCGATCTGCCCGACAGCATAACCGCTTGCGGCAGCGATTCGGTCATACTTCTGCTCTGCAAATATAACAAAGGCACGCTGACCACATACTCCATCGCTTATGACGACCGTGCGCTTGCGGCGGGCTTTGCCGATGTCTCTGAGGCGGTGTTTGACGGCCAGCACATCGACATTGTGCTGCCTGACAGTTGCCGCCCCGACAGTTACCGCGCACAGCTGACGCTTCATGACATAATCTGCGATGACATTGTGCTTGACCTGCCCTTTGCGGTCTACTACGATGCCTCTATCGTGCGCCAGAAGTGGAACAATGTCCTTGCGGTGACCAATGAGGGCTATAACGGCGGCTATACCTTCTCCTCTTTCCGGTGGTTCTGCAACGGCAGCCCTGTTTCCGGCGAGGCGGCTTCGTACCTCTATCTCGGCGAGGCGAACTGGTTCGATACCACGGACGTGTACCATGTGGAGCTGACCCGAGCGGACGACGGCGTGACTATGCCGACTTGCCCTGTCGTCCCGACACTGCATACGGACATAACGCCGTATCCCACAGTGACGGTTGCCGCCCCGATGCAGGGTGTTAAGATAAGGAATGTCTCCGCGCCTGTCTCCGTCGCGCTCTATTCCGTGACGGGGCAGACACTCTGGACCGGCACTCTCTATTCCGGAGCGGACATGGTGCGTATGCCTGACACGGCGGGTGTCTATCTGCTTGTCATAGGCGATGGCGATGAGAGCCGGACGTATAAACTTATGGTGCGCTGACTTTTTGAACACGATTTGTCTATGGATAAAACGGCATTGAAACACGTACTCTCGCCCTGTCCTCTCCCTGCCTCTGGGTTAAAAACACGTACTCTCGAGCCAACTCTACGCCAGCCGTCAGGGAGCGTCCCTTGACCCTTATGCGGAGACATTGATTTGACACATTATTATGTGAGTTTGAGATACATCTATTTATTAACTTAATCTATTGATCTATGAAGATGAACTACTTCAGGCGGTGGCTTGCCGTACTATTTCTCTCGGTGGCCGCTGCGCTTCAGGCTCAGCAGTTGGGCGTAAAGCTCTCGGCTGACTTTGAAGACGGTAAGATTCCTGACGGGTGGACGCAAGAGTACATCACCGGCAGTCAGGCATGGAGTGTAGAACAGGGCGGGACTTATCCCGACGGGGCCTACTCCGGAGAGTGGCGCATCGCGTTGCGCAATCCCGGCCGGCAGACTCTCGGCTTCCGTACGAGGATTGTCCTCCCTGCGCTTGACCTCTCTGACATGGTTGAGCCGATACTCTGTTTCGCCTATGCGAACGACAAGTGGTCTGGCGATTTCGACTACCTGTCGGTCTACTATTCTCTCGACGGCAGCGAGTGGATTCCGCTCGAGGATTACGACGAACGCTATCAGGCTCTGTGGGCGACGGACACTCTTGACCTCCCCCGGAACACTGAGTCCAAGACCTACTATATCGCTTTCGAGGGTTTCGACCGCCTCGGGCGCGGCATAGTGCTTGACGATATCAAGGTGCGCCCTTCCCCGAACTGTGCGCCCCCTTCGGCGGTGATGTTCCGCAACATAGAGAACACTGCCGCCACTGTGGTCTGGGCTGAGAATATGGATGCCACGTTCACGGAGATAAAGGTAAGCAGCACTCCGTTCACTCCGGACTCTCTGGCCGACGGCTCTGCCGTTGGTGACATCATTGACGGCCGTTATCCTAAGGGTACAGCTCTCCTTTAGCTTAAAGACCTCACCCCCGGCACGGAGTACTACGTCTATATGCGCTCCGTCTGCGATGACGACCTGAGCGAGTGGAGTG
>JADIMV010000027.1 GCA_017694515.1 Candidatus Aphodosoma intestinipullorum
AACATCAAAGTCGGAGGAAACTATGCTGCCGGCATGGCGGCAACTGTCGATTCGCACAACATGGGCTACTCGGCTGTCTTCTACCTCGACCCGAAAGAGAAAAAGTTCATCGAGGAGTGTGGTGCTGCCAACTTCTTCGCCATCAAGGGCAACTCCTACATCACTCCGAAGTCGAACTCTATCCTGCCGTCCATCACAAACCGCAGCCTGATTACATTGGCTGAGGATCTCGGCATGACCGTTGAGCGTCGTCCGATTATGGAAGAGGAACTGTCCGAGTTTGACGAGGCTGCATCTTGCGGCACAGCGGCAGTCATCAGCCCGATTTCCAAGCTCGTGGACATAGACAACAACCACGTCTACGAATTTGCGAAGGACGGCAAGCCCGGCCCGAAGTGCACACAGCTCTATCATAAGCTCCGCGCCATACAGTACGGCGAAGAGCCTGATACACACAACTGGATTACCGTCGTAGAATAATAATCTCCGCCGTGCGGATTCAGAAAACAGCGAAGCCCTGACATTCTCGTATAAATGTCAGGGCTTCTGCTTTCATCCCCGCGCCGTGCCGGCACCGGAAATGTCGTGTCTCCCCTATTGACCGTATCCGTTGTTTTCACTACCTTTGTATCCGGCAATACAGGCGCGGCCTCTGCCCCGCAATACCGGACAGAGGCGCGGCTCAGCCCTCATGCCGTTCACACAAAGAAAAACAAAGCACCATGCGTACCATACACATCAGACACATCATCCCGCTGTTGCTGCTCCCTCTCGCACTCATATCGTGCAGGGAGACACGGCGCAAGGCGGACATCTCCGGCATAGACCTCGACATCAGGATAGGCCGTTTCGACCAACGTTTCTGGACGCTCGACACTAACGACCTCTCCCGCTCCGTGGCCGCGCTGAAAGCGGACTTCCCCGGCATGACGGAGATATACCTCCAGCATGTCGTGCAGTTCGGACACCCCGACTCCGCCGAGACTTGGGACATTTACCGCAACTTCCGCCGCGACACATCGGTCAGGCGCATATACACCGATGCGCTTGAACGCTTCGCCGATGTCTCCTCCTTTGAAAAAGAGCTTACACTGGCGTTCCGCCGTGCCAGATACTTCTTCCCGGACAACAGCATCCCCCACATCTATATGCACGTCTCGGGCTTCAACCAGAGCGTCATAGTCGGCGATGGATTCATGTCTCTGAGCGAAGACAACTACATGGGCAGCGACTATCCCGTCTACGACCTCGCCATGATATACGGCTATCAGAAACTCAATATGCGTCCCGAAAAGATAGTGCCTGACTTCATGACCGTATGGCTCTCGTCCGAATTCCCCATGGGGCAGCAGGACTACTCCGCCCCGCGCCGCCTGATTGACGACATCATATATCACGGCAAGACAATGTACATGCTCACTCTGCTCCTCCCCGACACTGACGAAAAGACACTGATGGGCTACACCGACGAGCAATGGCAGTGGGCCGTGGACAACGAGCCTAATATGTGGGCCTCGCTCATAAGCACTGGCGACCTCTTCACTCAGGATGTCATCCGGCGCAACCAGTACGTCAACGACGGGCCGTTCACACTGCCGTTCACACAGGAGAGTCCCCCGCGCGGAGGCACATTCATAGGATGGAAAATCATTGAGGCATACATGCGCAACCATCAGGAAATAACCCCGTTGCAGCTGATGCATGACAACGATGCGCAGCGCATACTCGAAGACTCGGGTTACAACCCGCGCTGAAATCACAGCAGCATACACGGCGTGACGTAACACGGGTGCGCAAGGCGCGCCACACAAAAAACAACAAGGCACAGCCACATGACAACGACAGAAGAAGACATCATAGCCGCTATAGAGAAGCTGGACGCATACATCCGCAAGCACCGCATCAGGCAAAGTGCCGAACGGCGCATGATACTGGAGAAAATCATGCGTCTCGATGCGCACTTCACAGCCCGTTCGCTCCACTCCCTGATGCAGGGGGCGGAGCGCGTAAGCCTCGCCACAGTCTACAACACACTCGAACTGCTACAGAAAGCCGGGCTCATCGTAAAACACCCCTTCGCCGAACCGGAGTATGAGACCACCGCACGCAGCCGCACTCACCACCATAGGATTTGCATACAGTGCGGCGCGATAAAGGAGTTCTCAGACCAGAAGATGGAAAAGGCCATAAAACAGCGCACCTTCTCCGCCTTCGCGCCCGAATACTCCTCCCTCTACCTCTACGGCCTCTGCAAGAAATGTATGCCCCGGCAGAAAAAAAGCCGCACTTCGGCCTCCACATCCGGGCGGAAATGACCCCTGCCTTATCGGCACAGCCCACGGTCCACATACGCTACTCTCCCCAAATCGACTACTGACCATTAAAGAGAAAAAACTACCCGTAAAACACTCCCGTTCCTCTACCACCATCATAGGTCAAAACACGCACACCTCTTATCTTCACACACTCACGTTATCCATTTTTCTCGTACATATACCTCTGATTTACAGACCTGTTAGCCATCCTGTAGCAAGCCCGCAGCAAGCCTCCCGCCATCCTCTCCTTAGCGATTCGTCATTCTTTCGCCTAATCCGTGCAAAAACCTTCAAATCATAAACCCCATCGTCACAAGCCCCATTTTACCCACTTTATCCCAAATCGGTCATTAGAATTTGCGCTGATTTCTTTGTTTATGGCGAGTAGATTAATGCTGCACTTTCCCGAAGGCATAGCGGGCTATGTCGAGGAAAAGTGCGTATTAAAATACCGCCAGAAACTGGAAAGCAGCCAAATAGTTTAGTAAGAACGGGATCTCTGCAAAACTCAAAATCCTCTATTGCGTAT
>JADIMV010000161.1 GCA_017694515.1 Candidatus Aphodosoma intestinipullorum
TGGACGAATATACACTATCTGCGCTACGGAGCAGCGGCAGCCGAATACGGCGGCGCAACGGGAGGCACGGGCGATATTCGCCGAGGCCAACAGACGGGCAGTCAGCGAACTACAGTCGGAGGCAAGGCGGGAATACTGGACGGAGAAGGCAAGGCAGGAGGGCTACAAGACGGCTATCGGGGCGTGCAGGGCGCACCACATCGGCATGGTGCGCGAGGAGCATGAGGCAAGAAAGGTAAGTGCAGAGACGGTCACGCGAAACGCGACGGCAGCAACGAAACGGGAAATGCGCAGGCGGGGCGTGCACAATGTGACGGCCACCATGAGACACGAACACGGAGTGGCACTTATATGGGCGACACCGAAACGGAGTGCGTATGTGCGGCAGAAATACGAAACATGCTGCATAAGAGGCCAGGAACACGGACACACAACGACACGGACAATGCCGGAAAACAGCACCAGACGAGGGATGAGAAACACTGCCCCACCGCCATGAAGGAGATATACACGCACTGAACAAGGAGATACTGCACAGACGACACCACAATATTTGCAAACTAAAAAGAAACATTGTTAGACCGGAAAGGCGCATAGCGCAATGTTTTGTACCTTTGCCGGATTGAATGCGGGATGGGCGGCACAGGAATGGACGACATTCGGAAATGAATGTATTGCAGAGGCTGTCGCCGCTGTACGTTTTTGTGCCATACCAGTACCGGATACATGCAGACCGGTGTTCCCGTGGGTTCATCATAATTAAGACAAAACAGTTTCTAACACAGTTCCTGACACAGGATCTTAATCCAAATGCAGTTTTGCAAGTCTATCCAGATAGTGGACAGGGATGACAAAAGAGAAATCAGACATGACATTAGACAAGGAGAAAATAAGGCAGTTCTTTACGAGTAAGGACTTGAAAATCAAGCTGAAAATCAAGAAGAGAGTAATAGTGTACATAGTGCTGGGCATAGCGGCCGCAGTGGCACTATACTTTGCACTGACGGTGAAGAAAGAGCCGGAGCCGGAGCTGCCTGTGGTGAGCGTGATGCCCGCGCAGAAGCGAGATGTGGAGATTTACGGCGACTATGTGGGCAGCGTGCGTGCGCAGCAGTTTGTGGAGGTACGCGCCAGAGTTGAGGGTTTCCTTGAGAGGATGCTCTTCGAGGAGGGGTCGTACGTGACGCGCAACCAAGTGCTTTTCGTAATAAACCAAGACCAGTACCGCGCCAAGGCAGACAAAGCGCGCGCACAGCTGAAGAAGGACGAGGCTCAGGCCAACAAGGCAAAGCGTGACCTTGACCGCATACGTCCGCTCTATGAGCAGAACGCCGCTAGCCAGCTTGACTTAGACGACGCCGAGGCGGCCTACGAGACGGCAGTGGCAAGCGTCGGGATGAGCCAGGCAGACTTAGACCAAGCGGAGCAGGAACTGGGCTACACGATAGTGCGCTCGCCGATTTCGGGGCACATCAGCGAACGGTATGTAGACCTCGGCACACTTGTCGGCGGGTCGGGCAAATCGCTCCTCGCGACAATAGTGAAGAGCGACTCTGTGTTCATCGACTTCAGCATGACCGCACTCGACTACCTGAAGAGCAAGGAAAGGAATGTCACCCTCGGACAAAAAGACTCGACGCGCTTCTGGCAGCCTACAGTATCAATCACGCTGCCGGACAACAGCGTGTATCCGCACCTCGGCATAGTGGATTTCGCCGAACCGCAGGTAGACCCGAGAACGGGGACATTCTCCGTCCGCGCAGAGATGCCTAACCCGGATCATGTGCTGCTGCCGGGACAGTTCACGAAGGTGAAACTGCTGCTCGACGTGAGAGCCAACGCCACAGTCGTACCTCAGAAAGCACTGATAATAGAAAAGGGCGGGGCGTTCGTCTTTGTGATGCGCAGGGACTCCACAGTGGAGCGCCGCTTCATTGAGTTGGGACCGGAGTTTGAAAACGATGTAATCGTAGAGCGCGGCCTGTTGCCCGGGGAGATGATTGTCTCCGAAGGCTACCATAAGCTCACTCCGGGCGTGAAAGTCAGAGTAAGCAACGCAAAACCGGAGGACGAACAGCAGCAATGAGACTGACGGCTGCATATCCCGGCTCAGCGTCCACGACAATGCCTCCGCAGAAAGAGGTCATTCAGCACGGCGTAGAGACCGGGGCATGAAGAAACCCGATTAGAACAGAGAATAGTAATGAAGATAACATATTTCATTGACCGACCGGTACTTTCAGCCGTAATCTCCATCCTTATCGTCATAGTGGGATGCATCGGGCTGACGATGCTGCCCATCGACCAGTACCCGCAAATCACGCCGCCAGTGGTGAAGATAAGCGCGTCATATCCCGGCGCGAGCGCACTCACCGTCTCACAGGCAGTGGCGACCCCAATAGAGCAGGAGCTTAACGGCACGCCGGGCATGTTGTACATGGAGTCGTCAAGCTCCAACTCAGGAGGTTTCTCCGCCACGGTGACATTTGACATCAACACAGATGCAAGCCTCGCGGCAGTGGAGGTACAGAACAGGGTGAAACTCGCAGAGTCACGTCTCCCAGCAGAAGTGGTTCAGGAGGGCATATCCGTGGAGAAACAAGCACCCAGCCAGCTGATGACCATCTGCCTCACATCGAATGACCCGAAGTTCGACGAGATATACCTGAGCAACTTCGCCACGCTCAACGTATTGGACGTGCTGCGCAGGATACCAGGCGTGGGGCGCGTGTCAAACATAGGCAGCCGCTACTACGCCATGCAGATATGGGTGCAGCCGGACAAGCTGGCAAGTTTCGGACTGACAGTGAAGGATATACAGAACGCGCTGAAAGACCAGAACCGCGAAGCGGCGGCGGGAGTGTTAGGGCAGCAGCCCGTGAGCGGGGTGGACATCACCATACCGATAACCACAGACGGACGACTATCCTCGGCAAGCCAGTTCGAAGAGATAGTCATCAGAGCCAACCCCGACGGCTCAATCATACGTATGCGCGATGTGGCACGGGTGTCGCTCGAGGCGCAGTCGTACAACACGGAGAGCGGCATCAATGACGGCAACGCCGCAGTGTTGAGCATCTATACGCTGCCGGGGGCGAACGCCATGGAGGTTGCAGAACGTGTGAAAGAGGCCATGGAAGAGATAAGCCGCTCCTTTCCGGACGGACTGAAATATGAGATACCATTCGACATGACGACATACATCTCCGAGTCTATCCACGAGGTGTACAAGACACTATTCGAGGCACTGTTCCTTGTGATTGTCGTGGTATTCCTCTCATTGCAAAACTGGCGGGCGACAATAATACCGGTCGTGGCAGTCCCCATTTCACTCATCGGCACATTCGGTTTCATGCTCATATTCGGGTTCTCACTGAATATGCTGACGCTTCTCGGCCTAATCCTCGCCATAGGCATTGTGGTGGACGATGCCATAGTGGTAGTAGAAAACGTGGAACGTATCATGGAGGAGGAGCATCTCGGCGCGTATGAGGCTACCAAGAAAGCCATGGAAGGGCTGGCTGGCGCATTGATAGCCACGTCGCTCGTGCTGTGCGCCGTGTTCGTACCCGTGAGTTTCCTTGCCGGGATTACCGGCCTGCTGTACAGGCAGTTCACTGTGACCATCGTGGTCTCCGTGCTGATTTCCACAGTTGTGGCACTTACGCTCAGCCCGGTGATGTGCTCGCTCATTCTCAAGCCGACCGACCACACCAAGCCGAAGAACGTAGTGTTCCGCACCATAAACCGATGGCTTTCTGTCGGCAACAACAAATACATTTCGATAACAAAGCGGGTAATCAAACACCCCAAGAGAGTCATGACAGGCTTTGCCGTAATCATCATCATGATTGCCACTTTCAACAGAATCCTGCCGACCAGTTTCTTGCCAGTGGAGGACCAAGGGTATTTCCGTGTGGAGCTTGAACTGCCGGAAGGAGCAACTCTCGAACGCACACGCACTGTGACGAACCGCGCCATAGACTATATAATGGAGAATCCGTATGTCGCATACGTACAGAACGTTACGGGCAGCAGTCCACGAGTCGGCACAAACCAGGCGCGTGCAGACCTGACCGTGATACTAAAGCCGTGGGACGAGCGTGACGATGTGACCATAGATGAGATAATGGCCGATTTCCGCCGCGAGTTCTCCCTTTATCCCGAATGCAAAGTCTACATCACGACCCCGCCAGTCATTCCGGGACTCGGCACGGCCGGCGGTTTCGAAATGCAGCTGGAGGCACGCGGCGAAGCAACGTTTGACGACCTTGTACGCGCCGTAGACACCCTTATGTATTACGCCGGGCAGCGCGAGGAGGTGACCGGCCTCTCGTCATCATTGCAGTCGGAGATACCGCAATTGTATTTCAACGTAGACCGCGACAATGTGAAGTTCGCCGGAGTGCCGCTCTCCGATGTATTCTCTACAATGAAGGCATATACCGGTTCGCTCTATGTCAATGACTTCAATATGTTCAACCGCATATACCGTGTCTATATACAGGCCGATGCGCCATACCGCGAACACGCATCGAACATCAACCTCTTCTTCGTCAGGGGTGCAAACGGGGCAATGATACCGCTCACCGCACTCGGCACGACCTCATACACCACAGGACCGGGAAGCATAAAGAGGTTCAATATGTTCACCAGTGCGGTGATACAGGGGAGCGCAGCCGACGGCTACAGTTCCGGCCAGGCCATGGAGACCATGGAAAATATTGTCGCGGAACACCTGCCGGACAATATCAGGATAGAATGGAGCGGACTGTCGTACCAGGAAAAGCAGGCTGGAGGCCAGACAGGGCTGATACTCATGCTCGTGTTCGTCTTTGTATTCCTTTTCCTCGCCGCGCTATACGAGAGCTGGTCAGTGCCGCTGGCCATAATACTCTCTTTGCCGGTGGCAGCCCTCGGCGCATATCTCGGCATAGCCGTGTGCGGACTTGAAAACGACACATATTTCCAAATCGGGCTTGTGATGCTGTTGGGTCTCGCGGCAAAAAACGCCATACTCATCGTGGAGTTCGCCAAAGATGAGGTGGACAAGGGCGGTGACCTGATACAGTCGACCATACACGCCGCACAACTGCGTTTCCGCCCGATACTCATGACATCGCTTGCCTTCATCCTCGGCATGTTGCCAATGGTCATAGCGACAGGCCCCGGCTCAGCAAGCCGCCAAGCGATAGGCACTGGCGTATTCTTCGGTATGATAGTGGCCGTGACGGTAGGCATCATGCTCGTGCCGTTCTTCTTCGTGATGATATACAAGCTCAAAGACAAGGTAAGCAAAAAGCGATAACGGAAAGATGATGAGAATAGCGCAATATACAGTCCTGACACTCCTGCTCACCGCAGCACTGTTTCTGGCTTCATGCCAGATAGGCAAACCCTATGCGAGGCCTGAGATGCAACTGCCGGAGCAACTTGACACACTCCAACAGGACTCCACGACAATAGCGGACTACAAATGGTGGGAAATATACTCGGACACTACCCTACAACGACTTATAGACCAAGCTCTTGAATATAACAAAGACTTGAATATGGCGGCTTCGCGCGTGAGGCAGCTTGCGCAGATGAAACGCATTGACTTCGCGGAGTTCTTCCCCCAGTTCGACGCACACATCAGTTCAGAGGACGAGAACATGAACTACGGCGGAAACAACCTCGACATGGATTTCGAACATCAGACGCTGGTAGACATAGCGTGGGAGGTAGACCTGTGGGGCAACCTTCGCTGGAAGCGCGACATAAGCATGGCCGAGTTCCTCGCCTCGATTGAGAACCAGAGGGCATTGCAGATGAGCATCATCGCACAGGTAGCAGAGTCATATTTCGAACTTGTCGCACTCGACAACGAACTCTCCATCGTGCAGCAGACACTCGAAGCGCGCAAAGAGGGGCTTCACCTCGCCCACATCCGTTTCACGGGCGGACTCACCTCCGAGATGGCCTACCAGCAGGCAAATGTGGAGCTTGCAAAGACCATGACCCTCGTGCCGGATCTCGAACGCAGGATAGAGAAGAAAGAGAGCGAAATAGCTTTTCTCACAGGCTCTTTCCCTAAACGCATAGAGAGAAACAGACTGCCGGAGGAAATAAGCCTGCCGGACACATTGCCTGTCGGCCTTCCATCCACATTGCTCGAACGCCGCCCAGACATACGCAGGGCGGAACAGCAGCTTGTAGCCGCCAATGCAGCGGTAGGGGCCTCATACACAGATATGTTTCCACGCCTGCGGCTGACATCCCACCTCGGACTGGAAAGCGATGCGCTTAAAACCTTTCTCGTGTCTCCATACACTTTCGTATATGGGATAATCGGTGCTCCAATATTCGAGTTCGGCAAGAACCGCGCCTTGTGGCGTGCCAAGCAGGCTGCATACGAAGAGGCAGTATATGCCTATGAGAAAGCTGTCCTTAAAGCATTCAAGGAAGTGCACAACGCCATTGTGGATTTCCATAAAATCGCGGAGATATACGAGTCGCGCCTGCAACTCGAACAGGCATCGAAAACAGCCGTCGAACTCGCGCAGCTGCAATACATCAACGGCGTGATTGGCTATCTCGACCTCCTCGATGCGCAGCGCGGATACTTCGACGCACAGCTCAGCCTGAGCAACGCCATGCGCGACAAGCAGATAATGCTCGTAAACCTCTACAAGGCACTCGGCGGAGGCTGGGACTATGAACCGATGACCATAAAGACAAAGACCGCCAAAGAAAAGGCTCAGCAACAGGAAAAGACAGAGTGACCGGCAGATAAAATCACACACGCCCGATGATACGGGACGGCTTTTTTACTTCAGGAGATGACTTTTTACACAACTGAATAACAAACTTTTTGTACATTTGCATACACATTACATTTAAACAGACAGATGGAAAACTATCAAGACAACTACCGTGACGGTGAGAACCGTCAGGGAAGCGGGAGAGAGAGGACAGGCCGTCGTCCGCGCATCAGCAACAGGCCTTCGGGAGAAGGCGTTCCCGCAAACAGGGTCTACACCCAGAGATCTAACGACGGCGAAAGACGTTTTTCACAGAACAGGTATGACCGCAACTCCGACGGCGGACAGCGCGGCGGATACCAGAGAAACTCGTTCCGTCAGTACGAAAACCGCGAAGGCAACCCGTATGACAACCGCAGGACACCGCGCCAGCAATATGGCTATGGACGCGAAGACCGCTATCAGGACTACGACCGTCAGGAACGCCGCTCCGACACGGGATATTTCGGCAGACCATCATACGGCGAACGGCAGGAGAGAGGCGGCTATGGCGACAGACAGGAACGCCGCCCGTCGTTCAACCGCGAAAGGAACTACGAGAACAGACCGTACGGAAACCGTAACTACGAAGGCGGACAGGACTTCCGCAGCGGAAATCGCAACGGAGGAAGCTACAACAGGGACGACTATCAACAGCAGAGGAACAGCCGCCCGTTCAACCGTCAGCGCGACGACAGCTACGACCCTAACAGCAAATACTCGAAGAAAAAGCAGATAGAATACAAGACCCAGTTCGTGGACTACTCGCAGCCCATGCGCCTCAACAAGTTCATGGCCAACGCGGGCATCTGCTCGCGCCGTGAGGCCGATGAATTCATAGCCGCAGGGGCTGTCACGGTCAACGGCGTGACTGTGACCGAGTTGGGTACAAAAATCATCCCGGCACAGGACAAGGTGATGTTCAAAGACCAGCCCGTACATTCGGAAAAGAAGGTATACATACTCCTGAACAAGCCGAAAGACTGCGTGACCTCCACCGAGGACACCCACGCGCGTATCACAGTGCTCGACATCATAAAGAATGCCTGCAAGGAGAGAGTCTACCCCGTAGGCCGCCTCGACCGCAACACGACCGGCGTGCTGCTCATCACGAACGACGGCGACCTCGCGCTGAAACTCACACACCCGAAATACGAGAAGAAAAAGATATATCAGGTGACACTCGACAAGGACATGACCGACGAGGACATGGAGAAGATAGCCGCCGGAATAAAGCTTGAGGACGGTGAAATCCATGCCGACGAGATAGCATTTGTCCGCGAGGATGACCGCCGCACCATAGGCATAGAAATCCACTCCGGCAGAAACCGCATAGTGCGCCGCATATTCGACCATCTGGGCTACCACGTCCTCAAGCTCGACCGCGTCTACTTCGCCGGACTCACAAAGAAAAACCTGCCGCGTGGCAAGTGGCGTTTCCTGACCGAGAAAGAAGTGGCATTCCTGAAAATGGCCGCCGCCAGCATGAAGGAAGACCCGAACTTCCAGTCCGCACAGGAGCAGAAGCCGGACGACGAGCCACAAGAGCAGGAAATATCGGACTAATGGCACAGTCCGATGCCCTGCGCTTATGCCGGCAAAGCATCCGCACAGCATAAAAGGCAATGATAATACCTGTACGGTAATATCAGACACAAGAACATAGTATTATTAGTTGGATGAAGTCCCGGTACGCTGCGATGCGTATCGGGACTTTTCTTTTATCAGGGCGGCATTTGACCGACAGCACCGGACGCGCAAAACCGCCAATAAACCCAAATCGGTCATTAGACTTTGCGCTGGTTTCTGTGTTTATGGCGAGCAGGTTTATACGCACTTTCCCGAAGGCATAGCGGGCTATGTCGAGGGAAAATGCGTATGAAGATGCCGTCAGAAACCGGAAATCAGCCAAAGAGTTTAGAAAAACAGATACTCAGCAAAGCTCAAAATGTCCTGTTGTGTATCAAAATGGACATCTGATAAAACAGCTGGCTTTCGAAAAGATTCCGAAACGTTCTGATGACCGTTTTGGGATAAAACCACCGGCGCATATACCCACGGCTCTCCCCCGGTCCGCACTGCCATCCCGACATCATCACAGGCGGACAACCCCTACGTGCGCCGTCAAAATGAAACATACCGCCCGCCTCCCCTTACACATCATATCCTTCTCCCCTACCCGCGAAACACGTACTCTCGCCTTATCATCCCCCTACCCTCTACCTGCGAAACACGTACCCTCGCCCTACCCTTCCGCCATCCTCACCGCATCCCTTGATAATTTCCGCCCACAAGTTTCGTCCCGCAAGTCTTGGTTGTGAATGGCATTTTGCCTATCTTTGTCCACTGACAGTACAAGACAGTATGCAGTCCCGCAATGGCCGTCAGGCAAACCTGTTGACCATAGCGGGTAAACTGCACCTGACATACATTTTTCTAAACCACAGAGCGGAACAATGAACCTATACCCGATGAAATTCAAGCCCATACTCAAAACGAAGATATGGGGCGGAGAAAAAATCAGGAACATATACAGGCACGGCAGCAGCATGGCCGCCATAGGCGAAAGCTGGGACGTATCTGGCATTGAGGGCAACGAGTCCGAAGTGGAGAACGGCTACCTCAGCGAAAACACTCTCCCGGAGCTTGTCGAGGTCTACATGGGCGACCTCGTGGGCGACCATGTATATGAGCGGTACGGAGCGGAATTTCCCGTCCTGCTGAAAATCATCGACGCGGCGGCCGACCTCTCCGTTCAGGTACATCCTGACGACAGCATGGCGCAGCGATTGCTCGGATGCTCCGGCAAGTCGGAAATGTGGTATGTCATCAGTGCCGAGCCTGATGCAATGCTGGCGGCGGGCTTCACCCGCGAGACATCAAGGGAGGAACTTGAAAACCTCATCGGCACTTCGGCGTTCGGCAGCCTGCTGCGCTGGCATCCTGTCAGGCAGGGCGATGTATTCATGATACCCGCCGGCACAGTCCACGCCATAGGGCGCGGCAGCACAGTGATAGAGATACAGCAGCCCGTAGACATCACATACCGCCTCTACGACTATGGCCGCCTCGACAGCGACGGCCGCCCGCGCCCCCTGCACGTGGACGAGGCGCTACAGGCCACACACTACGACAGCTGGCAAATAGAGCCGCTGAGAGTAAGCCCCCGGTGCGGCGAGGTGATACGTATAGCCGACATAGGCGACATAGCCGTGAACCTCATGGCTCTCGACCACCCAAAAGAGTACATCGTGGCGCAGATTGACTCGTTCATCATACTGACCTGCGCGGAAGGCCATGTGAATTGCGTCTACGGCGATGACCATCTGACACTCGTGCCGGGCGAATCACTGCTCATACCGGCAGAGATGACAGACATGACACTCGTGCCGACAGGCCATGTGAGGCTGCTGGAGACATACATCAGGTAAAAACGCCTCCATGCCCCGCAATCTCGCCGTTCGGCACGGATTTTGCACATGACAAGACAGAAAACAATTGATATTCTTATCTTATGGAAAACAACGAATTGCTTAAACAGGTGACTGCCAAGGCCGAACAGTGGCTCAACGGCAACTACAACGAGGAGACCAAGGCCGAAGTGCGCCGGATGCTCGAGAGCGAGGACAAGACTGAGCTAATCGAGTCGTTCTACAAAGACCTCGAGTTCGGCACAGGTGGACTGCGCGGCATCATGGGCGCAGGCTCAAACAGGATGAACATATACACCGTAGGCGCGGCCACTCAGGGGCTGAGCAACTATCTGAAACGCGAGTTCCGTGGCCGTCAGGTCAGCGTCGTAGTCGGCCACGACTGCCGCAACAACAGCCGCCTCTTCGCCGAAATATCGGCAGACATATTCTCCGCCAACGGCATCCGGGTCTACCTCGTCGAGAGCCTCCGGCCGACACCGGAAATATCGTTTGCCATCAGGCACTTGCATTGCCAGAGCGGCATCATACTCACCGCCAGCCACAACCCCAAGGAGTACAACGGCTACAAGGCATATTGGGAAGACGGCGCGCAGGTCATAGCCCCGCACGACGTGAACATCATTGCCGAAGTCGAGAAGATAAAAGGGCCTGACGACATACGCTTCACCCCCGACAAGAGCCTCATACAGACCATAGGCGAAGAGATTGACGCGGCATATCTCGCAAAGATAAAAACCATATTCCTCTCGCCCGACTCGGTGGCTCGCCACAAGGACCTGAAGATAGTCTACACCCCCATCCACGGCACAGGCATAAAGCTCATCCCCCGCTCGTTGCGCGAGATGGGCTTCAGCAATGTTACACTCGTTGAGGAACAGTGCGTCATCAGCGGCGACTTTCCCACAGTCGTGTCGCCCAACCCCGAAGAACCCGCCGCGCTCGACCTCGCCATCCGTAAGGCGAAAGAGATTGACGCGGACATAGTCATGGCCTCCGACCCCGACGCTGACCGCATGGGCATAGCCGTCAAGGACAACCGTGGCGAATGGGTACTCATCAACGGCAACCAGACCGCGCTGATGTTCACCTACTACATACTACGCCGCCGCTCGGAGCTCGGTCTGCTCAAAGGCAACGAGTTCATGGTCAAGACTATAGTGACTACAGAGCTGATAAAGAACCTCTGCGACCGCTTCCACATCGAACTGCTCGACTGCTACACCGGCTTCAAATGGATAGCCGCCGAGGTGCGTGAGCGCGAAGGCCGCCAGCAGTACATCGGAGGAGGCGAGGAAAGCTACGGCTACATGCCCGCCGACTTCGTGCGCGACAAGGATGCCGTGGCATGCTGCTCGCTCATGGCCGAAATGACCGCTTGGGCCAAGGACAACGGCAAGACCCTCTTCCAGCTCTTGCAGGACATATACCTCGAATACGGATATGGCAAGGAAAAAGGCATCTCCGTAGTCAAGAAAGGCAAAAGCGGAGCTGAAGAGATACAGCAGATGATGAAGAACTACCGCAACAACCCGCCGCAGCAGATAGCGGGTTCGCCTGTGGAAATCATCAAGGACTACCAGCTGCTCATACAGCGCACGGTCTCCACTGGCGACTCCGTAGAGATAGACTTCCCAACATCGTCGAACGTATTGCAGTACTTCACGCAGGACGGCACTAAGGTATCGGTACGCCCGTCAGGCACAGAGCCTAAGATAAAGTTCTACATCGAAGTGCGCTGCCCGCTCACCTCACGCGACGGGTTTGACCGTGCGGAGGAGGAAGCCATAAAGAAAATAGATGCCGTCAGGCAGTCTTTAGGCATCTGACGCACATCCCTTAACCACTATCAATCCAAGGCAGGACTCTCCCCAGTCCTGCCTTTTTCTTTCTGTCCGCACCCGCCGCAGCTACACGTACCGGGAGTCTCAGCCGGGACTCTATTGACAACAAGCCCATCCCCGCGCAGCAAGAGCCGCCGGGATATTCTCACAGTTCCATCCGCCGTATTCGTTTTAAGTTAAACATACAACCGTTTTTTTTTTTGACAAATACACTTGTCTGTCCCGCCCATTACAGCTATATTAC
>JADIMV010000162.1 GCA_017694515.1 Candidatus Aphodosoma intestinipullorum
GTATCATTGTGCTTAGGTTTACTAGTTGATTTTGGGTAGAATATCAAATATAATTCTACAGAATCCTTTTCTCGTGTAACAAGAAAGTGTGAGATGACAGCATGAGAATCAATAAGTTTGCATTCTCCAGTAGTACTAAGGCAGGCTATAACGTCTTGCCTCAGCCGTTGATTTGCAGTCTTACGGTTTGAATTGCCGTAGCTGTGAAAGTCGCGCTCGTGCATGAATGACTCGAGGGCACGCTTTACATCGTCATGTAATTGAACCATAATAGTCAGATGTTTTGTGCCGTCTGAAGTCCCCAATATGACGGCGGTAAAAACGGAATGGTACAAGCATAAAAAAGCGTGGGATTCAGGTTCCAGTGTTACGCTCTCCCACCCGTTTAGGCTTCTCGCATTGCCTGTATCAATGAGGATAAGCGCGTCTTTGACCTGCCCACGCAATGCGTATATATGAAGCCACAACACCTGACGCACGTATGTACGGCAAGTGTGTACGGCATATATATACACCGCACGGACGCGTCACCGAGGCGTTATTGATCATTGATACTTGGTTAAAATTTTGCGAGAATTCAAACGGGTATCAGATGAACGCTGTGAAACGTCTTCTTATGTATGTAGTCCCGACCCGCCCTCTATGGGCAAGCCAAAGACAAGACAAAGATAGTGATTTATTGTGGAATTACGAAGGGATGGAGAAAAGGCAGGCGGGAGAGAGGGAGATGGTAAGGAGGAGGTAGTTGCGAGGTAAGGCGAGAGTACGTGTTTTTAACCTATATTTAGAACGACAGGGACGAAGGGGGGATGCGGAGGGGAAGGATTTTGCCGCGCCGGAGAAGCATCGGAAGGAGGGGAAGAATTATTCCGCGAAATAATTTGCCCGCAATATATAAAATGCCTACCTTTGTATGCACGGAGACGGGAGGGTCTCCGAAAAGGGTAACTCATTATATAACAACCATAAAAAACTAAAAGACGACTATGAAACAAATGCACAATTTCAATGCAGGCCCTTGCGTTCTGCCACGCGAGGCCGTTGAATCTGCAATCGAGGCTATCCGCAATTTCGACAATACGGGCATAGGCCTCCTCGAAATCTCACACCGTACTCCGGGCTGGGAGCGCATCATGGCGGAGACGGAGCAGTTGTGGCGCGAGCTGCTTAACATACCTGAGGAGTATGAGGTACTCTTCCTCGGCGGCGGCGCATCGACACAGTTCTTCCACGTTCCGGCCAACCTGCTGAACAAGAAGGCCGCGTATCTCCAGACGGGCGTATGGGCGAAGAAGGCCGCCAAGGAGGCAAAGTTCTACGGCGACGTTGAAATCGTGGCTTCGTCGGAGGACAAGAACTACACCTATATCCCGAAGAACTTCACTATCCCGACCGATGCGGACTACTTCCACATCACGACGAACAACACTATCTACGGCACGGAGATACGCTACGACATGGACTGCCCGATCAACCTCGTGGCCGATATGTCATCGGACATCATGAGCCGTCCGGTGGACGTGAAGAAGTACGCGCTCATCTACGGCGGCGCACAGAAGAACGTGGGCCCTGCGGGCGTGACTTTCGTCATCGTGCGCAAGGATGTTCTGGGCAAGGTTGAGCGTCCGCTCCAGACGATGGTGGACTACCGCACGCACATAGGCACAGAGGCCAAGAACAAGTCGATGTTCAACACGCCTCCGGTATTCGCTATCTTCGTTATGCACGAGACACTGAAATGGGTCAAGAAGATGGGCGGCGTAGAGGCCATGAACAAGCGCAATGTCGAGAAGGCTACACTGCTCTACAACGAGATAGACCGCAACTCCATGTTCGTAGGCACAGCCGAGAAGGAGGACCGCTCAATCATGAACGTATGCTTCGTGATGGCCGACAAGTACAAGGACAAGGAGGCTGACTTCATGGCATACGCCAAGGAGTGCGGCATGGTGGGCATCAAGGGTCACCGCTCTGTGGGCGGTTTCCGCGCGTCGATCTACAACGCCTGCCCGCTGGAGTCAGTACAGGCTCTCGTGAAGTGCATGCAGGACTTCGAGGCTGCAAACAAGTAAACAGAGGGATATCAGCTCTGTATACAGCAAAGGCTTGCATCCGATGGATGCAAGCCTTTGCTGTATAATCCCGAATCAGTCATTAGACCGTTTAGTCAAACTCTCAGGCAGATTCCCGGTTTCTGACGACATCTTTATATTCTCCCTCTACATAGCCCGGATAATCCCCCACGGGAGGCAACTACCCCCTCCGGCGGAACTCGGAGCAGACCACAGCCGTGGCCACGGACACATTGAGGCTCTCCGCCGCCCCATCGCCGAACTGCGGGATGAGCAGCCTGCGCGTCACGTGAGCGGCCACAGCGTCAGATATGCCGCCGCCCTCGTTGCCCATGACTATAACGCCGCGCGGAGCTATGCGCTCCGTGTAGATGTCCAACCCGTCGAGGAAAGTGCCGTATATCTCCGCGCCGAACAGGCGGCACTGCCTGAGCGTATGCGGCAAATCGACATAGTGGACACGCACCGAGGCCAGTGCGCCCATAGTGGCCTGCACGGCCTTCGGGCCGTAGATGTCGGCACAGCCATGAGAACACAGCACATCGGCAACGCCGAACCACGCCGCCGTGCGCACTATCGTGCCGAGGTTGCCGGGGTCCTGCACCGAGTCGAGCGCAAGAATGAGCGATGTACGTGCACCGGCCAGCCCGAACGGCTCATACTCCGGCTTGCGGAACACGCCGAGAGCCGACGGGGGCGAGGTGAGCTGCGAGACACGCCCCATCTCCTCACGGCTGTCGGCAGCCACAACATCGTCCACAGCGGCAGAAGCCACAAGCGTGGCGTGCGCGGAGAGCCATTCCCCTGTGGCTATCAGGCACTCGCAACGGCAGAAATGCAGGAAGTCTGCCGTTATCTTATCGCCCTCCGCCACGAACAGCCCGTACGTGTCGCGGTTTTTCTTCAAAGAGAACGAATTGACGTATTTGATTTTATTCTTTGAAAGCGTCATGAGATATCCCGATTTATGAATTCAAAATTACAGCGGCAAAGCTGTCCGGAGGCTTTGCCGGATGCATCCAATCTGGAGCAAAGGTAGGCGAAAACACAGGCATAGGCAAATGAGCAAAGCGAGAAACCCGCAAATATTCAAGTGATATTTTGTCATTTGGGAAAATAGTTATATCTTTGCAATGAATTAAAGAACCACCATTCTTTCTTGAATGGTTATAGGCTACCTCAATGGTAGCTTTCTTTTTTAATATGGAAAAAGTAACAGTATATATAGACGGCTTTAACTTCTATTATGGATTGAGAACCAAACGAAAAGTAGAGCCAGTATGGGCAAAAGCCTATTGGGTTGATTTGGTCAAATTCTTTGAGATGTTTCTTGGAGAAAATCAGGAACTTGAAAAAGTAGTGTACTTCACAGCCTCCCCACTTAACAAAGAAAAGAGCAGCCGCCAAAGTTCGTTTCTTAACGCCAACAAACTCTTGAACAGAGACAGATTTGAAATAGTCAGAGGGAAGTATTTGGAAAAGAAGATAGTTTGCCCCAATTGCAAATATACTATCATCCGACCCGAAGAAAAGAAAACAGATGTAAACATTTCCATTCGTATGATTGCGGATTGTTTCCAAAACAAGACGGATTCACTTATTTTAGTTAGTGGTGACAGTGACCTCCTACCGCCTATCGAATTCATACAGAAAAATTATCCGACTAAGAAACTCAAGGTACATTTTCCACCTACCATATTCAGCCACAACATTGATAACAATATGAAGTACCATAAAAGTAAAGTTATACTGCTTGAAAAGAGTCTTAACAAGTTCTCCAACTGCCAAATGCCTGATATTGTATCAGCTTATGGAAAAACTTACACTATACCTGAAAAATGGAAATCTCGTTTGTAGTTTCAGGATAAGATAATTCAAACGAATAATCATGAAAGAAGAAAAATAAGCCTTTATATTGGCCTTGTCCTAAATGTCAATCAAAAAGAGCAAGAAGTCACCCAATTGATATGTCTATACTTTCAATTCACTAAATTCAAAGAAAAGTTTGTAATCTATCTACAGGAACAACCCGAGAACCTAAAATCCGGGCACTTTCCGCATTTGCCCATACGCCCATTTTTCACTACCTTTGCTGTCGCGAAGGCAGGACGCGGAGCGGCATGGCCTGTGAACGGTTCACACCGGTCTCCGCTCCCTCACTGTACGGCCTTTGCGACTGTTTACATGCGGGCGGCTTATGTCAAAACGAGCGAAGTTTCATTTTAATCCGGATACACTATCATTTGAAAGAATAGAAATCACCTTCAAGAAAAGGATGAAGCAGGTGATGTGGCACACTGCCGGCAGCCTCTTTCTCGGCTTCATCTTCTTCATCGTATTCTCGTACATCCTCGAATCGCCGCAGGAAAAACAGCTCAAAAGGGAAAACGAGACCCTCGCGCTGCAATACGAACTGATGGACAAGCGCATGGACGAGATGCACCTCGTGCTCGAGAAACTGCAACAGCGCGACGACAACCTGTACCGCGTCATCTTCCAGGCCGACCCCATCCCCGACCAGACCCGCCACTACTACGCCGAGAACGATCGCCGCTATGAGGAGTTCGCCGGATTCTCCACCTCGAAGCTCCTCATGAAGGCAGCGGAAAAGACCGATGACCTCAGCAAGATGATATATGTGCAGTCGCAGTCCTACGACGAACTTGTCCGTCTCGCGAAAACCAACGAGGAGAAACTGCAGCATATTCCCGGCATACAGCCCGTCCTGAACAAGGACCTGCGCCGCATGGCCTCCGGCTACGGAGTGCGCATTGACCCCGTCTACCGCACCAAGAAGTTCCACGCCGGAATGGACTTCACCGCCAACACCGGAACTGACGTGTACGCCACGGGCGACGGCACAGTCACATACTCCGGATGGATGCAGGGCTACGGCAACACCATCATGATAGACCACGGATTCGACTATGTGACACTATACGGCCATCTCAGCAAGACGATAGCCAAGAAAGGGGACAAGGTCAAGCGCGGCAGCATTGTCGGCCTCGTGGGCAACACGGGGAAAAGCACCGGCCCGCACCTGCACTACGAAGTGCGCTTCAAGGGCAAGCCGCAGAACCCGATGAACTTCTATTTCCTCGACCTCTCGCCGGAGGAATATGACCGCATGGTGCAGATGGCCGAAAACGCCGGGCAGGTGCTTGACTGACGGACAACCGGACTACGTTATTACTACATTATAACTGACACGATGATTGACTACCACAAACTGACTCCCGAAGAGGAAGAGGAGATGATACAGTCAGAGTTCAAGGCTCTGCTGAGGGACTATGCCGCAACCGCGCACAAGCAGAAAGTAGAGATAATCACGAAGGCATTCGAGTTCGCCAACAAGGCGCACAAGGGCGCACGCCGCCGCTCGGGCGAACCGTACATCATGCACCCGATAGCCGTGGCGCGCATTGTGGTCAACGAGATAGGCCTCGGCTCTACATCCATCTGCTCCGCCCTGCTCCACGACGTTGTTGAGGACACCGACTATACGTGCGAGGACATCGAGGGACTCTTCGGCCCGAAGATAGCATCCATCGTGAACGGCCTGACCAAAATCTCCGGCGGCATATTCGGCGACAAGGCATCGGCGCAGGCGGAGAACTTCCGCAAACTTATCCTCACCATACCGGAGGACGTGCGCGTGATACTCATCAAGATGGCCGACCGCCTGCACAATATGCGCACCCTCGGCTCTATGCCCCCCGCCAAACAGCTGAAAATCACAGGCGAGACACAATACATCTATGCCCCTCTCGCTCAGCGTCTCGGCTTCTTCCTCATCAAGACCGAACTGGAGAACCTGAGCTTCAAGTTTGAACAGCCCGCCATCTATGAGGAACTCGAAAAGAAGCTACAGCAGGCATCGCCCATGCTCGAGGACTCCTACCAGATATTCATCCGCCCCATAAAGCAGCTCCTCGACTCCTACGGCTACCAGTACGAGATACTCAAACGCATAAAGTCCCCGTACAGCATCTTCAAGAAGATGCAGACCAAGCACATACCTTTCGAAGAGGTATATGACCTGCTCGCCGTCCGCATCATACTGAAGCCGAAACCGACGGAGGACGAAAAGGCAAACTGCTGGGTGACCTACTCCGCCATCACAAGCATCTACAAGCCCCACCCCGACCGCACCCGCGACTGGCTCACCACGCCGAAGACCAACGGCTACGAGGCTCTGCACGTCACTGTGATGGGTCCCGGCGGCAACTGGATAGAGGTGCAGATACGCAGCGAACGCATGAACGAGATAGCCGAACGCGGCATCGCTGCCCACTGGAAGTACAAGACCGGCGAAAAGAGCGAGAGCGACCTCGACGACTGGTTCAAGTCCATCAAGGAGATGCTTGACTCCAGCGACTTCTCTAACGCCGTCGAGTTCATGGACACATTCAAGCTCAACCTATACTCCAACGAGATATACGTATTCACACCGAAAGGCGACATACGGAAACTCCCCTCCAAGGCCACGGCTCTCGACTTCGCCTTCTACCTCCACACCGACATCGGCCTCCACTGCATAGGCGCGAAAGTGGACCACAAGCTCGTCCCCCTCAGCCACGAACTCCAGAGCGGCGACCAGGTAGAGATACTCACATCCAAAAGCCAGCAGCCGCAGCTCGACTGGATAGACATCACCACGACGGCCAAGGCCAAGGCCATACTCCGCAGTTACCTCCGCAAGGAGCTGAACGCTAACATACGCCGGGGGCAGGCCATGGCCGAGGAGGCTCTCGCCGCACAGCACAAAGCCCCAACCGCCGACACCATACAGATACTGCTCGACCACTTCAAATACAAAAAGGCCGAGGATATGTACCTCGCCCTCGCAAAAGGGACGATAAACCTCGACAACATATCCCACCTCTTCGCCCCGCAGCAGTCGAACAACAAGTGGATGCGCATCTGGAAACTCCAGTTCGGCAAATCCAAGAAAGACGAACAGACAGCCTCCGCCGCCCCGCAGCCGATTGACAAGAAGAAAGTCATACACATCACCGATGCCGACATAGGCTCCGGCTACAAGATAGCCGACTGCTGCCAGCCCATCCCCGGCGACCCCGTACTCGGCTTCATCGACGAGAGCGGGCAGGTCATCGTCCACAAGCGCGAATGCCCCGTGGCTCAACGCCTCCAGAGCAGCTACGGCAACCGCATACTCTCCGCCGACTGGGAGACGAAGAAGGTGCTCTCCTTCCTGACCACCATAGCCGTGTCGGGAATAGACCAGACCGGCCTGCTCAAGCAGATAGTGACCGTCATCTCCGACGACTACTCCATCAGCATCAAGAACATAAACTTCGAGACCAAAGACGGCGTATTCGAGGGCACGCTCTCCATCTACGTCTACAGCACTGATGACATCACCAACCTCTGTAACAACCTGCTGAAGATAAAGGCTCTCAAAACCGTCAAGCGCATCAACTGAACGCAAATACACAAGCCGTCAGCACTAAAATGCCTCTATACTATGGACTTTGAAACATTGGTAAAACACATCAGCACGATACAGGATACCTTGCAGCGGCAGGCTGCACACGCTGTAAATCTCGCACTTACCTCCCGCAATTGGTTGATAGGCTATTATATCGTAGAGTTTGAACAGCACGGGGAAGACCGCGCCGCATACGGTGAACAACTATTGAAAAAACTGGAACTGCGGTTGAAAATAAAGGGATTGACAGAGCGCAGATTTCGTGAGTTCAGACAGCTATACCTTGTTTACCCGCAATTGAAAGAACAGATATTGCACTATTTAGCTTCAGCCAATGACTTTCGGCACACGCTGCCTGCCGAATTTACAGAACCAATTCGGCACACAGCGTATGCCGAATCACAAACCACAGACAACCAATGCGATAAATGGGGTATTCCCGCACATAAGCTATTCAATAAGTTGCCCTATTCCCATTTGAAATACATCTCTAAAATTGAAAATCCAGTCAAACGTGCTTTCTACGAAATGGAATCCATACGGAGTTGCTGGTCTGTAAGAGAACTGGAACGACAAGTCACATCATTGTATTACGAACGCAGCGGACTGTCTCAAAACAAAGAAGCCCTTTCCGCCTTGGTACAGCAACAGACCGCACAGTTACAGCCGAGAGATATAATAACCTCCCCTGTCACATTGGAATTTTTAGGATTGAACGAGCGTGCCTTGGTGACCGAAAACGACCTTGAACAATCCATACTCGACAACCTGCAACACTTCTTACTGGAAATGGGTCATGGTTTCTGCTTTGAAGCCCGGCAGAAACGTATCTTGATAGACGAAGATTATTTCTTTGTTGACCTTGTATTCTACCACCGCATACTGAAATGCCACATCATAGTAGAGCTGAAGATAGACAAGTTTCGCCACGAGTATGCTTCACAGCTGAACATGTACTTGAACTATTTCAAGGCGGAAATAATGCAGCCGGACGATAATCCGCCTGTCGGCATACTGCTCTGCACCGAAAAGGGAGATACATTGGTTAAATATGCCACAGCCGGATTAGATCCGAATATATTCGTGCAAAAGTATATGATAGAACTCCCTACCGAAGACGAAATAAGGCAATTCATAGCCTCCGCTAACCATTGACCATTCCCCCTCGGGGAAAAAGTATGCTCTGTCCACTTCGTGACCTACCTAATGTGCTGATGGTAATATCAGGTCAATGACCTGACACGCATTCACAGTTTCTTAGTTTCCATCCCCGCCGCCAGAACCCCAGTCGTTCTGCGGCGGGGATGTCTTTGCCCTTACCCCAAAGGAAACCCCATCGCTCATCTTCACACCCACACCTCCCCATATGCCCCCCACACGCCACAACCCGTCTCTCCCGACAGCAAAGCCGCACCCCTTCCGTCATATCGGTATCAGTTTTTCCCCCCCCATCCTACAAATAAAAGTTAAAAAGACGTACTCTCGACGAAGCCCCTCGCCAGCCCTCCCGTAGTCTCTCGGTAGCCACATATCACATCCCCCTGCACACAGCCCCGCCCCAAGCTCCCTTACCATACAAATACAAAAA
>JADIMV010000028.1 GCA_017694515.1 Candidatus Aphodosoma intestinipullorum
CATGAGAACAATTATTTGCATTGCATTGACACTATTAATGATTACACCTATGGCTAACGCACAGACAAAAATCAAGCAGACTGCCGGAAGAGAGCAGTTGGGCGATTTCGCACCCAAGTTTGCGGAACTGAACGATGACGTGCTTTTCGGCGAAGTATGGAGCCGCACAGACAAACTCGGCTTGCGCGACCGGAGCATGGTTACGATTACCGCACTTGTCAGTTCGGGCATTACGGATTCTTCCTTGACCTATCATTTGCAGACCGCCAAGAAGAACGGCATCACCCGTACCGAGATAGCGGAGATACTGACGCAAGTCGGCTTCTATGCCGGATGGCCCAAAGCGTGGGCTGCATTCCGCTTAGCTAAAGACGTATGGACGGAAGAGACGGAGGCTGCGGACGAGAAAGCGAAATTCGAGCGGGAAATGATATTCCCCATCGGCCAGCCTAACGATGCTTATGCCCAATATTTTATCGGGCAAAGTTACCTGGCACCGGTATCTTCGGAACAGGTCGGCATCAACAATGTAACGTTTGAGCCGGGTTGCCGCAACAACTGGCACATACATCACGCCACGAAGGGCGGCGGACAGCTGCTGGTCTGCGTGGCAGGCACAGGCTGGTATCAGGAATGGGGGAAGCCCGCACGCTTGCTCCGTCCCGGCGACGTGGTCAACATCCATGCCGGAGTAAAACATTGGCATGGAGCTACAGCCGACAGTTGGTTTGCCCATCTGGCCATTGAAGTGCCCGGAGAAAAGACAAGCAACGAATGGCTTGAGCCTGTAACAGATGAGGAATATAACAAATTGCAGGAGGAATAAGCGATGAAAAGAAACATCGGTTCAGTTCTGGCTCTGTATCCGACCCCGGCTGTCGTCATAGGCACTATGATGGGCGACAAGCCCACATGGTTATTGGCAGGACATGTGGGCATCATCGGACACGACCGCATCATGGTCAGCCTTTACAAGCCCCATTATACCAATCAGGGAATCAAGGAAACGGGGCACTTGTCTGTTAATGTGGTGGATGAAAAACTGCTGCCACGCGCCGATTATGTAGGCATCACAAGCGGGGCGAAAACGGACAAGTCAGGAGTGTTCGAGTGGCATTCGGGCGAAGGGCAGACCCCCGTCATCGAGGACAGCCCACTGGTAATGGAGTGCGAAGTGACGGACAACTACGAGACGGAAACCTTTGATAACTTCATCTGTAAAATCAATGCCACGCACGTGGAGGAAGATTGCCTCAATGAGAATGGTAAGGTGGACTATAATAAACTGAAACCTGTCCTGTTCGAAATGCCGACTTATTCTTACCTGCGTACAGGAGAGATGATTGGCAAATGCACTCAGCCGGGCAAGGAATATCGGGAAATGGCTAACTCCATACGGTAAAAATATGTGGAAGAAAACAATATCGCTTATGGCTATATCCACTTGCATGGCGGGAAATGTGGTGGCGCAAGGCATCGTGGATGTGCATTGCCATAATATACTGCCGTTTTATCTGGAGGCATTGGAGAAGCACGATGCCGCGATGGATGAAGGCTTTCCTCTTCCGACATGGGATGTCGGTGCGCATTTGAAGTTCATGGAGGAGGCCGGTATAGGATGTTCCATCCTTACGATGCCAGCCCCTCAACCTTATTTCGATGATACTGAAGAATGTCAGCAGACAATACGCTGTTATAATGAGTATTGCGCCAAGCTGAAAGCGGATTATCCCGGCAAGTTCAGGTTCTGTGCCTCATTGCCTTTGCCAGATGTAGATGCGGCTATCCGCGAAGCCATTTATGCGCTTGACACTTTGGGCGCGGACGGCGTGAAGCTGGCGACAAACAGCCGGGGGCAATATCTTGGCGACGAGGAACTCGACCCTTTGATGAAAGTGTTGGACGAACGGAATGCCGTCATCATCCTCCATCCGCACAAGCCTGTGCCTGTGAACGAGGAACTGATGGCTGCTCTTCCGCTGGCTGCATACGAATATCCAGCGGAAACGACCCGTGCTGTCCTGAACATGATGGCACGTAATGTGCCTGTGCGCTATCCGCACGTGAAAGTAGTAGTACCTCATTGCGGTTCATTTCTCCCGCTTGCCATTCCGCGCATGAAGGCGATTCTTCCTGCCTTGCAAGCCAAAGGGATGATAGGCGAAGTAGATGTGGAAGCCAACCTCTCACGGTTGTACTACGACTTGGCCGGTGCTGCCTCACCTATTGTCATACGAAGTATGCTTACCATCACCCCGCCCGACCATATACTTTATGGCTCGGATTATCCCTATCAGCCTGCGGAAGTATTGACAGGAAATCTGCAACGGATTGAAAAGGAATTGTCCGAAGACAAGGTGTTGTCGGCATATACGGAAATGTTCTTATGGAAGAACGCGGAACGGCTTTTCAACCTACCCTGTGCAACTCATGGAAAACAGATGATTGCCTGTGGAGACGCTGAGGCCGACAACAGTATGTTGGTGCGCATCTCGGAAATAGAGATTTATCCCGAATATTTGGATGAATACCTGTCGTTCGCCTTGAATGTAGGAGCTATTTCTGTCCGCAATGAGCCAGGAGTGATAGCCATCTACCCGATGGTACAGCAGCGGGATTCCTGCCAAGTGCGTATATTGGAGATATATGCCAGCCGGGAAGCCTACAAGCATCATCTCACGACCGAGCATTTCCAAACCTACAAACAAGGTACACTGCACATGGTGAAGTCGCTTGACCTGGTGGACATGAAGTCCATGAATCCTACCGCTATGCCTGAAATCTTCCTCAAAATGAAGCGTGAATAAGAAACTATTTGATTACTTTTGCAAACATGAACGGACAGATAGAAGACTTTGTCAACTATGGCGACATCCTGTTGAGTTGCTGCATACCCCACGACATGCACTGGGAACACAGGATGCCTGCCCATTCCATTATATTTGTACGTTCGGGAAAATTGGTCATCGAAGGCAAGGATAGAACGGACGAGATTACGGCGGGCAATTATGTGTTTGTGCGCCGCGACTGCTCGGTAAATGTTACGAAAGTACCCCTTGACGGTGAACCTTACCGGGGAATCAACTTTTCGCTCCCGCGTCACGAACTGAAAGAATACTATAACCGCATAGCCGATACCTGCAAGAAACTGCATCACGTAAGCCCGATAGCGCAGACCGTGAACATACTGCCACAGGTGACGGCATTGAAAAGCCTGTTCGATTCGTTCCTGCCCTATACGGACAGCACGGAAACGCCGTCGGACGAATGGCTGCGCCTGAAAGTACAAGAAGCCGTCATGTCCTTGCTTGCCATGGATACCCGGTTCTATCCGACACTGTTCGACTTCAGCGAAGCGTGGAAGATAGACCTGATGGACTTCATGGAACAGAACTACACGGAAGACCTGACACTGGAAGAGTTCGCCTCCTATACGGGAAGAAGTCTTGCCACTTTCAAGCGCGACTTTGCCAAAGTCAGTCCCTTGCCTCCACAGCGGTGGATTATGGAGCATCGGTTGGAGAAGGCAAAAAAACTGTTGCTTGAAAATATCGCAACAGCGCAGGATGTCGGTTATATGGTAGGGTTCAAAAACAGGTCGCATTTCTCACAGGCTTTCAAGAAGAGGTTTGGGTATGCACCAAGTAATTATCTCAAATTATCTATTGGTTGTTAATATGGCATTATGGAGGATGTAATAAGAGTTGATTCAGTGGAGAGGTACAATGAACTGTTCGGGCTTGAGACGCGTCATCCGCTCGTGGCGGTGGTGGATCTGAGCCGGGCGACACGGTGGCCTTCGCATTTTACGCTGAACTATGGAGTGTATGCGCTGTTCCTTAAACAGACGCGGTGCGGAGACCTGCGTTACGGGAGGCAGACGTATGACTATCAGGAGGGTACGGTGACGAGTTTTGCGCCCGGTCAGGTGGTCGAGGCGACGATGGCGGAGGGGACGCGCCCTCTCGCACTGGGGCTGCTCTTTCACCCTGACCTAATCAGCGGCACGCCGCTGGGAAAGGAGATGCCGCGCTACCGTTTCTTCTCGTACGCGTCGAACGAGGCCCTGCATCTGTCCGAGGAGGAGAGGAAGACGTTCGGCGAATGTCTCAACATGATAGATGCGGAACTTGAACGGCCTGAGGACAGGCACAGCCGACGGTTGACAGTGAACCACATAGAGCTGCTGCTGGATTACTGTATGCGTTTCTACGACAGGCAGTTCGATACGCGGAGTCAGGAGAACCGCAATGTACTCACGCGTTTCGAGGGGCTGCTCGACGCATATTTCCAGAGTGACAAGCCACAGACTACGGGGCTGCCGTCGGTCAAATATTTTGCCGACAGTGTACACCTTTCACCAAACTATTTCGGAGACCTCGTGAAGAAGGTGACCGGGCGCACGCCGCAGGCGTACATACGCGATAAGTTGATAAGTCTCGCCAAAGAGGAGATTCTCGGTGGGGATAAGAATGTCGGCGAGATAGCGTATAGCCTCGGTTTCCAATACCCGCAGCATTTCACGCGCATATTCAAGCAGTGTGTGGGCTATACGCCTACGGAGTACCGCACAATGCAGTCGGCACGGTGAAGGGTCGGGCGTTGTGCCGGAGATGCCGACAGGCAGGGCGGTATGTGCGGAGTGGAGGGTTGCATTATGGCTTATCCTCAACATAGGGAATCAGTTTCTCTATCTATACCGTTTTTTCCACTGGGTGCGGGCGAAGATGTCTATAAAAAGCGTGCCGATTTTCACAAACCGGCACGCTTCCCTTTGTACTATGAAAACACATATACTCCACACGCTGTGGCGCACATTTGGTGTGCGCCGTGTAGAATAGCTTTTATCAGATGAGCTTCATGTCGTGAAGCACAGAGTTGGTCTTGCGAACGGCAGCCTCGCTTGCGGCGAGTTTTGCCTTCTCCTCTTCGTTGAGCTCAAGCTCTACGATACGCTCGATACCGTTGCGGCCGAGGATGACAGGTACGCCAATCGTGATGTCCTTCATGCCGTACTCGCCTTCGAGATATGCTGCGCAGACTATCATCTTGCCCTGGTTCTTGATAATAGACTCAGCAACTGACGATGCAGCCGCGCCCGGAGCCATCCATGCCGATGTGCCGAGGAGCTTGGTCAGTGTCGCCCCGCCTACCATTGTGGACTGTACCACTTCGTCGAGTTTCTCTTTCGGAAGCAGAGTGCTTACCGGTATGCCTTTGTAAGTTGCGAGGCGTGCGAGCGGTATCATTGTCGTGTCGCCGTGGCCGCCTATCACGATGCCTTCTACCTCGTTGGCGTTGCATCCGAGAGCCTGGCTCAGGAAATATTTGAAGCGGGAGCTGTCGAGTGCGCCTCCCATGCCAATCACGCGGTTGCGCGGCAGGCCGAGGGTCTTGTATGTGAGGTATGCCATGGGGTCCATCGGGTTAGAGACGATGATGAGTATGGCGTCCGGCGAGTATTTGAGTATGCTTTCGGTCACGCTCTTAACGATGCCGGCGTTCACGCCGATGAGCTCCTCGCGGGTCATGCCCGGTTTGCGCGGCAGGCCGGACGTGATGATTACAACGTCAGAGCCGGCTGTCTTGGAATAGTCGTTTGTTACGCCGGTGACAACGGTGTCAAAGCCCATGAGCTGAGCGGTCTGCATGATGTCCATTGCCTTGCCCTCGGCAAAGCCCTCTTTGATGTCGATGAGGACAACTTCGTTGGCAACCTCGTTCACTGCCAATACATTGGCGCAAGTAGCACCTACGTTACCTGCACCTACTACGGTTACTTTTGACATGATAGTAAATGTTTAAAGTGTTAAGTATGATTGTCTTTCTTATGCTTAGGCACGATGTGCCCTCCGGATGCCGGCGGGTCATGCCGCCTTTTGCGGAGAGGACCGTGGCTGCAAGCCACGACAATCAGTGCCGTATCTTCGCACGACAAAGGTAGTCGAATAAAATCAATTATTGAAATATTTCCGTATTTATTTTGCGGTTATTTTTTCTTTGCCTTTTCTTTGCCCCGATGCGGCTTGTGTTGAGCCGGGAGATAGGGCGAAGGTATTTGACAGTTGGCTCGAGAGTACGTGTTTTTAACTTTTGTTTGCCGTGGAATTCATGGCAAAGGGGATGCCCCGTTGTCCGCCCTATGTAATTAACGTCCTTTTTTGTTGGCTTTCTGTCCGATTTGCATTATCTTTGCTGACGCGAAATAGCGATAATATTATGGAAGATAACAGGAGTGTGACACCTGCGGCGACAGCTCCGCAGCCTGCCGGGAAAACTCCCGGCAACAGTAATAACAGGGTGGCAATCATCGTGGCAGCGGCAGTTGCTGCCATATTCATAGGCGTGGCCATATATATGTGGTCGCGGCTGAGGAGTACCGAGTCAGAGATGGCGGAGATGGTTGAGATGATGACTTACGAGAAGGAGCAGTTGGAAAACGAGTATGCCGATGTGGCTCTCGAAATGGAGGGCTTCGCGTTGAAGACGGACAACGATTCGATACTGAAGATGCTGGACAAGGAGCAGCAGCGCGTGCAGCTTCTCCTCGAAGAGCTGCGCACGGTCAAGGCTACAAACGCCCGCCGTATAGCGGAGCTGAAGGCGGAACTCGCATCGGTGAGGAAGGTGCTGGTCTACTATGTGGCGCAGGTGGACTCGCTCAATACGGTCAATACGCGGCTGACGGAGGAGAACCGCGAAGTGCACCAGAGGTATCAGGAGGCATCGCAGCAGGTGCAGAACCTTTCAGAGGTGAAGACCATGCTGGAAGAGAAGGTGACCATAGCCTCACAGCTCGAGGCGCAGAATATAGAGGTCCGGATAGAGACGGAACGCGGGTATAAGACCAAGTCGGTGCGCCGGGCGGCGGTGTTCGAGGTGTCGTGTACGATATTGAAGAACATTACCGCGCAGGTGGGCAGGAAGCAGCTCTATCTGCGTGTCACAGCACCGGACGAGACCGTGCTACAGAAGTCTCCTGACAATATGTTCATGTTCGACGACAGGGAGATAGCATATTCGTCGGTGCGCGATTTCGAGTATGCGGGGGAGGAGACTACGGAGACTATATATTATACGATAGAGGAGACGCTGTGGCCGGGGGATTACCGCTTCGACCTTTTCGTGGACGGCCATCTGATAGGGACGGCGACGGCCACGCTTAAAAAATAGGTGCAGTCATGTCAATGGGGTTTCAGTTCCTTCGCAGGGGCAGTGCAGGTATGTCCGGGCAGATGATACGTTATTTCCTGTCAGGATGGGGGGCGTTTGCGGTGGATTACCTGCTGATGGTCCTGCTGAAGGAGGTGTGCGGCGTACACGATGCGGCCGCCGCGACGGTGGGTTACTGCGTGAATACCATGCTGCTCTACATCTTGAGCGTCACATGGATATTCGATGAGCGGCGTTTCTCCAACCGTTATTTAGAGATATTCCTGTTCGCCTCTATCGGCCTTGTCGGCATGGCGTTTACATATCTGCTCATGCTGCTGTTCGACGGGCATCTCGGCATGAATTACCTTGTGGCTAAGATTGTCGTGGCCGCTATTGTAACGTTCTGGAATCTGACAGCAAAAAAGTTACTGCTCTTTTCGATAGTCAAGAAATAGTTTTGCTTTTCCACATATACAGTTTCTAAAAAGTGAGTGTGGCGCAATGATAAAACGGTATACATTCTACATATATCCTCACGAGGTGGACTGCACGAAGCACGCAACTATGACTGCCGTAGGGGCGTATGTGCTTAATGCCGCGGGACTTGCCGCAGCGGAGAACCATTTCGGCATGAACGACATGCACGCACGCGGACTGGCGTGGGTTGTCTCGCGCCTTGCGATAGAGATGCGCGAATTTCCGAAGGAGTATGAGACTATCGATGTCGAGACATGGGTTGCCGACTGCGGCCGCATGGCATCAACCCGCCATTTCCGCATATACGGCAGCGGAGGAGACGTGATAGGCGAGGCCACAAGCCTGTGGTCGATGATAGATATAACCACGCGCCGCCCTGTCGACTTGCGCGAGAAGACCAACCTTTCTTCGTTTATCGAGGAGGGTGAGGCTGTCAGCATAGCCAAGCCGCGCAAGGTGGCCGAACCGGGCGCGGAGGCATCTACGGTGAGGACTCACACAGTGGCGTACAGCGATATAGACATGAACCGACATGCCAACTCGATGAAGTATCTGCAATGGGTGCTCGACACGTATCCGCTGGAGCGTTTTGAGGCGGGGCGCATAGCGCGGTGTGATATTAATTACAGTCACGAGGTGCGTTACGGCGAGAAAATAAGTGCCGTGAAAGAGGAGACCGTCGGGGCGGATGGCCGGGAGCTTCACCTTTTCGACATACGCAACGGTGAGGGGCGGACGTGCTGCCGCATAGCGATAGAGTGGGTGTGAGCCTCAAGCC
>JADIMV010000029.1 GCA_017694515.1 Candidatus Aphodosoma intestinipullorum
CATCCTCTGACTGGGCGAGTTCTTCTGCCTTTTCGCAGAGGCGGGTCTTCAGCTCCATATTTTTCTTGAAGTCATACTCCCTCAGTTCGTTGTTGATTTTCACAAGGTCATACAGCTGCTCCTGATAGCGGTTGTACTCTTTATGCAGTTCGTTTATTTTTTCCTGTGGGATGTCGTCGCCTATGTTTTTCCACTCATTCTGCAACTTCCTGAATTCGGCTATGGTCTCTGTGAGGTCTCCCTGCTGGTCAGACACAAGAGCCTGAAGGCGCGTGATGATGTCCTGTTTCTTTTCGAGGTTGGCTTTCTGCTCCTTCGTTACGGGCTGTTCATTTCCTGTCTGTTGAGAAACGGCCTCGTTTTGAGATGAAATGTTTTCCATACGCAAATAAGATATGTTTATTCTTCTGAGTTACAGTTATTCGGGTTGCATCGCCGCCTTCTCCTCTCCATTGGCATGATGCGTGGACAGTCAGGCGCACATATAGAAACAACGTTTAACCCAAACGTCATAATGAATGTTCTGGGGTTAAAAGTATGACAAATTTAGAGTTTTTTTTCTTGATGGCAAAATAAAAATCGGACTACCTGTGGAATTTATGCCGTCTCCCCCTCATCCTTCTTGATAATGAGAACGTTGCTGCTGCAATCGGTGCTAATATGTCATACAGCAGTATAGACAGGAAGAGCGGCTTTTCCCCCAGCCGCTTGGCGGTAACATTGACTATGACGCTCTGGACGGCATATCTGACGATGAACATCGCCACTACGGCATATATGTACCAAGGTTCAGAGGTCATGACCATCGCGAGTATGAACGAAATGTAGAATACAATGCTTGCCGTCGGCTCTGCCGCCATCCTGCGCTTGTTTCTGCCGGAGAACAGGCGCAGTGTCTCCGTCCTCCCTTCTGCGGATGCCACCCTGTCTTTCCACGTCAGTTCCTGTGTGTATGCCGTCACTGTTTCCGGCGAGGTCTCTATCTTTGTGTTGCCCGCGTTCCCGGCCTCGTTCACCATCAGGCTGTCTGCCCCTGCTTCTACGTGCAGATGCCCGGCAAAGCCTTTGTGACTGAAGAACGTGCTTTTGCGGTAGGCCATGTTGATGCCTGTGCCTGTATATGGTTTCCCGCTGTATGCGTAACCGAGGAAACGCATCGACCGTAACAGTACGCAGCGTGATGTTATCCTGTCCATGAGGGAATTGCGCAGTGGGGCATAGCGTCCGTAACCGAGCACGAACTCTGTACCCTCCGAGAAATTCCGCGCCATCCCTTCTATCCATTTGCGCGAGAGCGGGCGGCATCCCGCGTCCGTGAACAGCAGTATCTCGTGTTTCGCGGCTTTTATCCCCACCGTCAGGGCGAACTTCTTACGGCTGATGACGCGCGTCGTGTTCGGTATATTCGTGTGGTACAGATTGTGGTACAGCCGCTTGTACCTGTCGAGCACCTCTTCGCTGTTGTCCCACGAGCCGTCGTTCACCACTATCACCTCATACTCCGGATAATCCTGCTCCAGCACGAGCGGCAGGAACTTCTCAAGGTTCTCCCCTTCGTCCCTTGCGCATACGATGACCGACACTGGCGGCTTCTCCTCCGTAAAACTGCATTTGCCCTTGCGCACAGCCCTTGCGCGGTGCAATACCCCCGTATAATAGCGCAGATATATATATATGTCTGCTGCGAACGATATTGCCAGTAGTGCATATATCGCCAGCAGCACCGTCTCCTCTGTCTGAAATGTATATTGAGTCATATCCTTGTCCTGTCTCTTGCCCTTGCGGCGCGTCAGTCCGGCATCGCCTCCCCGTCCACCGTCTTTCGGTAAAACCCCTCCCCGCCGCGCTGCAAAGGTACTCAATACCGCCAACATGGCAAAAGGAAAACCCAGCCTCTTTCCCCTCCCCGAACACGTACCCTCGCCCTATCCTCACCTTATCCTCTCCCTGCCCTCATCGACCCTCCCGCCAAGTGTTAAATTCGCCTCTCGCTGCCTGTCCCCTGCCTCTCTGCTTCCGGCGGAGGTCTCTCTTTTTAACACTTCCCCTTCCTTTCCGTAATCCCGCCTCGCTTCCCCCGCTTCCATTCCGCAACCGTCCCTTGCTGTCCCTGCTTTCATTCTGAAACCAAACGGCATCTGTGAGTTAAAGTCGCGTTTCTCTATTGCCGAAACGCCGATATACTGTAACTTTGCCCTTGCCGTGCTGCCTGCCAACGGACGGCATGGTAATACTATAATCCATGACATAACATTCGCACTTATGAAACTCACTCTCTATCCCCATGCTTCTCTGCGCACCGCCCGCCGCCTCATCCGTCCGTCGGGCTACCGTCTCACCGTCCGCTACGGCGCGGTCTACACCCTGCGCATCGTCCCCCAGCGTCAGCCGCACACCCCTGCGCAGCTCACTGCCCGTGCCATCTTTGCCGAAGCCAATCGGCTTGCAGTCAATGAATTGAAAAACACGAAGCATCGCGCCTACTGGCAGCGTGAGGCTCTCCGTCTCGGCTACCGCACCGCCATAGGTGCTTGCCGCGCATACCATGTGCGTCGTCTCCGTGAAAGCCGATGCGCACCCGTGCTGCGCAACACCTGTCCCGTACAGACTGCCCTGTTGCGCTTCAATAAGCCGCTCCGCCGTTGCCGTTCAGCCCGACCGACTGTCTCTCTCGGCATACCCGCGTCTCCATTGCGCTCATGTTTCATGCCAGCCCTCATCCCATCATCTCCGCACAGTCTGTCCGTCCCCATGCGGCGTGCCGCACTTACCGTCTCCCCGCAATGCCGCAGAGAGCCGCCGCGCCGCCTCCGGACTTCTCTTTCTTCCAATCGCTTGCGTCCTTGTTGGTGCGCCTCCCGTCAAGTGGTCGCACGCCCTCTGCGCACCCAGACCGGCGGCCGCATCTCATCGGAAATGTCAACAAAAAATGCCTCGATGCCCGCCGGATAAAAATAAATGTTGTATCTTTGCACCGCGAACCATGCTTCGGAAGCGGGTTGTGCAGTGCGGCCGTCCGTGGCCGGACATGGCAGAACTTCTGAAATACAGGGCGTTTCTGGAACTTCACTCCTATTTTTGGTTTGCTTCCTTGAAATTTCACCATCGTTTATGTCCCCGCTGTGCCGAATGTCCGTATGTACAGCGGCGGGGCGTGAAAGTCGGTGTATTTTCCCGGTAAAAGATTGGTTGACAGCTAACATTTTAACAGTATATACATGTATAACATTCTCCAGTTAAGGGACAAAACACTTGAAGATTTGCAGTCCATAGCTCAGGATCTGCGGATTAAGAAAATAGCCTCCATGTCACAGGACGAACTGGTCTACGCCATCCTTGACCAGCAGGCGCTTGTACAGGCGAGTGACAAGAAAGATAGCGGAGCGCAGCAGGCCAGGCCTGCACGCCGCCGCCGGATACAGAAAAATGAAATTGACGCGCCTGCTGTCGAAAGTGCCGTGAAGTCGGCGGATTCCGTGTCGGCGGCGCAGCCCGTATCGGTGCAGGAGGACAAGGTTTCGCGCCTCGAAAGGCTCATGTCGGAGAACCCCAATATAATTCAGGTCAATCCGCGCGGGACGGCTCGCGGCACTGTGGCCGATGCTGTCGCAGACAGGACTGCCGCCGCAAAAAGCACCGTACCCTCGGAGAAGAAAGTGGCCGTCGCTCCCGCAAATGCCGACAGGGTGCAGCCCGCAAATGTCGCGGAAGAACCTGCCGCGCTCTATGGCAATGATGACACTGACGATACGCCCGTAATCCCGGAGGCCGCGCATGACGATGAAACAATAGCCGCATCGGCCGCTTCTCCGGTCTCTCAGGAGCGTGACGACGCGAACGGCTCGGACGAATACAGAAGGCCTCAGCCGCAGCAGGACACCAATATGGGCGGAATGACGCACCGGCAGCGCATAGACCAGCCCGCGATGTCTGGCTACAACAAATACCAGAATCGCAACAGCGCACTCGAATACGGCGAACGGCCTTACGAGTTTGACGACCTTCTGACCGGAATAGGCACATTGGAAATCATGCAGGACGGCTACGGCTTCCTCCGTTCCTCCGACTACAACTATCTCTCGTCGCCCGACGACATCTATGTCTCACAGTCGCAGATAAAGCTCTTCGGCCTTAAAACAGGTGATACTGTCGAGGGTTCGATACGCCCGCCCAAGGAGGGGGAGAAATATTTCCCGCTGGTAAAGGTCTTGAAAATAAACGGTTTCCTGCCTGAAATGGTGCGTGACCGCGTACCCTTTGAGCATCTTACCCCGATATTCCCCACAGAGAAGTTCCGTATCACGACATCGCGTCCATCCGACCCGCTCTCTGTGCGTGTCGTCGACCTCTTCTCTCCGATAGGCAAGGGGCAGCGCGGACTGATTGTCGCCCCCCCGAAGACGGGTAAGACCATATTGCTCAAAGAGTTGGCTAATGCCATTCTTGCCAACCACCCCGAAGTCTATATGATAATCCTCCTCATCGACGAACGTCCCGAGGAGGTGACCGACATGGCGCGCAGTGTCAATGCGGAGGTCATTTCCTCCACGTTCGACGAACCCGCCGAGCGTCACGTCCGCGTGGCAAGCATCGTCCATGAGAAGGCCAAGCGTCTCGTGGAGTGCGGCCATGATGTCGTGATTATACTCGACTCCATAACCCGCCTCGCCCGCGCCTACAACACATACCTGCCCGCGTCCGGCAAGGTGCTGACCGGCGGTGTCGACGCGAACGCGCTCCACAAGCCGAAACGTTTCTTCGGCGCGGCGCGTAACATAGAGAACGGCGGTTCGCTGACCATCATAGCGTCAGCCCTGACCGAGACTGGCTCAAAGATGGACGACGTGATATTCAAGGAGTTCAAGGGTACAGGAGACATGGAGCTCCAGCTTGACCGCAAGCTCTCCAACAAGCGCATATTCCCTGCAATAGACATAATGTCCTCCGGCACGCGCCGCGACGACTTGCTGCTCAGCGGCGATGTGCTCAACCGTATGTGGGTTCTCCGCAAGTATCTGTCCGACATGAACTCCGTAGAGGCTATGGAATTCCTGAAAGACCGCATGGAGAAGACTGCTAACAACGAGGACTTCCTTCTCTCGATGAACGAGTGACAGCTTCAGCCAAATATGTCGGCGCGGGACATACGCACATGGTTTGCGTTGTCCCGCGCCTTCTATTTGCCGCCTCTCGTTAGGCTCTCCCTATGGCCGTAATGCCGCGCCTCGTCATTCTCCGGCCAAACGTCCGTTTCCCCTTTCAGTTTGCGATTTATTTTATTAACTTTGCCAGCATGGAGGAGCGGATGCCCCTCCGTTATACGCTGTGTAAATTAACCATCTAAAAATCAATATGATGAATACTCTTCAACAACTCAATCGTGCGGCAGATAACATACGCATACTCTCTGTCTCAATGGTGGAAAAGGCTAAGTCTGGACACCCGGGTGGTGCTATGGGCGGTGCCGATTTCGTCAATGTGCTTTTCTCGGAATTTCTCGTATATGACCCGAAGAACCCGCGCTGGGAGGCTCGTGACCGTTTCTTCCTCGACCCGGGTCACATGTCGCCGATGCTCTATTCCGTACTGGCGTGTGCAGGCCGTTACACTCTTGATGACCTGAAGCAGTTCCGCCAGTGGGGCAGCATCACTCCCGGACATCCTGAGGTGGACGTGATGCACGGTGTGGAAAATACTTCCGGCCCCCTCGGTCAGGGACATACCTATGCTGTCGGTGCTGCCATCGCGGCAAAGTTCCTCCGTGCCAAGTTCGGTGACATCATGTCGCAGACCATCTATGCGTACATATCCGACGGCGGTGTGCAGGAGGAGATTTCGCAGGGCGCAGGCCGCATTGCCGGCCATTTGGGGCTTGACAATCTGGTGATGTTCTACGACTCTAACGACATACAGCTCTCCACATCTTGTGCGGAGGTTTCGAGTGAGGATGTGGCTCGGAAGTACGAGGCGTGGGGATGGAGAGTGATAAGCATTGACGGCAACGATGCAGAGCAGATACGCAGTGCCCTCCGCGCCGCCAAGGAGGAGAAGGAGAAACCTACGCTGATTATAGGAAAGACCGTCATGGGTAAGGGTGCTCGCCGGGCGGACAATACGAGTTATGAGAACTGCTGTGCCACACATGGCGCACCGCTTGGTGGCGATGCTTATATCAATACAGTGAAGAACCTTGGTGGTAATCCTGATAACCCGTTTGTCTTTTTTGAAGAGACTAAGGAGATATACGCACGCCGTGCGGAAGAGCTGGCCGCCATTGTTGCCTCACGCCGCGCTGCAGAGGAAAAGTGGGCGGAAGAAAACCCGTCGCTTGCCGATAAGTTCCGCACGTTCTTCTCAGGCATGGCTCCTGTAATCGATTGGAACAAACTGGAGCAGAAGCCGAATCAGGCCACGAGGTCTGCCTCCGCCCTCTGTCTCGGGCTGTTGGCGCAGCATGTTGAGAACATGATAGTCTCTTCTGCCGACCTTTCCAATTCGGACA
>JADIMV010000030.1 GCA_017694515.1 Candidatus Aphodosoma intestinipullorum
CTCTTCAAGGGCACAGCCCGCCGCCGCAGCTGGCACATCATCAGCCGCCTCGAGTCCGTCGGCGGACAGCTCGATGCATACACCACTAAGGAGGAGACTTTCGTCTACGCCACACTCCCCGTGCAGTACACCGCCCGCGCCCTCGAACTCCTTGCCGATGTTCTGTTCTCCTCGCAGTTCCCCGCCCGCGAGATGGAAAAGGAGATGGAAGTCGTCCTCGACGAGATACGCAGCTACAACGACTCCCCCTCCGAACTGATATACGATGATTTCGAGGAGATGCTCTTCCCCGCCGACCCCATCGGGCGTAACATACTCGGCTCTGAGGAGAGCCTCGCCTCTTTCACCCCGGAGAAACTGCGTGCCTTCACCCGCCGTTGCTACACGACGGACGAGATGGTGCTATTCTTCATGGGCGACATCCCCTTCCCCCGCATAGTGCGCATGGCCGAACGCTATTTCTCCGTGCCGCCTACGCGCCGCACATTCTCCCGCCGTGAACCGGGCGCGTATCAGCCCGTGTCGCGCACGATGGACAAGGACACCTGTCAGGCTCACTGCCTGATAGGCACACGCTGCTGCGCCGCCGGGGCGGAGGAGCGCATACCCTTCGTCCTGCTTAACAACATTGTCGGTGGCCCGAACATGACCAGCCGCCTCAACATGGCCGTCCGTGAGCGGCGCGGGATAGCCTACACCGTGGAGAGCAGCATGACGAACTACACCGACACCGGCGTATGGAGCATCTATTTCGGCTGCGACGGTAAGAATGTCCGCCGCGCCATGTCGCTCTGCGACCGCGAGATGCGTAAACTCATGGAGAACCCGCTGCCGGAGGCTCAGCTCCGCACGGCGAAACGCCAGCTCGAGGGTCAGGTGCTGATAGGCAACCAGAACCGCGAGAACGTCATTCTCGCCATGGCTAAGAACTTCCTCCAACGCTTGCCCCTCTACACCGACGAGGAGGCGCTCTCCGCAGTCCGTGCCGTCACTGCGGAGCGTCTCATGTCCCTCGCGCAGGCGCTCTTCGACCCAGTCCGCCGCTCAGTCCTGATATATAAATAAGAAATTAATCACTGGTAAAATGGCACTTAAACAGGCATACAGACTCTCCGATGAAGCCGACCGGCTGATTGACGAATACATCGCGGCGCACTCCGACCCCGAGCCGGACTATCTGCGCCGAGTCACCCGCGAGACGGCTCTCCACGTCATCAACCCGCGCATGATGAGCGGCCACATTCAGGGGCGCATACTCTGTATGTTCGTCTCTATGCTCCGCCCGCAGCGCGTGCTTGAGATAGGCACATTTTCCGGCTATTCGGCCCTCTCCATGGCCGAAGCCCTCCCCGACGGCGCGGAGCTGCACACCATCGAGATTGACGACGAGATGGAGGACTTCATCCGCGCCCAGTTCGCCTCCGTCCCCCATGGCAGCCGTATCACCCTCCACATAGGCGATGCCCTCGAAGTCATCCCCCGCCTTGGCGGTCAGTTCGACCTCGTATTCATCGATGCCGACAAGCGTCTATACGACAGCTACTTCGACCTCGTGCTGCCCCTTCTTCCTCCCGGCGGCATAATCCTTGCCGACAATACCCTTTGGGACGGCAAGGTGCTTCTCGACAATCCCCCCTCCGGCGACCATCAGACATTGGCCATCAAGGCCTTCAACGACCGTGTGGCCGCCGATCCCCGCGTCTCACGCGTCATCCTCCCACTGCGTGACGGCCTTACCATCATCCGCAAACTCTGACTCATCTCCCTTTCCCCTTCTCCTTCTCCTCCTTGCCTCTGCAATGTTGTTATGTGTTAAAAACACGTACTCTCGCCGAAGTTCCTCCGAAGCCTCACCGAAGCCTCAGGCTATACTCACGCGCTCAAACGCCTGCTTGCCCCTTGCACTCTCGCATCCCACCGCGCCTCGGCAGAATATCGTCTGGTTTTCTTCTTGCCTATACGGCGATTAATTATTACTTTTGCATATCAGGTAGTTTAGAAAAAATTGATGCCGTATATGGATGAAGAAGAGAAGCAGCATCTGCTTGACCTCCGCTATATGCGCATGGCGCGTATATGGGCGGAAAATTCATATTGCAAACGCCGTCAGGTTGGGGCGTTGCTCGTGAAGAACAAGATGATTATATCTGACGGGTACAACGGGACTCCGTCAGGGTTTGAGAACAACTGTGAGGACGAGAACAATGTGTCGAAACCGTATGTGTTGCACGCCGAGGCAAACGCCATAACCAAAGTCGCGCGCTCGAACAACAGCAGTGACGGGGCGACGCTCTATGTGACGGCCTCCCCGTGCATAGAGTGCGCGAAACTGATTATTCAGGCCGGGATACGCCGTGTGGTCTATGGGGAGAACTACCGTGTGCTTGACGGCCTTGACCTCCTGAAGCGTGCTGGCATAGATGTGGTGCTGGTGGAGTGCGAGTGAGGTTAATATATAATGCGGGCGGTGATGCCCGGAAGGAATCATGTTATGAAAAAAGCGATATTGCCTGTGGTCGGGGCGGCGCTTCTGGCCGCAGGAATTATTATAGGAAATATTATTGCCATGCTGTCGCGCCCGGCGGTGGGTCTCCCGCAGCCCGCGCAGTTTATGCTGCCCGGTAACAAGCTCTCCGAACTTGTCAATCTGATTGATGCGGCATACGTGGATACGGTGGATATGGATTCTATTGTGGAGACCATCATGCCTGACGTGATAGAACAGCTTGACCCTCACTCGAGTTATATCCCCGCCAAGGACTTGCAGGCTGTCAATGAGGAGCTTGACGGCTCGTTTTCCGGCATAGGCGTGCAGTTCAACATCCAGAGCGATACGATATATGTCGTCGATGTGATTAGCGGCGGGCCTTCTGAGCGGGCGGGTATGTTGCCCGGCGACCGTATCATCACTGTGAACGATACGTCGTTTGTCGGAAAGGATGTGAATATCGAAAAGGTCTTCCGCAAGCTGCGCGGCAAGAAGGGTACGACTGTGAAACTCGGCGTGGTGCGCCGCACGTCGCCCGAGGTGCTGTCGTTTACAATCACGAGGGACGATGTGCCTGTGAACAGCGTCGATGTGGCCTATATGGTGACTCCGGAGATAGGCTATGTCTCTGTGAACAAGTTTGCCGCTACGACGTATGAGGAGTTCCGCACGGCGGTGGCTACTCTCTTGCATCAAGGGGCTATGCGGCTGATAGTGGATCTGCGTGGCAACAGCGGCGGTTATCTCGATGCGGCGGTGAATATGCTCAACGAGTTTCTTAGCCGCAATGATCTGATAGTCTACATACAGGGCAAATCGCAGCCCTATTCCGAGAGCCGCGCCAACGGTGTCGGGGCGTTTCAGGATGTGGAGCTTGCGGTGTTGATAGACGAGTTCTCCGGCTCCGCCAGCGAGATATTCGCAGGAGCGGTACAGGACAATGACCGAGGTCTCATCATAGGCCGCCGTTCGTTCGGCAAGGGTCTCGTGCAAAGACAGTTCCCGCTTGGCGATGGCTCTGAGGTGAGGCTGACCGTGGCGCGTTACTATACCCCGTCGGGGCGGTGCATACAGAAACCATACACGCTCGGCGACTCACGCGACTATATGGAGGACATAGAGAAGCGTTTCCTGCACGGGGAGTTCTACTCGGCCGACAGCATACATTTCCCTGATTCTTTGAAATATCAGACTGTCGGTGGCCGCATAGTCTATGGCGGCGGAGGCATCATGCCCGATGTGTTCGTGCCGCGTGACACTACCGGTTTCTCCACATACTATTATACCATGCTGAACAAGGCCATCCCCTATCGCTTTGCGCTGAAATACACGGATGAGCATAGGGAGGAGCTGAAGAAATACGGCGATTGGGAGTCTCTTGACGCATATCTAGAGAGCTGCAATCTCTATCCGCAGCTCATGCGTTTTGCGGAAAAGGAGGGCGTGAAGCCGAAAGGCGACGAGGCGCGTGTGTCGAGGCAGTTGCTCAAAAACAATGTCCATGCGTATATAGTACGTAATATATTGGGGGATAATGGGTTTTTCCCGTTGTGGAACAGGGATGACGTGACCGTACAGCGCACGGTGCAGCTTTTGGAGATGGGTAGTGCCTCATCTATGAAATGAATGCAGAGTGAATGGATGCAGAGATGATGACAGAAAACGACAATAGGAAAGACGGGAAACCATACCGTGTAGGACTTGGGCTCAGCGGCGGGGGAGCAAAGGGCATTGCCCATCTCGGCATTATTAAGGCTCTGGAGGAGTTCGGACTCAAGCCGGAAATAATATCCGGTGTGAGTGCTGGGGCGATAATCGGCGCACTCTATGCCGACGGCAAGACCCCTGACGAGATATGCGCCTTCTTTAAGGAGACGAGTTTCTTCGACTATGTGAATATTGCTGTGTTGAGAAAGCGGGGGGGCATCATGGTCTCAAGGCGTTTCGAGTCGATGCTCAAAGGCTATCTTAAGGCGAAGACTTTCGAGGAACTCTCCATGCCTCTCGTGATAAACGCGACCGAACTGACCGAAGGGCGTAATGAATATTTCTCTTCCGGGTCGCTGGTGGAGAAGATTATTGCATCGACAACCGTCCCCATCTTTCTGACCCCGAAGGTGATAGGCGACAAGGTCTATGTGGATGGTGGCATATTCAACAATATGCCGTGCCGGGTCATCCGTGACAGGTGTTCGTTGCTGGTGGGGTGTCATGTCAATCCCATCATGCGGGAGGATAAGATCGACGGTATGTTTGATGTAGCGGAGAGGGTCTATAACCTCTCAATCCAGTCAAGCACGGTTCCTGAGAAACAGGTGTGCGACATAGTTATAGAGCCTATTAAGGCCAAAAGGTTCGGGATGTTCGAGATAGCCCGCACTCAGGAGATATTCGACATAGGCTATGAGGCGGCGGTCGAGACGCTGAAGGTGGTTGACCTGACGCGTTTCAGGCATGGGCTTGAGGAGTAACCGCGCTTTCATGGAATGATTAGTACTTGTGTTATATGGGGAGTGTCCTCTGAATCGCTGGTTGGGCACTCGTTTCGTTAGGGTTAAACGTATTAAACTTATTATATTATGGCTGACATTAAAACGCGTTTCGCCGGGCTTGAGCTTTGCAGTCCGGTCATAGTGAGCAGTTCCGGTCTCACGGACAGTGCGGAGAAAAACAGGAAATGGGCTGATGCCGGAGCGGGTGCTGTGGTGCTTAAATCGCTCTTCGAGGAACAGATACACATGGAGGCTGAGCAGTATTCTGATCCTGCTTACGCTGAGTCGGGTGATTATATGGCGGCGTATGTGCGAGGGCATAAGCTGGCAGAGTATCTGCAACTTATACGTGACACAAAGAGCGTGTGCGGCATTCCGGTCATAGCAAGCATAAACTGCTTCTCCGACTCCGAATGGGTGGACTTCGCGAAACATATAAAGGAGGCCGGGGCTGATGCGCTGGAAATAAACATACTCTCATTGCAGACCGACCCGCACGCGGCTTACGGGGAGTTCGAGCAGCGGCATATAGATATACTGAGACATGTGAAGCGTGTGGCGGATATGCACGTCATAATGAAATTGGGGGACAACCTGTCCAATCCTGTTGCCCTGATTGACAGTCTCTATGCCAACGGAGCGGCGGCTGTCGTGCTTTTCAACCGTTTCTATCCCCTCGATATAGATGTTGATAAGATGACTCATACGACAGGCAGTGTACTTAGCACGGGTGCTGACCTCTCCTCTCCTCTGCGCTGGGTGGGTATAGCCTCAGCGCGTGTTGACAGGATAGACTATGCCGTTTCCGGTGGGGTGCATCGTCCCGAGGATGTCGTGAAGGCTCTGCTTGCCGGAGCGTCTGCCGTTGAGGTTTGCAGCGCGATATATGCTCAGAAAGAGGAGTTTGTCAAGTCCTCTATAGAGTATCTGCGCAAGTGGATGGACGGCAAGGGCTTTGAGCGCGTGGCGCAGTTCCGTGCCATGCTCAATGCGAAGGAGGTCAAGGGTGTGAATATGTGGGAGCGCACCCAGTTCCTCAGATATTTTGGCACGAAAGAGTAAGGCTGGCATATCATATCTTAATGGAGCAATATATTGTATCTGCGCGTAAGTACAGGCCGGTGACATTCCGATCGGTAGTGGGGCAGGAGTCTATAACGTCGACTCTCAAAAACGCTATCGCAACGCACCATCTGGCGCACGCATATCTCTTTTGCGGGCCGCGCGGTGTGGGCAAGACCACTTGTGCGCGTATCTTTGCGAAGACCATAAACTGCCTTCATCCGCGTGAGGACGGCGAGGCGTGTGACGAGTGCGAGTCGTGCCGTGCGTTCAATGAGCACGGGTCGTTCAATATCCACGAACTCGATGCCGCGTCGAACAACACGGTGGACGACATCCGCTCACTTGTTGATCAGGTACGTGTTCCCCCCCCGATAGGACGTTACAGCGTCTACATCGTGGACGAGGTGCACATGTTGTCGACTGCCGCGTTCAACGCCTTTCTGAAGACTCTCGAAGAGCCGCCCGCGCACGCCATTTTCATATTGGCCACAACGGAGAAGCACAAGATTATCCCGACGATACTGTCGCGCTGTCAGATATACAACTTCAACCGTATAAAGGTGGGCGACACAGTCCGCTATCTCCAGTATGTAGCTGGCAATGAGGGCATAGAGGCCGAGGAGGCTGCTTTCAATGTAATAGCGCAGAAGGCCGATGGGGCGATGCGTGACGCGCTTTCCATTTTCGATCAGGTGGTAAGTTTCTGTGGGCAGAAGATAACATATCAGGCGGCGATAGAGAACCTCAATGTGCTCGATTATGACTATTACTTCAAGCTCATCGATGCGTTTCTCGGCGGGCAGGTGCAGCAGTCGCTGCTCATATTTGATGAGATACTCTCGAAAGGATTTGACGGCCAGTATTTTATCTCCGGATTGTTATCCCATCTCAGGGATTTGCTCGTGAGTAAGGATGCTGCGACCATTGGGCTGCTCGAAGTGGGGGAGACCATTGCCGAAAGGTACAGGGTACAGGCGGCATCGACACCGGTACAATTCATATACAGGGCGTTGGAACTTGCCAACGAGTGCGACATGAACTATCGTCAGAGCCGTAACAAGCGTTTGCTTACGGAGATACTGCTCATGCGGCTCTGCAATCTCGCTAATGGGGGACAGGAACCAAAAAAAGCTGAACCGGAGTTGCCAAGGCTGTCAGCGTCGGCAGCTCCGGTCAATGCGGCTCAGCCTGCGGCTGCCCCCGTATCAAAGACGGCGTATACCCCTGTACAGACGGTGCGCGGTCAGATGGTGGCGGAAGAGCGGCCGGTCACGGCATTTTCCCGCCGTCCCGGCATTAGCATAAGCGCGTCTCCTGCGCAGCTAGTCCCGGTAGCTGGCGAGGTAAAAACTCCATCTGCTGCGCCGCAGGCGGATGTTGCTGCTGTCGAACATTGTGATTTTACGGATGAGGAACTCAGTCAGGCATGGCTGAAATATGCCGGAAGCCTTGAAAAGGAGGCTCATACCACGCAGACCATGCGCAACTTTCCTCCGGAGCGCGTGTCGCGTGACGGCATCCTGATGCGCATAGCCAACTCGGCGCAGATGGAGGAGATGACAGCGCACAGGCGCAATATCGAACGTTTTCTCTCTGCGGAGCTTCATAACGGCCATATCACTCTGACTATAGAGCAGGATGCCGCCCATTTTGAGAGGGAGGTCTTCACTCCGACAGAGAAACTGGCGCGTATGCAGGAGAAAAATCCCTACTTCAAGGAATTAAGGCAGAAATTGGGCTTGGAGCTTTGACCGTGCTTGTCATGATTTGAGGCCGGAGAAGCCGCACCCACTTCACTGGTACTCTATGTTTGCATCCTTGGCATAATCCGTTTTCGCGTGTATACTCTGCACCCATTGCCATTGCATGAAATATGCAACCTCTGTAGAATGCACATTCTTAGTATGTGCGTTTTTGTTTCATTAATGGTTTGGTTATCAGAGTTGTATATGTGCCTTTAGCTATCCCGTAGCAATCTCCCCGTTATCCTCTCCTTAGCGATAAGCACTTCTTGCGTCAAATTCGTCCTAAAACGGTAAACCCAAATCGGTCGTTAGAATTTGAGCTGATTTCTATGTTTATGGTGAGTAGATTAATACGGCATTTTCCCGAAGGCATAGCGGGCTATGTCGAGGAAAAGTGCGTATGAAGATACCGCCAGAAACTGGAAAGCAGCCAAATAGTTTAGTAAAAAGGGATTTCTGCCGAACTCAAAATGCCATATTGCATATCATAATGGTACATGGTAAAAAAAACGACCATCGCAACGTTCTCAAAACGTTCTAATGACCGTTTTGGGTCAAATCGTAAACCCTACTCTCACATTACCTGTTTTACCCATCTCTTCCTTGATTATAGGACTAAGGCATCCCGGCAATCATGCAGACAAGGGAAATATCCCCCATAACCCGGGATGTAAAGTGTAACCAAAGGGTTTGCCCATCCTTGTTTATTATTCCCCGTACGGCTTGACTTCGTACATCTCCATATATTCTGCCCATTCGGGGTCGTTTTCCACGTAGATGGTGACAGGCAGTTGCGGAAAGTCTTTCCACGCCTCGTTCAGGCGTTCACCGAAGACGCTTGATTTGCGGCAGTAGAAGACGAGTGTGCGCTCTCCGTTGCCGGTGTAAATGCCTGTCAGTATGGCGAGTTTGTCTTTCTCTACAGCTTTGCGTAGTGCAAGTGTGGCTTCCTCCATCAGTTCCCCCTCGCTGTCAGTGGGTAAGTTCTTGAATGCAGGTTTGTATGACCAGTATATCTCCACTCGCTCTTTCAGTTTGCCGGAGAGGCGGAACTCATCCAGACAGTCGCGTCCGGAAATGAACATAGGCTGGCCGTCTTCAGTCTCTGCCATCGTGCTGAACCATTCGTCTTTCAGTACCATATTTTCCCTTTAGAAATCAGTTGCCTGACATTATTTTTGTACGTCATAAAACAAGAATGCACCCGTCCTGTGGCGGTGTGCATTTCCTGTCTGTCGTTTGACCTGTTACAGTTCCCAGCCGAGAGCTCCTGCGCCGAGTATTGCCGCGTCGCTCTCTTTCAGTGTGGAGAACAGTACCTTGATTTTGCCTTTCCATATAGGCAGCAGATTAAGGTTCATCGCTTCTACGATAGGCTTGTATATCAGGTCTCCGGCCTTGGTAAGGCCTCCGAACAGTATTATCGCTTCCGGGGAGCTGAACGCCACGAAATCGGCAAATGCTTCGCCGAGTATGCGTCCCGTGAATGTGAATATGTCTTTTGCAAGCTCATCCCCCTCTATGGCGGCATCGAATACATCTTTCGATGTGATGTTCTCGGCCGGCAGTGTGCGGAGTATGGACTTGCGGTCTGTCAGTTCGAGCAGTTCGCGGGCGGTACGCGCTACACCGGTTGCCGAGGCGTAAGTCTCTAAGCATCCGGTCTTGCCGCATCCGCAGATGCGCCCGTTGTTTCTCACCCTGCACGTGTGCCCGAGTTCACCCGCAAATCCGTCATGTCCGTAAACGACATCGCCGTTGATGACTATCCCGCTGCCTACGCCTGTGCCGAGCGTTATGATTATGAAGTTCTTCATCCCGCGTGCTGCGCCGTAGGTCATTTCGCCCACGGCAGCGGCGTTTGCGTCGTTGGTCAGGGCGACGGGCACTCCAAGTTGGCTTTCCATCATTTTCACGAACTCCACCGTCCCGTTTTTTGCCCACGTCAGGTTGGCCGCGTTTTCGATTGTGCCGGTATAGTAGTTGCCGTTTGGCGCGCCTACGCCTATGCCGCGTATCTGGTCGAGCGGATATTCATTCCCCGCAAGTTTCCTTATCCCGTTGCAGAGGTCATTTATGAACTCCTCTGCCGTCGGCTGTGAATTGCTCACTATGACTGACTGCGCGAGTACATTGCCCCGTGCGTCCACTATGCCGTATTTTGCGGTCTGGGCTCCTATGTCGATGCCCACAACGTATGGTTTTTCCATATCTTCAGTTTGTGATTATATCCTTGTTTACATTCTTATATCCCGCGAATGCGTAGAAAAGCAGATAGGCGAGGCAGACCACTATGACCCAGTAGCTTGCCGAGTACGATGCGAGGTCGGCCACATAGCCCTGCACGAGGGGGATGATGCCGCCTCCGCAGACCATCATCATGAATATGCCAGATGCTGCCGATGTGTACCGCCCGAGCCCTTCCACTGCCAGATTGAATATGCCGCCCCACATGACCGATGTGCATAGTCCTACCAGTACGAGAAACATGATGCCTATCGGTGCTTCTTGCAGGCTGAATGAAAGGTTGCTGTTGAAGACTGGCATCATCACGCTGACATCGGTCGGTGCGAGCATTGCTATTAGCACGAATGCCAATGCGACTGCCGACACTGTCCTGAGCATTGTCCGGCTGCTTACCTTTGCTCCGACTGCGCCGCCTATGAGCCTGCCTATCAGCATCAGAAACCAGTATGTCCCGGCTATTGTCCCTGCTGCTGCGGCATCCATTCCGAGCCCGTTCACGCTGTCTTTCATCCAGTTGAGCGCAGTGCCAGGCACCCCAACTTCTATGCCCACATAGAGGAATATTGCTATTATACCCAATACAAAGTGACGGAAACTCCACGCACTGTGTCTGTCGCCTGTCGTACGTTCAGTCTGTTTCTGCTGTTCCGGTTCGGGTATGCGGGAGAAGGCTATGACCATGAAAGCCAGTGCGAAGATGCCCATCGCCATATAGAGGGCAGGTGCGACTTCTGATATCGTGGGGTTCACCATCCCGCCTGTCAGATAGCCGACTGTGACGGGGACTATGGTAGCAGCAACCGAATTGAATACGCCTCCGAACTGCACTAACTGGTTGCCTCGGTTGCCGCCTCCGCCGAGCGTGTTGAGCATGGGGTTTACCACCGTATTCAGCAGGCACATGGAGAATCCCGATATCAGTGCCCCGGCAAGATATGTGGCGAATACGCTTATGTGCGACGGGTCTTCGGACACTTTGCCCGACAGGAATGTTACCGATACCCCTATAAACCCTACCGTTACCGCCACAAGTGCCGTCTTCTTGTAGCCTATCCGCTGGAGGAGCAACCCTGCCGGGATACCCATGAAGAGGTACGCTATGAAGTTGGCCAGATTGCCGAGCATCGAGAGTGCGTTGTTCCCGCTGAATTGTCCCTTGACCACATCGGCCAGTGGGGTCTGAAGTCCCGTGACAAACGCTATCATGAAGAACAGGGCGAACATGATGGCTATCGGCAGTATGTTGCCCCTGTTTCTTGTGCTGTTCATGGCTGTTGGTCTTTTGTGTTACAGATTTCTTTTGAGGAACTCGTTGAAACGTGTGTACAGGTGCAGGCGTGTCTTCTTGCCGAGTATGCTGTGGTTCTTGTTCGGATACACCTGCATTTCAAACTGTTTCCCTGCCTCTACGAGCTGTTCGATGTAGAGCATTGACTGTTGGAAATGTACATTGTCGTCTGCCGACCCGTGAACGAGCAGCAGTTTGCCTTCGAGTTCTCCAGCGTGTTTTATCAGGTCATGCTCCTCATAGCCCTCCGGGTTGTCCTGCGGGCGGCTCATGAACCGTTCTGTATAGGCGGTGTTGTACAGTCGCCAGTCTGTCACCGGTGCAACTGAGATGCCTGCCTTGAATGTGCCGTCGCCGAATGTCAGGCAGTTGAGAGCCATAAATCCGCCGTAGCTCCAGCCCCAGATGCAGATGCGCTCCGGGTCGATGTACGGCAGTGTGCCGAAATACTTGGCCGCCGCCACTTGGTCTGCCATCTCGTAACGCCCTAAGTGCCAGTATGTACACGTGCGGAACTCGCGTCCCCTCGCTCCTGTGCCGCGTCCGTCCACGCACGCCACTGCATAGCCCTCCTGCGCAAGGTAATATTCCCAGTCAGGCTTCCAGCGGTTAAGTGCCTCTTGGCTGTTCGGCCCGCTGTACTGCACCATCACGAGCGGATACCTTTGCCCGTCTTCCATGCCTGTGGGCTTGACAATCCAGCCGTTGAGCGTGATGCCCTCTTCCGTCGTGAATGTGATGAACTCTTTCCTCGGCAGGTTGAATGAATCGGCGTATGCCACGAGTCTGCTGTTGTCCGCTATCGTCCTGATAGCCTTGCCCTTGGCATCTGTCAGCGTGTATATGTTCGGTGTCTCGGTATTGTTGAACTGTGTGACGGCCATCTTCATGTCTTTCGTGAATGTCGCGCTGTGTGTGCCGGGTCTGGTGTCGAAGCAGCTGATTTTGCCCTTTGCGTCCGCGCTGTACACGTGGCGTTCCGTGGGGTTCTCTTTTGCCGCTTGGAAATATGCCGTCTTTGTCTTTTCGTTATAGCCGTAGAAGTCGGTGACGTCCCATTCTCCTTTGGTTATCTGGCGCGACATTGCGCCGTTCGCGTTGAACAGGTATAGGTGTCTGTACCCGTCGCGTTCACTCATGCAGATAAATGAGTTGTCGCTATTGAAATGCAGTGCTATGAGGTTAGTGTAGTCTGCATATACCTTGTCTTTTTCGCTCATCAGCTTTGTCGCTACGCCCGAGCGCGGATTGACGCTCAGCAGGTCGAGCTCCGTCTGGTTTCTGTTCAGGCGCACGACGGCCACTGATTCATTGCTCCTCGTCCAGCGTAGGATGGGGAAATAGATGTCATTCCCTTCGCCCGCGTCCATCTTTTTCGTCGTGCGGTTCTCGCAGTCATAGACGTGCAGGCTGACGGTAGAGTTGGTCGTTCCGGCTTTCGGGTACTTGTATGTGTACTCCGATGTGTACGGGGCTTCAAATTCTGTGAACGAGAACTGCTCCACCGCGCTCTCGTCGAAACGCACGTAGGCCAGCAGTTTGCTGTCCGGACTCCACGCGAAATAGCGGGTCTCCGCAAACTCCTCCTCATACACCCAGTCGGCTGTGCCGTTGATTATCTTGTTGGTCTCTCCGTCCTTTGTGACTGCTATTTCAGTGCCGAAGTTCAGTTTCTTGATATACAGGTTATTGTCGCGTGAGAACGCCACCATGCGCCCGTCTGGGGAGAACTGCGCGTCTCTCTGCCTCTCGCCCTTGTCGCTGAGTGGCTCTATGTGTTTGCGTTCGATGTAGTACACGTAATATGTAGTCGTGTACGAGCGGCGGTAGATTGGGGTCTTCTCCGTGTTCAGCAGCAGCTTCTGCTCCTGATTGTCGAATGCGTAGCCCTTTATCTCCTTGATTGGGCAGTCGTCCAGACTTTCAAGGTCCACTATCGTCCCGACCTCCTTACCACTCTTGTATTCATATTTGACTATGCGTTTCCCGTCCTCTGACAGCACTGTGTAGTGCTTGCCGTCGTTCATCTGGTATATCGCGGCGGGGCGTGCCGGAGTAAACCGTCCTCCTGTGAACGCTTCGAGATACTCTTGTGATGTCTTTTGTGCCGAAACGGCTGTGCTGCATGCCAACGCTATGGCGGCAATTAGAAGTGTGCGTATTTTCATTATGATACTGATATTGTTCTCTTGCAAAATTACCCTTTTCCCCTCATACGTGCAAGCCTCACCAGTCAGGTCTCTTCCCCTTGCACTTCCTGACGATTTCCGGGTGCTCCTTGATGTAGTCCAGACCGGCCTTGTAGCCTATCTGGTATATCTCGTAGAAATGCTTGAAATCCATGGGCGAATAGAAATAGTTCACCGGCACGTCCACCATGAAGTCGCACATCTCTATCCCCGGTTTCGTGTTCTCGTATATCAGGATGGACACCGAACGCATCGCCACATCCTTGCCGCTCTTGATTGGGGAACGGTACTTCTCCGGATTGACGTTGCTGCCTATCAGGTAGGTACACTTGTCCCTTATCGCCTGTGCAGGCAGATTGTTGAACACACCCCCGTCCACATAATACATCGAGTCGAGCTCCACGGCCTCGAATACAAGCGGTATGCTTGACGACGCGAGCAGATACTCGTGCAACCTCCCCCCGCTGTGTATTATCTCCCCCTGTGACTTGCTTATGTTGGACACGCACACATACAGCGGCATCTTCAGCGAGTCGAAGTCGTTCGCCGGGATATACTTGTCCAGCATATCCAATATGTTCTTGTGGTCCGATATCCCCATACTGCCGCGCCTCAGCCCGCTTGGAGTGATAATCTTCGATATTTTGTCGAACTCCTCCGCCTTCACGAGGTCGAATATGTCCTGAGGCCTCAGCCCGTTGGCGTACATCGCCCCCACGAGTGCTCCCATCGACGTACCGGCCACTATCGTCGGGTAAATCCCGTTGTCTTCCAGGGCTTGCAGCACCCCGATATGCCCGAAGCCCAATGCGCCCCCTCCGCTCAGCACTATCCCGACCTTCTGTTTCTGTGCCTCTGCGGAGACAAGCAGCGTCACTATCGCCACAGCGATGATAAACACTCTTTTCATATCGTAATATTGAAATGGTTCTATACGTAGCTGCGCCACTGATTTGCATCCCATGGTTATCCGCAATTCCGTGTGGGTAATCCACTGCTTTTCAGTGCCGCCTCTTTCGCCCGCAATGTACGCATTTATTCCCGCACCGCAAAGGGTATAATGCCCTTTTGTACATATTTAACCCAAATCGGTCACCAAATCAGTCATTAACCTTTCTCTTCCACCTCGCATCCCTCTTTCTTCTCTTCTCCACACCCGCCAGTGTGTCACATTCGCCTCTATCTGATAATATAAAAATAGGTTAAAAACACGTACTCTCGCCGAAGCCTCAAGCCAGCCCCTCCGAAGCCTCCACGGAACATCTCCGAATCCTCTGGCCTGCTCAGCAGGAACACACCCCATTCCATTCTACCCGTTCTTCCGTAGCCTCCTTTTCCCTCCCTTCTCGCGCCAGAACTCACCCTTCTCATTTTACCTTCTTTCTCGAAGCGGGTAAAAAGAAGAGGGCGCGTGAAGCACCTTCGCCTCACGCGCCCACGCGCATCTCATTGTGGCATTCCGCCGTCAGTAGACCATCACCTTGGCCACGTCTTCCAGCTCACCGTCCACGTACAGCCGCAGGTAATATATCTTGCCGGCGACAGTACCCGTGCCGGGTATCTCCATCACATGACCCTCGCGCTGCCAGCGTCCGAGCATCGAGTGGTCATCCCACAGCTCAACGGTGTATCCGCCCTCGTATGGCACACGCGCCGTCTCTGCCGCGGCCGCCTTTGTTATCGTTCCGCTACCATCATTTGTTGCCCCCTCATTCCAGACTCTGGCGTTTATGGTGATTCCCGGGTTTACCGGATTTGTCGGGTCAATTACTATACTGGGCATTATGATTACACTGCCAGACGCGTGGTTGTCTTCGGGACATCCGTCCGTATTCGTTACGGTGACACTTATTGCCCCGCTTGTCACGGGGGTGATTGATACCGACGATACATTTGTCTTCGTGTATGGGTCAGCCCCGGGTGCTTTCACTTCCCAGATCAGTTTGTTCTTGTCCACATTCTCGCAGCTGAAAGTGTATGTCTGCCCTATCTTTCCCGGCGCCATAGGCTCGTTGTAAAGGTATTTGAAGCCGTTCAGAAGCAGTTCTACGCGAGTTCGGGATAATAAAAGGAAGGAAAAAAGTTGGTAATCCCGCCGTTATTTTGTATCTTTACAGCTGGAAATCAAAACATTACAAAACACACAAGCGATGATTACCAGGGACAAAGTTATAGAAATCTTCTGTATTATTGATGAGTTTGACAAGAATCTGAGTGACGAACTGTCGGAAAACCTGCGCCTGCCGTCAGTTGACAGGGACGGCGTAAGGCACAGGAACCGTCCGGGCAGGATGTCGGAGAGCGA